>DATAHF010000001.1:0-7271 GCA_036263315.1 Burkholderiales bacterium
CTTGGGGCTGGTGCCGCGCACGTCGGCCACCGTGAGGAGGTAGAGCGCGACCAGGCGACGCTCGCTGCCGACCTGCGCGGCGAACGCCTTGACCACCTCGGGATCGTGCACGTCCTTCTTCTGCGCGACGCTCGACATCGACAGGTGCTGCTCGACGAGGAAGCACACGAGGTCCGTGTCGTCGGCAGACAGCCCGTGCCGGCGGCAGAAACGCCGCGCGTCCTCCGACCCCAGGTGCGAATGGTCGCCGCCGCGGCCTTTCGCGATGTCGTGGAACAGCGCCCCGATATAGAGCAGCCAGCGCCGCTCGAAGCCCGCCATGAGCTCCGTGCACAGCGGAAACTCGTGCGCCAGCTCGGGCATGGTGAAGCGGCGCAGGTTGCGCACCACCATGAGGATGTGCTGGTCGACCGTGTAGACGTGGAAGAGGTCGTGCTGCATCTGGCCCACGATGCGGCCGAACTCCGGCAGGTAGCGGCTGAGCACGCCGTACTGGTTCATGCGGCGGAACTCGTGCACGATGCCGCGCGGCTGCTGCAGGAGGTGCAGGAACATCAGGCGCGCGAGCGGATCGGCGCGGAAGCGCGCGTTTATGCGCGTGCGCGCGCGCCATAGCGCGCGCAGCGTCGGCGCCGTGATCCCGCGCAGGTCGGGGTGCTGCATCATCAGCAGGAAGCTCTCGAGGATGGCCACCGGCTCGCGCTCGAACAGCCCCTCGTCGATGACCTCGAGCAGCTCGCCCCGGGCGCGGAAGCGCTCGTTAAGGAGCCGCGGCGCCTGGAGCGGCGTGGGCGCGATGCGCGCCTCGAGGTTCTGCAGCAGGATGGTATTGAGCTGCGTGACGACCTTCGCCGAGCGGTAATAGCGCTGCATGAGGACCTCGCTCGCCCGGCGATCCGCCGTCGCGCTGTAGCCGAGCTGCGCGGCGAGCGCGCCCTGGAAGTCGAACACGAGCCGGTCCTCGCGCCGGCCGGCGAGGTAGTGCAGCCGGATGCGCAGGTCCTGCAGGATGGCCTCGTGGCGCGCGATCTGCAGCGCCTCGTCGCGCTCGAGCAGCCCGGCGGGCACGAAATCCTTCCACCGCTTTCCGATGCCGCTCGCGCGCGCGATCCACTGGATGACCTGGAGGTCGCGCAGCCCGCCCGGCGATTCCTTCACGTTCGGCTCGAGGGCGTAGGGCGAGTCCTGGTGCTTCGCGTAGCGCTGCTCCTGCTCGAGCTTCTTCGCCTGGAGGAAAGAAGGCACGTCGGAGCGCGCCGCCATCTCGGCCAAGAGCGCTTCGAAGAGGCGCCGGCTTCCGGCAAGATAGCGCGATTCCCGCAGGCTGGTATTGATGGTGATGTCCTGCGCCGCCGCTTCGATGCATTCCTCCACGGTGCGCACGCTGTGGCCGATCTCGAGGCCGATGTCCCACAGCTCGCCGATCAGCCGCTCCAGCGCGGCGTGCCCCGCCGCATCGGGATGCGCCGGAAGCAGCACCAGCAGGTCGATGTCGGAGTGCGGGAACAGCTCGCCGCGGCCGTAGCCGCCGGTCGCGACCAGCGCGCCGGGCAACCCGGAGCGGCCCCAGACGCCCCGCACGACGCGGTCAATCAGCTTCGCGTGGTCGCGAAGCAGGCGGCCCGGGTGGGGCCGCTCGAGATACGACTCGCGCAGCTTGCCGCGTTCCTGCGCAAGCTCGCCGCGCAGATCGGCGTGCACGTCAGGCGCCGCGCGGCGGCGGCAGCACGCCCGGCGAGTTCGTGAGCACCTCGTAGCCAGCGTCGGTGACTAGCACGGTGTGCTCCCACTGGGCGGAGAGGCTATGGTCCTTGGTCACGATGGTCCAGCCGTCCGCGAGCTCGCGGATGCCCGGCTTGCCGGCGTTGATCATGGGCTCGATGGTAAAGGTCATGCCGGGCTCGAGCGGCATGCCCGTGGCCGGCTTGCCGTAGTGCAGGATCTGCGGCTCCTCGTGGAATTTCCTGCCGATGCCGTGGCCGCAGAACTCGCGCACGACCGAGAAGCCGTTCTGCTCGGCATGCTGCTGGATGGCGGCCCCGATGTCCCCCAGCCGCGCGCCCGGTCGGACCTGGAAGATGCCGCGCCACATGCACTCGAAGGTCACCTCGACGAGGCGCTTCGCCTGGATGCTCGGCTCGCCCACGTAGAACATCCGGCTGCAGTCGCCGTGGAAGCCGTCCTTGATGACCGTGATGTCGATGTTCAGGATGTCGCCGGGCTTGAGGACGCGCTCGCCGGGCACGCCGTGGCACACCTGGTGGTTCACGGACGTGCAGATGGACTTCGGGAACGGCCGGTAGCCGGGAGGCGCGTAGTGCAACGGGGCGGGCACGGTGCGCTGCACCGCGACCATGTACTCGTGGCACAGGTCGTTCAGCTTTCCGGTGGTGACGCCGGCCTTGACGTGCGGGGTGATGAAGTCCAGCACCTCGGAAGCCAGCCGACCGGCGACGCGCATCCGCTCGATCTCGTCGGCGGTCTTGAGGACTACAGCCATTGATGCCTGATTATGCTAGAATTTTGGGCTGACTTGCGACGGGGTTTCTAAATTCCTCCAGGTCAAATTTTCCGCCTGGCCATTAGGGTGTCCCCGGGTTCGCTCCCGGGGATTCTTCACCAGGCGCAGACCCAACCCTAAAGGAGAACCGAGTGTCGGTCACGATGCGTCAAATGCTGGAAGCCGGGGTCCATTTCGGGCACCAGACCCGGTACTGGAACCCGAAGATGGCGCCGTACATCTTCGGCCATCGCAACAAGATCCACATCATCAATCTCGAGCGCACGCTGGCGATGTACCAGGACGCGCTCAAGTTCGCGCGCCAGCTCGCTGCCAACCGCGGCTCGCTGCTTTTCGTCGGCACGAAGCGCCAGGCGCGCGACATCGTGCGCGAGGAAGCGCTGCGCTGCGCCATGCCGTTCGTCGACCATCGCTGGCTCGGCGGAATGCTGACGAACTTCAAGACCGTCAAGCAGTCCATCAAGCGCCTGAAGGAAATGGAGCAGATGGCGCAGGACGGCACCTTCGAGCGCATGGCGAAGAAGGAAGCGCTCGGGCTGCAGCGCGAGATGGAGAAGCTGCAGCGCTCGCTGGGCGGCATCAAGGAGCTCTCCGCGCTGCCCGACGCCCTGTTCATCATCGACGTCGGCTACCAGAAGGGCGCGGTGCAGGAAGCGAACAAGCTCGGCGTGCCGGTCATCGGGGTGGTGGACACCAACCATTCCCCGGAGGGAATCGACTACGTGATCCCGGGCAACGACGATTCGAGCCGCGCCATCCGCCTGTATGCGCGCGGCGTGGCCGATGCGGTGCTCGAGGGCCGCTCGCAATCGGTCGAGGAAGTGGTCGCCGCCTCGCGCGACGAGTTCGTCGAGGTGGAAGAGGAAGAAGGGGGCCGCTAGCCTGTCCTGCGAGGCCAATTTCAAAAAGGGGCCCAGCGCCCCTTTTTTTCAACCTTAAAACGTGTAAGGAGCAGCAAGGAATGGCAGAGATCAGCGCGGGCCTGGTGAAGGAGCTGCGGGAGCTAACCGGGCTTGGAATGATGGAGTGCAAGAAAGCGCTGTCCGAGGCGGGCGGCGACCTGCGCAAGGCGGAAGAGCTGCTGCGCATCAAGAGCGGCGCCAGGGCGAGCAAGGCGGCGGCGCGCATCGCGGCCGAGGGCGTGATCGGCGCCTTTCTTTCCCAGGATCAGAAGGTCGGAGCGCTGGTCGAGCTCAACTGCGAGACCGACTTCGTGGCCAAGAACGACGATTTCGTCGGCTTTGCGAGATCGCTTGCCGAGACCGTTGCCACCCGCGACCCGGGCGCCGCGGAGGAGGAGCAGCGCCAGAAGCTGGTGCAAAAGCTCGGCGAGAACATCAACATCCGGCGCGTGAAGCGCATGCAGGCGAAGGGCAAGCTGGCCCTGTACCTGCACGGCAGCAAGATCGGCGTTCTGGTGGACTACGAGGGACCGGAGGAGGCCGGCAAGGACGTCGCCATGCACGTGGCCTTCGCCAAGCCGCAGCACATGACGAAGGCCGAAGTGCCGGCCGACATCGTCGCCCGGGAGCGCGAGATCCAGCTGGCGCGCGCCAAGGAGTCCGGCAAGCCCGCCGAGATCGCGGCGAAGATGGTCGAGGGCTCGCTCAACAAGTTCCTCGGCGAGATCACGCTCATGGGCCAGCCCTTCGTCAAGGACGACAAGCAGACGGTCGAGAAGATGCTGGCCGCGAAGAAGGCCAAGGTGAACGCCTACGCGTTCTTCGTGGTCGGCGAGGGCATCGAGAAGAAGTCCACGGACTTCGCCGCCGAAGTGATGGCGCAAGCCGGCAAAGCGCACTGACCGGGACGGTGACTCCTAAATACAAAAGGATTCTTCTAAAGCTGTCGGGGGAAGCCCTGATGGGGGACGATCCTTTCGGCATCAACCGGCAGACCATCGAGGGCATCGTGGCCGAGGTGGCGCAAGTGGCGCGCCTCGGCGTGGAGATCGCCGTAGTCATCGGCGGCGGCAACATCTTCCGCGGCGTCGCGCCCGGGGCCGCGGGCATGGACCGCGCCACTGCGGACTACATGGGCATGCTCGCCACGGTCATGAACGCGCTCGCGCTGCAGGACGCCATGCGCCACGCGGGCATCGCCAGCCGAGTGCAATCCGCGCTCAACATCGAGCAGGTCGTGGAGCCGTATATCCGCGGCAAGGCGATTCGCTACCTGGAAGAAGGCAAGATCGTCATCTTCGCCGCGGGGACCGGCAATCCCTTCTTCACGACCGACACCGCCGCCGCGTTGCGCGGAAGCGAAATGGGCGCCGAGATCGTCCTCAAGGCGACGAAGGTGGACGGCGTCTACACCGCCGACCCGAAGCGCGACCCGCGCGCCCAGCGCTATACGCGCATCAGTTTCGACGAGGCGATCATGAAGAACCTGCGGGTGATGGACGCGACCGCGCTGACGCTCTGCCGGGACCAGAAGCTGCCCATCAGCGTCTTCAGCATCTTCAAGCCGAACGCGCTGCAGCGCATCGTGCTCGGCGAGGACGAGGGAACCCTGGTTCACGTATGATGAGCCGAGCACCGGAGACTGCGGGAGAAGGCGATGATCCCAGAGCTTAAGAAGGGCACCGAGCAGAAGATGCACAAGAGCATCGAGTCGTTCAAGAACGACTTGAGCAAGGTGCGCACCGGGCGCGCGCACACCGGCCTGCTCGACCACGTGATGGTGGACTACTACGGCACGCCGACCCCGATCCAGCAGGTCGCGAAGGTGATCCTGCTCGATTCGCGCACCATCGGCGTTACGCCGTTCGAGAAGAAGCTGATCACGACGGTCGAGAAGTCGATCCGCGAATCCGACCTCGGCCTGAATCCCTCCACCAGCGGCGATACGATCCGCCTCCCCATGCCGGCGCTCACCGAGGAGCGGCGCAAGGAGCTCATCAAGGTGGTGAAGCACGAGGCCGAAAACGCGCGCGTCGCCGTGCGCAACCTGCGGCGCGACGCGATCCAGCACCTCAAGGAGGCGCTCAAGAAGAAGGAAGTCTCGGAGAACGACGAGCGCCGCGCGCAGGACGAGGTGCAGAAGATGACCGACCGCCACATCGCGGAGATCGACAAGCTGCTGCAGGAGAAGGAAAAGGAGCTGCTCTCCGTATGAAGCACGCCAGCTCGACGGAGGAGATTCCCGCGCACGGCGCGGTGCCGCGGCACGTCGCCGTCATCATGGACGGCAACGGCCGCTGGGCGAAGCAGCGGATGCTGCCGCGGTTCGCGGGCCACAAGCGCGGCGTCGAGGCGGTGCGCGCCGCGGTGCGCGCCTGCGTTGAGCGCGGCGTGGAGTTCCTCACGCTGTTCGCCTTCAGCTCCGAGAACTGGCGGCGGCCCGCGGAGGAAGTCGCGCTGCTCATGCAGCTCTTCCAGGGCGCGCTGGTGAGCGAGATGGAGCGCCTCAACCGCAACGGCGTGCGCCTCAGGATCGTCGGCGACACGCGCCGGTTCGATCCGTCCATCCGGCGGCTGATCGACGACGCCGAGCGGCTCACTGCGGAAAACAAGCGGCTTACCCTGACGATCGCCGCCAACTACGGCGGCCGCTGGGACATCCTGCAGGCCCTCAACCGCTTCACCGCGGAGCACGGGCCGCGAAGCGAGATCGCCGAGGACGATCTCGCCCCTTACCTGGCCATGGCCTACGCCCCCGAGCCCGATCTCTTCATCCGCACCGGCGGCGAGCAGCGCATCAGCAACTTCCTGCTGTGGCAGCTCGCCTACACCGAGCTCTACTTCACCGAGACGCTCTGGCCCGACTTCGATGCCGCCGCGCTCGACGCCGCGATCGCGTCCTACCGCAGCCGCGAGCGGCGCTTCGGACGCACGAGCGAGCAGGTCGAGCAGTCGAGCCGGGCGCAGGTGGCGTAGCAAGAGCCGCGTCGCCCGCTCGAGCGCGAAGTGCTCCCAGCGCGCATCGCCACGGCCGCGGCGCTCATCGCGGCGCTTCTTGCGACCTTGTTCCTGCTGCCGCGCGGCGCGTTCGGCGTCGTGGTCGCGCTCCTTGTCGGCGGCGCAGCCTTCGAATGGGCGCGCTTGTGCAGGATTGCGGGCGCGTTGGCGTGGGCCTATGCGGCGCTCGCCGCCGTGCTGTACGCGGTGCCCGCATTCGCCGGCGCCGCGACGCCGGTCATGGCGCTCGGCGCCGCCTTCTGGCTGGCCGTCGCGCCGCTCTGGCTCGTGCGCGGCATGCATGCGAAGCAGGCGCGGCTGCTCGGCGCGGCAGGGCTCGCGGTCGTGGTTCCCGCCGGCGTGGCGATGATCGCATTGACTCCCGAGCGGCTTCTGCTCTCGTTCGGGCTCATCTGGATCGCGGACACGTTCGCGTACTTCGCCGGCAGGCGCTTCGGCAAGCACAAGCTTGCTCCCGGCATCAGCCCCTCCAAGACCTGGGAAGGCGCCGCCGGCGGCCTGCTTGGCACGCTCGCGTACGCTATTATTTGCGCCGGAGTGCTGCCTGGCCTGAAAAGCCTGTCGGGCAGCGCATGGGCGGCCTACCTTGCCGCGGCGCTCGGCTTGTGCGTCGCAAGCATCGTCGGCGACTTGTTCGAGTCGGCGGCGAAGCGGCAGGCCGGCGTGAAGGACAGCGGCGCCATTTTGCCGGGGCACGGAGGCCTCCTTGACCGCATCGACAGCGCGACCTGCACGCTTCCGTTCGCAGCGCTGCTCTGGCCCTTGATCGGCGCGCCATGACGGCGGCTCCGCTCGATCTCGCAGTGCTCGGCGCAACCGGATCGGTCGGG
>DATAHF010000002.1:0-5419 GCA_036263315.1 Burkholderiales bacterium
CCATGGTGGCCTGCTCGATCGGCCGCCAGGTGCGGTAATTGCGGAGCCGGCCCGCCGCCGCGCCCGGAAAGCCCAGCTCCGGCGCCGTGCCGAAGCCCACGCGGCGGAAAAGCTCCCACATCGCCTCGCGCGGCAGGCCCAAGGCGATCTTCGCCGCGCCGACGTTGGACGACTTCTGGATCACCTGCGCCACCGTGAGCGCGCCCGAAGGATGCGCGTCGTGAATGGTGTAGTTCGCGATCGACATGCGCCCCGACCCCGTCTCGATCAGCGTCGAGGGCGAGACGCGCCCGCTCTCGAGCGCGAGCCCGATCGTGAAGGGCTTGAGCGTCGAGCCCGGCTCGAAGAGGTCCGTGATGACGCGGTTGCGCAGCTGGGCGCCGGTGAGCCGCGCGCGATTGTTCGGATTGAACGATGGCATGTTCGCCAGGGCGAGGATCTCGCCGGTCTTCACGTCCACCACCACGAGGCCGCCCGCCTTGGCACGGTGATGCTCGACCGCGGCCTTCAGGGCGCCGAAGGCGAGGCTCTGCACTTTAGCGTCGATGGCGAGCGTCAGGTCGACGCCATCCTGGCCGCTGCGGATCGACTCCACGTCCTCGACGATGCGGCCCAGCCGGTCCTTGATGACGCGGCGACTGCCCGGGCGCCCGCCGAGCGTCTGCTGGTGCGCGAGCTCCACGCCTTCCTGGCCGGCATCGTCCACGCCGGTGAATCCGATCACGTGCGCCGTGACCTCGCCGCCCGGATAGTAGCGGCGGAACTCGCGCTGCTGCGAGATGCCCTTGATGCCGAGCGCCTCGACGGCGTCGGCCACGTCGGGGGAGATCTGGCGCTTGAGATAGACGAAGTCGCGCGCCGGATCGGAGAGCTTCTTGTCGAGCTCGACGGGCGAAAGCTGCAGCAGCGAAGCGAGCCGGGTGCGCTCCTTGGCGCTCAGGGCCACGTCGGCAGGGATGGCCCAGATGGACTTGACCGGTGTCGACACCGCGAGCGCCTCGCCGTTGCGGTCGAGGATCCTGCCGCGGATCGCGGGGGTCTCGAGCACGCGGGAGTAGCGCGCCTCGCCCTTTTCCTGCAGGAAGTCGGTCCTCATCGCCTGCAGGTAGAGCGAGCGGGCGCCGAGAAGCGCGAACGCCGCGAACAGCGCGATCAGCACCAGCCGTGCCCGCCACGGCGGCAGCCGGACGAGGCCCTGCGTTGCAGCGCTCACCGCGCGGGCTCCGCGGCGGGAACGATGCGCACCCTGCGCGGGTCCGGCACGCGCAGGCCGAGCGCGCCCGCGGCGATGCGCTCCACGCGCTGGTGCAGGCCCCAGGTGCTCGCCTCGAGCTGCAGCCGCCCGTAGTCGATGTCGAGCTCGCGGGCGCGCGCCTGCTCGCGCTCGAAGTCGGAGAACAGCTTCCTGGAGCGGTGCTGCGATGTGACGAGCCCGAGCGCGCAAGCGACGAGAACTGCGAGGAGGAGGAGGTTCAGTTTCGCCACCGCGCGCCGGGCTCGATTCGTGAATTCGTATGGGAGGGCTGGAGGGGTCCCGCGGTGCGCTCGGCCACCCGGAGGATGGCGCTTCGCGCACGCGGGTTTCTTCTTGTTTCGTGCTCGGACGCGCGCACGGCGCGGCCGATGATCCTGAGGGGCGGCTCGGGCAGCTCGCTCGCCCGCACCGGCAGCCTGCGCGGCAGCTCGCTCTTCGACGCGCGCTGCATGAAGCGCTTGACGATGCGGTCCTCGAGCGAATGGAAGCTGATCACCGCGAGCCGCCCGCCCTCGGCGAGGCGCGCGAGCGCCTGCGGGAGCATCACCGACACTTCCTCAAGCTCCCGATTGACGTGAATCCGTAGAGCCTGAAAGGTGCGCGTCGCCGGATCCTGGCCCGGCTCCCGTGTGCGGACCGCTTCACCCACGAGATCGGCCAGTTGGCGGGTCCGCTGGAGTGGTTCGCGGCCGCGAGCAGCAACAATCGCCGCTGCAATCTGTTTAGCAAACCGTTCTTCGCCATAGTCGCGGATCACCTCCATGATTTCTTCTTGTTTTGCGTGCGCGAGCCATTCAGCGGCGCTCGGGCCGGAGTCCGGGTCCATGCGCATGTCGAGCGGACCGTCGGCGCGAAAAGAGAAGCCGCGGCGCGCATCGTCGAGCTGCGGCGAGGACACGCCCAGGTCGAAGAGCATGCCGTGCGCGAGCGGCGCGCCGGCCTCGTCGAGCGCCTCGTCCAGGCGCGCGAAGTTCTTCCTCACGAAGCGAAAGCGCGGGTCGCCGATCGCGCCCGCCGCTTCGGCCGCCTGCGGATCGCGGTCGAGCGCCACCAGCCGGCCCGCCGGCCCGAGCGCCTTCAGGATTTCGGCCGAGTGCCCGCCGCGGCCGAAAGTGCCGTCGACGTAAAGGCCCGCCGGCCGGATGGCCAGCGCGCTGATCGATTCGGAGAGCAGTACCGGTTGGTGCACGGTCCCCGCTCACAGGGAGAAATCTTCCATGCCGGGCGGCATCCCGCTCGACGAAAGGGCCTGGCTGAGCTTCGTCGCCCACACCGCCGAATCCCACAGCTCGAAGTAGCGGCCCTGCCCGACCAGCATTGCTTCGCGCTCGAGCTTTGCATGCTGGCGCAGCGCCGGCGAGAGCAGGATGCGCCCCGAGCCGTCGGGCACGACGTGCTCCTCCAGACCAAGCAGGAGGCGCTTCCACCAGCTCGCCTGAGGATCGAAGCTTGGAAAGCCCTGCACCCGCTCCCGCACGGGCTCCCAGGCGCTCATGGGGTAGATCAGCACGCAGCCCTCGGGATGCGCAGTGAGCACTAACGATTTCGCACCATTGAGCAAAGCTTCGCGGTGACGCGTAGGGATGGCGATGCGCCCCTTCGCGTCCAGCGTGATGACTGCCGCGCCGTGAAACCCTCCGTCCATTCCCGGTTCACCACTTTTTTCTACCTTTTGCCACTTTACGGGGATTGATGCGCACGGTCAAGGCATTTATCCAGACGAGACAAGCACTTAGGCGAGATTTATGACACGAAATCGACGCCGGAAAATGACTTTAGATATCCGTGACTTGCATCTGGATATCAAAGTGCCTTATGAAGTCTGTGCGACGCGGACCCGCAAGACTCAGGTGAGATAATCGCGCGCTCCATGATCGACAAATTCGTGGCTTCCCCGGAGGCGGGGCTCGCGGACATCGCCGACGGCGCCACCATCATGATCGGCGGGTTCGGCAACGCGGGCATGCCGGCGGCGCTCATCGACGCGCTGATCGCGCAGGGCGCGCGCGAGCTCACCATCGTCAACAACAACGCCGGCAACGGCGATACCGGCCTTGCCGCATTGATGAAGGCCAAGCGCGTGCGCAAGATCCTCTGTTCGTTCCCGCGCCAGGCCGATTCGTGGCATTTCGACGCGCTGTACCGCGCGGGCGAAATCGAGCTCGAGCTGGTGCCGCAGGGCACCCTTGCCGAGCGCATCCGCGCGGCGGGCGCGGGCATCGGCGCGTTCTACACGCCCACCGCGTACGGCACGCGTCTCGCGGAGGGAAAGGAAACGCGGCGCATCGACGGGCGCGACTACGTCCTCGAATATCCGATTCACGCGGACTATGCGCTTATCAAGGCCGATCGCGCCGATCGCTGGGGCAACCTCGTGTACCGCAAGACCGCGCGCAATTTCGCGCCGATCATGGCGGCCGCGGCAAAATGCACGGTGGTGCAGGTGCGCGAGACCGTCGAGCTCGGCGGCCTCGATCCCGAGGCCGTCGTCACGCCCGGGATCTTCGTGCAGCGCGTCGTTCGAATCGCTCCCTCGTTGAAGAAGGCCGCCTGATGAAGAAACTCGACCGCAACCAGATGGCCGCCCGCGTCGCGCGCGACATCCCCGAGGGCGCCTATGTAAACCTCGGGATCGGGCTGCCCACGCTGGTCGCCGATCACCTGCCCAAAGGACGCGAGATCATCCTGCACAGCGAGAACGGCGTGCTCGGCATCGGCCCTCGCCCGCCGGCGGGCGAGGAGGACGAGGACCTCATCAACGCCGGCAAGGAGCCGGTGACCTTGCTTTCAGGCGGCGCCTATTTCCATCACGCCGACTCCTTCGGCATGATCCGCGGGCGGCACCTGGACTTCGCGGTGCTGGGCGCCTTCCAGGTCGCGGTGAACGGCGACCTCGCGAACTGGCACACCGGCGGCGCGGACGCCATCCCCGCGGTCGGCGGCGCGATGGACCTCGCCGTCGGCGCGAAGAAGGTGCTCGTGATGATGGAGCACCTCACGAAGAAGGGCGAGAGCAAGATCGTCGAGCGCTGCACCTACCCGCTGACGGGCGCGCGCTGCGTCGACCGCGTCTACACCGATCTCGCCGTGATCGACATCAAGCCCGACGGGCTGCACGTCGTCGACATCGTCGACGGACTGAGCTTCGAGGAACTCCAGCGGCTCACCGGAGTTCCCCTGAAGCGGCTGGCCTCGGCGGCCTAGAAGCCGGCTGTACTACTGCGGCTTGACGCCCGCCGCGGCGAGGATCTTCCGGTTGGACTCGATCTCGTCGCGCACCAGTCTTGCGAACTGCTGCGGCGACATGTCCATGACCTCGTTGCCGCTGGTGAAGAGACGCGCCTTGGTCTGAGTATCGGCGAGCGCCTTGCGCACGTCGGCGTTGATCTTGGTCACCAGGGCGGGCGGCATGCCCGCCGGTCCCCACAGGCCGAACCACAGCGGAGACTCGGTGCCCTTGATGCCTGCTTCCGCCGGCGTCGGCACATCCGGCAGCTGCGGATTGCGCTTTGCGGTACTCACCGCGAGCGGCCGCAGCTTGTTGCCGCGGATGCTCCCGAGCGCGGCCGAGATCGGCGCCCAGTAAGCGTCCACGTTGCCGCTGAACATGGCAGTGATGACCTCGGGCGTCCCTTTGAACGGCACCTGCACGACCTTGATGCCGGTTGCGGCGATGAACCGCTCGGTGGTGAGGTGCGTGCCGCTGCCGATGCCGGCGTGGCCGATGTTGAGCGAGCCCGGCTTCGCCTTCGCCGCCTTGACCAGGTCCGCGGCGGTCTTGTAGGGGCCGTCCGGGCGCACCGTGAGCACGTTCGGCTGGATCGCGAGCGGCACGATGTCGGTGAAGTCCTTGAGCGTGTCGTACGGGAGCTTCGCGTAGATCGAAGGGTTGACCGTGTGGGCGTTCGAGTTGATCAGCAGCGTGTAGCCGTCGGGCGCGGCTTTCGCCACGACCGCCGAGCCGATCGAGCCGCCGGCGCCCGCGCGGTTTTCCGGCACTACGGGCTGGTTCCAGATCTCCGTGAGCTTCTGGATGACGATGCGGCCCACGATGTCGGTCGAGCTGCCCGGTGTGAACGAGATGATCATGTGCACCGGCTTGCTCGGAAACTCCTGCGCCGACGCTTGAAAAGCAAACGCGCAAAGGGCTGCGCACAGCAGGGA
>DATAHF010000003.1:0-2530 GCA_036263315.1 Burkholderiales bacterium
ACGCTGTTGACCGTGCCGGCGATGACGAGCTTCTTCGTCACCGACTCGGGCGTGATCTCGCGATCAGGCTGGTTCTGATCGAGCTTGAAAAGGTCGCCGCGGCCAAAGGCGAGCAGCTTGCGCACGAGCTGCTTGAAGTAGAAATGATACGGCCCCTCGGCAGAGAGGCCGTAGCGCTCGGCGACCTTGTCGTCGTCCGCCACGAAAATTGATTTGGCGACCCGCCAGTGTTTGGGGTCGGGTTTTTTATTCATAGCAACACACCCTTCCTGGTACCGCGGCCAATGCGAAGCCACCCATTCGGGCAAGAGGAAGTTCGCCGAGATCGGCGTCCAGCCGCGCTTGGCGGCCTCGGTCACGCCTTTCGAGTGCGGCGCGACCGCGGTGACGACGATGGGTGGATGAGGCTTCTGATAGGGCTTGATGATCGTGCCCTGCCCGACCTCCCTGATCGAGGTTTTCCCGGTGGTCACCGAAAAAAATCGGCCTTTCAGGTCGTACGGCGACTCCTTCGCCCAGATGTCGAGCACCATGTTGATCGACTCGAGGAAGATCGCGTTGCGGTCTTTGTCGTAGTTGCCGAAGACTTCCGCGTCCGACATGAGGCCGCCCGGGCTGATGCCCATGATGAAGCGGCCTTTCAGCAGATGATCGAGCATCGCCACCTGCGCCGCGATGGTCGCCGGGTGGCTGTTCGGCATGTTGATCGTGCCGGTGCCGAGCACGATGCCCTTGGTGTCGTGCGCGAGGCTGGCGAGGAACATGAGGCACGAGGTGACGTTCTCGGCGAGGTCGGTGATGTGCTCGCCGACGAAGGCCTCCGCGTAGCCCAGCTTGTCGGCGAGGAGGATCGCCTCGCGGTCCTCCGGCAGCGTTTCCGACGGCAAGCGCTCCGGCGGATGGAGCGGCATCATGAAGGTCGCGAGCTTCAACGTCGCTCACTCAGGCCGTGCCAGCCGATGCCCACAACCGCAACGTCGATCTGCCGCATGAGGCCCTCCTTCCTCAGCGGCAATGATAGCCGGATTGAGCGGAACCCCGAGGCTAGGAGTCGAACCCGTTCAGTGCGCGGACCGCGGCTCGATGACCAGATCGCGTCTTACCCGATCAAGGCGCTTGAGGCGCCAGTCGTGCACGCGCGCGAAGACGACGAGCGCGCTCGCCGCGCCCGCGAGCGCGAGCAGCATGTCGACCTGCGCGGGCAGCGCGCCGTCCTCGCCGAACGCGAGCGCCGTGGCCCACTTCACCACTTCGAACGCCGCGGAGAGCGCGAGCACGATGCTCGCCACGAAAACCGAGAGCAGCCGGGAGCCGCGCACGACCTGTGAGCGAATCAGCACCTCGCGCACCACGAGCGCGAGCGCGAAGCCCTGCAGGAAATGGCCGAGACCGGCGTACGGCGTGCGATCCGGGCCCATCACGAGCGCGAGCACGGCAACATACAGAAGTACGCAGAGATAAACCAGATCGCTCAGCGGATAGCGCCGGCGCGTGCGCAGCAGGACGAAAAGCGCGAGCAGCATCGGCGCCGCTTCGAGCGCCCAGGTGACGAGCTCATAGGGCCGGATGCCGGACACTGTCCGCGGACATTAGCAACCCTGCCATCCGGGCTCTAGCGCCCGCTGCGAAATCGGGTTGGTCCGAGAGGATCAGGAACGTCGGGTTATTCCGATAGTCGAAACCAGCGTGCTAGCCGCCCTTGTCCTCTTCGCCATCGCCGCCGTGGGCGGCGCGACGATGGCCATCGTCCGACTGAAGGGCGCGCCTCGCCCGCCCGACTGGCTGACGATGCTGCACGGCCTGCTCGCGGCCGCCGGCCTCACGCTGCTCCTTAACGCCTACTTTACGGTCGGCCTCCCCGGCATGGCCCAGTTGGCGCTCCTCTTCTTCCTCGTCGCGGCGGCCGGCGGCACCTACATCAACCTCAATTTCCACAGCAAGCAGCTTCCTCTGCCGGTCCCGATCATGCTCCTCCACGCCGCACTCGCGGTGATCGGCTTCCTGCTGCTCCTGGTTTCCGTCGTTCAGACGCGCTGAGCGCGTCTTTGCGTTATGTCCGCTTTCGGCCAATAGCGGACGTTTGCTTGCGATCTAGGGCTTACGCCTCGCCGCTCTCAGTGCGAAGCCCTTCCGGCATTGGCAGAGGGCAGCCCAAAGGACTGTGCCCGAAATTATCAGCATAGCCACGGCCATGATTTGCGCAAAGGCAGGATCCTGCCATTCCTGATTGAACGTATAGACAGCGTTGAACACACTGGTAGTCGTGAGGTAAAGCCCGCAGGCAACCAGGACAAGGCCGCCGACGATGGCGAGGTAGCCTGACGGCTTCGGCTGATCCGATTTGCCCGCACTCTCGTTCTCTCGTGGTGCCTTCATGTCCGCTTTGCGTCGAAAGCTGACATTAGTTTTCCGCGCTTACGGTTATCACGACGTAGGCTATTCCAACCTATAACGGGCGCAAAGGCTCCGAACGTCAATCGGCAGATCTCACACATTTTGCTGGCGTCAGACCCTTTTGTATCGCTAGGAA
>DATAHF010000004.1:0-2280 GCA_036263315.1 Burkholderiales bacterium
GGCGGCCGAAAGGCTGTCACCGAAGACGAGAATGGACCTTTCCGCCGCAGCGACCGACCCGGGCCCCAGCAGGGCGATGAAAAGCGATAGCGTTCTCAGCGCGCGTGGCATAGGAAAGACCGTGAGGAGCGGCGATTCGGAACTCGTCATTCTGCGCGACATCGACCTGGAAATCACGCGCGGCGAAGCGCTCGCGGTCGTGGGCGCGTCCGGCTCGGGCAAGTCCACGCTGCTCGCCCTGCTGGCGGGCCTCGACACGCCGAGCGCCGGCCAGGTGATCATGGACGGCGTGGATCTCTTCGCCTTGAGCGAGGACGGCCGCGCCGAGCTGCGCGGCCGCGCGGTCGGGTTCGTGTTCCAGTCGTTCCAGCTCCTGCCTGCGCTGAGCGCCCTGGAGAACGCCATGCTGCCCCTGGAGCTCGCAGGCCGCGCCGACGCGGAAGCGCTGGCGCGCGAGGTGCTCGCGCGCGTCGGCCTTGCCGATCGGCTGCATCACTATCCGAAGCACCTGTCCGGCGGCGAGCAGCAGCGTGTCGCGCTCGCGCGCGCTTTCGTCATGCGCCCGCGCCTGCTCCTGGCGGACGAGCCCACCGGAAGCCTCGATGCGCAATCCGGCGCCGAGGTGATCGAGCTGCTCTTCGCGATGAACCGCGAATACGGCACGACGCTCGTCATGGTGACGCACGACGAGATCCTCGCGGCGCGCTGCGGGCGCACGGTGCGGCTCGCGCGCGGCACGATCGCGCGCTAGCGCTCGAGGAACCGGGCGATGGTGCGCGGGGACGCCGGCAGGCCCTTGCTCATGAACCAGTTGTAGTCCGGGCTCACGAAGAGCTGCTCGATGGCGGTGGGCACGTCGCTGAACGCGGACGCGTCGGCGTTGCGCACGAAAAAGGCGTTCTGCCCCGTGACATTGCAGGCAACCAGGCGGTAGTCGGACTTCGAGGCCACGTCCACGAAGGACTGCAGCGAAGCGCCCTGGTAGTCGGTGCCGTCCCAGGTATGGCCCGCGTCGTAGGCGATCGACCAGCGAACGGGCGGCGGAAATTTGCCGTTGTACTCGCACACGATCGCTTTTGGGCGCAGCCCCGCTGCGAGCAGGGCTTCGAGGACGTAGAGATCGTTGCCGTCGACGTCGACCGAGAGGAAATCGATTTCCTTCGCGCCGGCGACCTCCAGCGCGTGGGAGAGTAGCTCGGCGCAGTTCTCCCGGGTGATCCAGCACTGCTGGAAGAAAAGCGGCCCGCTGTCGGGCACCTCGAAGGCGAGCGGCTCGCCGCCGAGCCATACGCCGCGCCAGCCTTGCATCAGCAGCACGAGCGAATTGTTCTCGAGCCCGTTGCCAACACCGATCTCGGCAAAGAAGCCGTGCTTCAGCCCGAGCCGGCGGCAGATCTCGAGCGTGATGCCATCCTCGTCGCTCTGCGAGTAGAACTTCTCGCCCTTGCGCAGCAGCGGGTTTTTGGAGGCGCGCTGCTTGCGCTGCCAGTGCTCCTCGATGAAGATGTCGCGCCAGCGCTGGATCGCGGTGGCCTGCAGAAAGCCGTTCAACGCGGCCAGGATCAGCGTATCGGCATCCTTGGCCTGCCCGTCCTCGCTCATGTTCGCCCCTTTTTCGCTAAGGTAGCATGGGCAGATGAGCTTGCCCTTGCGGATGCTGCTGCGCGACTGGCGCGCAGGCGAGCTGCGCGTGCTCGGCGCCGCGCTCGTCGTCGCGGTGGCCGCGGTCACGAGCGTCGGCTTTTTCGCGGACCGCGTCGCGGGCGCGCTGGTGCGCGACGCGCATCAGCTCCTCGGCGCCGACCTCGTCCTGGTGTCCGACCACGCCTTCGACAGCGATGTTGCTGCCGAGATCGAGCGCCGCGGCCTGCAAAGGGCGAGCGCGCTCAACTTCATCAGCATGGCCGTGGCGGGCGACAAGTCGCAGCTCGCCGGAGTGAAGGCCGTGAGCGAGAACTATCCTTTGCGCGGGAAGCTGCGCGTCGCGCCCGCGCCCGGCGCTGCGGATGCGCCGGCGCCGCCAGGTCCGCCGCGAGGCAAGGTGTGGATCGAGGAGCGCCTGGTATCCGCGCTCGGCACGCCGGTCGGCGCGCGCGTGAAGCTCGGGCGCGCGGAGCTGCAGGTCGACGCCGTGCTGACGCTCGAGCCCGAGCGCGGGGCGAATTTCTTCAACCTGGCGCCCCGGCTCATGATGAACATCGAGGACGTGCCGGCCACAGGCCTCGTGCAGACCGGAAGCCGGGTGTCCTATTACCTCTACGCCGCCGGCTCACCTCAGCA
>DATAHF010000005.1:0-8135 GCA_036263315.1 Burkholderiales bacterium
CGACCACGCGCGCGCCCAGGCGCGCGGCGACCGCGCGCGTCTCGTCGCTGCTGCCGGAGTCGACCACGACCGCCTCGTCGGCGAAAGCCGCGCTCGCGAGGCACTCCGGGAGCAGGCCCGCCGCGTCGCGCGCCACCACGACCACCGAGAGGCGCGCGCGGTCCGGGCTGGTCAAGGTCTTTCCCGTAGAATCGGCACACGCCATTTTAGCCGACTCGTTTGAGGATTCTTTTCGTCAAGACGTCGTCGCTCGGCGATGTCGTGCACAACTGCCCGGCGGTCAGCGACGCGGCGCGCAGCGTGCGCGGCGCGATCATCGACTGGGTGGTCGAGGAGGCGTTCGCCGGCATTGCGGCGCTCCATCGCTCGGTGCGGCGCGTGATTCCGGTCGCGGTGCGCCGCTGGCGCACGAGCCTCTTTTCGGCCGCGACCTGGCGCGAGCTGCGCGGCTTTCGCGCGGCGCTTTCGGCCGAGCGCTACGACTGCGTCATCGATACGCAGGGATTGCTCAAGAGCGCGCTCATTGCCGCGCTTGCCGAGGGACCCGCGCACGGCTACGACCGCGCGAGCGCGCGCGAGCCGGCGGCGGCGCGTTTCTACGCGCATCGCCACGCGGTCGACACGCGGCTGCACGCGGTCGAGCGCAACCGCAGGCTCGCGGCCGCGGCGCTCGGCTACGCGGCCGGGGGCGCAGGTGACCCCGGGATCGACTACGGGCTCGCCGCCGGCGGCGAGCCCGCCTTTGCCGCGCGCGCGCCCTACGCGATGCTTTTCACCATGACGAGCCGCGCCGACAAGCTCTGGCCCGAGGCGCGCTGGCGCGCGCTCGGCGCGGCGCTCGCCGCGCGCGGCCTGCAGTGCGTGCTGCCCTGGGGGAGCGAAGAAGAGCGGGCGCGCGCCGAGCGCATCGCGCAGGCGGTCGAGGGCTCGGTGGTGCCGCCGCGCCTGCCGTTGGCGGAGCTTGCTCGCCTCGCGGCGCGCGCGCGCTGCGCTGTCGGCGTCGATACGGGCCTCACGCACGTCGCGGCGGCGCTCGGCGTGCCCACGCTCGGCCTCTACGCCGGCTCCGATCCCGCGCTAACGGGACTTCATGCCGGCGCGCGGGCGCGCAACCTCGGCGCCGCGGGCCGCGCGCCGGAGCTCGCCGAGGTGCTTGGCGCGCTGGAGAACCTCGCCTGATGTGGCGCTTCGCGTACACGGTGGTGCTCTATGCGCTCGTGCCTTTCGCGCTCGCGCGGCTGTGGTGGCTGGGCCGGCGCGAGCCGGGCTACCGCCGCCGCGTCGCCGAGCGCTTCGGCCGGTATCGCGACAGCGCGGGCAGCCGCCTGCTCTGGGTGCACGCGGTGTCGGTGGGCGAGGCGCGCGCGAGCGCCGAGCTCGTGCGCTCGCTCGGCGCCGCGCATCCGGACGATGAGATCCTCGTCACCTGCACGACCGCGGCCGGGCGCGAGATGCTGAAGGAGGTGCACGGCGAATCGGTGCGCATCGCCTGGCTGCCCTACGATACGCCGGGCGCGGTACGGCGCTTTCTCGAGCATTACCGCCCGCGCCTCGGCATCCTGGTGGAGACGGAGATCTGGCCCAATCTCATGGCCGGCTGCCGGGAATTCGGCGTGCCGGTGTTGCTCGCCAATGCGCGCATGTCGGAGAAGTCCGCCGAGGGCTACCGGCGGCTGAGCCTGCTCATGCGGCCTGCGCTCGCCTCGATCGCGGCGGTCGGGGCGCAGAGCGCCGAGGACGCCGGGCGCCTGCGAGCGCTCGGGGCGCGCCGGGTCGAGGTGCTCGGCAACCTGAAGTTCGACAGCGCCCCCGACGAGGCGATGGGCGCCGAAGGGCGCGCCTGGCGCGCGCGCGTGGGCCGGCCGGTGCTGCTCCTTGCGAGCACGCGCGAAGGCGAGGAGCGAATGCTGCTCGAGCCTCTGCCGCGCGATGCGCGGGCGCTCACCCTCGTGGTTCCGCGCCATGCGCGCCGGTTCGGCGAGCTGGCGCCCCTGGCGCAGTCGCGCCGCAGCCGCGATCCCCTGCCGCACGAGAGCGACCGAATTCACCTCGGCGACACCATGGGCGAGATGGACTTCTATTACTCGGCGGCGGACGTCGCGGTGATGGGCGGCTCGTTCGCGGGACTGGGCGGACAGAACCTGATCGAGGCCTGCGCCGCCGGCGTGCCGGTCGTGCTCGGCCCGAGCATGTTCAACTTCGCGGAGGCGACGCGCCTCGCGCTTGAAGCGGGGGCTGCGGTGCAGGTGAACGAGCCCCGGGAAGCCGTTCGTACCGCATTTTCGTTACTCGAAGATGAGGAACGAAGAAACAGAATGGGAGAGGCGGGAAAGCGGCTTTGCGAAGTGCATCGCGGCGCGACGCGCAAGCACCTCGCGCTCTGCGAGGAACTTCTCAAGGCTCCAACGCGCGATTGACCTCTTCGAGGTCCTCTTCGCGCAGGCTGCCGGCGGCGGCCTTCAGGCGCAGGTGCGCGGTGATGGTGTTGTAGCGGGCGACCGCGAGGTCGCGCCGGGTCGAGAAGAGCTGCTGCTGCGAGTTCAGCACGTCGATGTTGATGCGCACGCCCACTTCGTAGCCGAGCTTGTTCGAGTCGAGCGCGCTTTGCGAGGAGACGAGCGCCTGCTCGAGCGCGCCGACCTGCGCGATGCCGTTGATGACCGAGAGGTAGGTCTGGCGCGTCTGCAGCGCCGAGGTGCGCCGCGCGTTGTCGAGGTCCTGCCGCGCTTTTTCGTAGTTCGCCGCCGCCTCGCGCTCGCGCGAGGTGATCAGCCCCCCCTGGTAGATCGGCACGCCGAGCTGCACGCCGACCACGCCGGTGGTGATGTTGCTCGGCACGGCCGAGAGCTGCGAGGCGCTCTGGTTGGTGAGGCCGTAGCTCGCGACGAGATCGACGGTGGGCCGGTGCGCCGCCGCGTTCCTCTTGACTTCGAGGTTGGCGACGCCGGTGGCGGCTTCCTGGATGAGCACCGGATAGCCCTGCTTTTCCGAAATGTCGACCCAGGACTGCATGTTGGACGGATTGGGCGGCGAGAGCCTGACCTGCGCGCGCAAGGGCCGCAGGCCGCCGTATTCCTTGCCGGTGATCTGCTGCAGCGCGCGCTTCTTGGCCTCCAGGTCGCTCTGCGCCGCGATTTCCTGCGCGACCGCGAGGTCGTAGCGCGCCTGCGCCTCGTGGGTGTCGGTGATGGTCGCCGTGCCGACCTCGAAATTGCGCTTGGCCTGCGCGAGCTGCTCGGAGATGGCGACCTTCTGCGCCTGCACGAGGGCGAGCGAGTCCTGCGAGGCGAGCACGTCGAAATAGGCCTGCGCCGTGCGCACGATCAGGTCCTGCGCCGCCTGGCCGAAGACCGCCTCGGCCTGGCGCACCTGGTATTCAGCCTGCCCGTACTGGATCAGGTTCTGCGGCCGGTAGATCGGCTGCGAGAAGCTCAGCGAATAGCCGAACGAGTGGGCATCGCGCAGGATCGAGGGCGTGAAGGGGGTGATGTTGTGCGGGACCGTTTCGATCCGCGTGCTCGTCAGGTTGGCCGACAGGCCGACCTGCGGCAGGATGAGCGCGCGGCCCTGCGGCAGCTTCTCCAGTCCCGCCTGCAGCGCGCTGCGCGCCGAGGCGTATTGCGCGTCGTAGCTCTTCGCGTCGCGGTAGACCTGCAGCAGGTCCTGCGCGTTAGCAGGAACCTGCGGGGCAAGCGCCGCAAAGAAGAGAAGGACCCCGATCAGGCGCATGGTCGTGCCCGGGCTCAGTAGGTCGGCATCGACGGGTCCACGCTCCTCGCCCAGGCGTCCAGCCCGCCGGCGAGGTTGTGAACCCGCTTGAAGCCCTGTTTCTCGAGGAACATCGCGACCTGCATGCTACGGCCGCCGTGATGGCAGATCACCACTGTTTCGGCCTGCGGATCGAGCTCCTGCACGCGCGCCTGGATTTCGCCCATCGGCACATGGCGCGAGGCGGCGATGTGGCAGGTCTGGAACTCCCAGGGCTCGCGCACATCCAGGAGCTGCGGCTGCGCGCGCGCCTTGTCGCCGAGCCAGGCGGCGAGCTGAGCCGGGGCGAGGTTGTTCACGGCGCTAGAACCGGAACCGCGAGGCCCGCTCGCAGTTGGCGAGCGGCGCGAGCAGCGTTTCGAAGAGCTCGGTGGTGCGAAAGGCGCCCGGCGCGGCGCAGGTAAAAAGCTTGGCCGTCATCACGGGCGGCTCACCGATCACGGCGAAGGCGCGCCCGCCCGGCGCAAGGCTTTCGAGGAAGGCGCGCGGCAGGAAGGGCACCGAGCCCGTCAGCACGATCACGTCGTAGGGCGCTCGGGCGGGATAGCCTCTCGCGCCGTCGCCGATCTCCAGCAGCACGTTGTCGACGCCGTGGCGCTCGAGGTTGGCGCGGCCAAAGGCGGCGAGCGTCGCGTTGATTTCCACCGAGAGCACCTGCGCGGCGCGGTGCGCGAGGAGCGCGGTCAGATAGCCGCTGCCGGTGCCGATTTCGAGCACCCGGTCGGTGCGCTTGACCGCAAGCTCCTGCAGGACGCGCGCTTCCATCTTCGGGGCCCACATCGTCTCGCCCCCGCCCGCATTTGTACCCAGGGGGAGCTCCATATCGGTGAAAGCAAGATTGCGCGATTGCGCCGGCACGAATTCCTCGCGCGGCACTGCATAAAGCAGGTCGAGCACGTCCTGATCGAGCACCTCCCAGGTGCGGATCTGCTGCTCGACCATGTTGGTGCGGGCCTGCTCGAGGTTCATTCGAGTTACGACGTCTCCCGGGAAGGCGCGATTTTAGCAAAGCGACTCGCCCAGGCGACAAGGTCGTCGAGGTAGGTGTAGATCACCGGCACCACGACGAGCGTAAGCAATCCGGACGTGATGACCCCGCCGATCACCGCCTGGCCCATCGGCGCGCGCTGCTCGCCGCCTTCGCCCAGGCCGAGCGCGAGCGGGATCATGCCGAAGATCATCGCGAGCGTGGTCATGAGGATGGGGCGCAGGCGAATACGCCCGGCGGAGAGCACGGCGCGGACCCGGTCCATGCCGGCGCGCCGCTCATGGCCGATGAAGTCCACCAGCAGGATGGCGTTCTTCGTCACCAGGCCCATCAGCATGATGAAGCCGATGATCGAGAAGATGTTCAAGGTCGAGCGCGCGGCAAGGAGCGCGAGCACCACGCCGATGAGCGAGAGCGGCAGCGACATCATGATCGAGACCGGCTGGATGAAGCTCGCGAACTGCGAGGCGAGGATCAGATAGATGAAGACGATGGCGAGCGCGAGCGCCTGCCCCGCGTAGGTCATCGACTCCTGGATGTCCTTGGAGGAGCCGTACATGCTGAAACGGTAGCCGGCCGGCAGCGGCACCGCTTCGAGCTTGCGCTTCACTTCGGCCGCCACGTCGCCCGCCGGGCGGCCGAAGGCGTTCGCCGACACCAGCACCTCGCGCAATTGCTCCTTGCGGTTGATCTGCTGCGCGCCGCCCGTGTCGCTGATCCGGGCGATCTCGCGCAGGGTCACCATGCGCGGCGCACCGGAAGCGTCCAGCTGCGTCGAAGCGAAGGGCACGCGCTCGAGGTCGGCCGCGCGCGCGCGGTCGGCGCGCGAGAGGCGCAGCTGCACGTCGTAGTACTGGTCGTCGGGCGCGCGCCAGTTGCCGACCGCTTGCCCGGCGAGGAGCGGCCGCATCGTGTTCGCCACCTGAGCGATGCCGATGCCCAGATCGCTGGCGAGCTCCCTTTTCACCTCGACCGAGAGCTGCGGCTTGTTCGCCTCGTCGCTCGACTCGATGTCGACCGCGCCCGGCGTGTCGCGCATGACCTGCATCGCCCTGGCCGAGATTTCGGCGAGCACGGCGCGGTCCTGGCCGAGCACCGAGACCTGCACGGGCTTTCCCGAGGACACCGTCTTGTACGGCCCGATCTGGGTGAGCTCGATCCCGGCGATCCGCTGCAGGCGCTCGCGCATCGGGCGCGTGAGCATGTTCTGGGAGCGGGAACGATCCTTGCGCGGCACGAGCTGCACGAAGACGTTGACGCGGTGCTTGCCCTGCACGAAGCCGGTGTTGATGGTCGCGTAGGTGTACTTGACCTCGGGAAACTCGCGCAGCGCCGCTTCGGCCTGCTGCGCCTTGGATTGCGTGAGCTCGAGCGAGGAGCCGACCGGGGTCTTGAACTGCACCTGCAGCTCCGAGAGGTCGGGATCGGGCACGAACTCCGAGCCGAGGAACTTGCCCAGGCCGCAGCTCGAGAGAAAGCTCGTCAGCGCGATGGCGATCACGGTCTTGCGGTGCGCGAGGCTCCATGCAAGAAGCTTTTCGTACCGGAGGGTCATTTTTTCGACGAAAGCGTGAAACCAGGCCATCGTCCGGCCGAGCGGCCCGGCGCCGAACCGGCCTTCGGCCTGCGGGTCGTGCCAGATCGAGGAGAGCATCGGATCGAGCGTGAAGGACACGAACATCGAGATGAGCACCGCGGCGACCACGGTGACGCCGAACTGGTGGAAGAAGCGCCCGATGATCCCGCCCATGAAGCCGACCGGCAGGAACACCGCCACGATCGAGAGCGTCGTGGCGAGCACGGCAAGGCCGATCTCCTGCGTGCCGATGAGCGCCGCCTCGTGATGCCCCTTGCCGAGCCCGACATGGCGCACGATGTTCTCGCGCACCACGATCGCGTCGTCGATGAGCAGGCCGACGCACAGCGACAGCGCCATCAGCGTGACCATGTTCACGGTGAAGCCGAACGCATACATGAACAGGAAGGTGCCGATCAGCGCGATCGGCAGCGTCAGCCCGGTGATCACCGTGGAACGCCACGAATTGAGGAACAGGAACACGATCAGCACCGTGAGCAGCGCGCCTTCCACCAGCGTCTGCCGCACGTTGTCGACGGAGACGCGGATCGGCCGCGAGGCGTCGGTCACCGGTTCCAGCTTCACGCCCGCGGGCAGCTGCGCCTGCATCTCGGCCAGGGTTGCGTGCAGGCCGTCGATCACCTGGATCGTGTTCTCGTCCTGCGCCTTCTGCACCTGCAGCACCAGCGTGCGCTGGCCGTTGTAGAGGGCGAGGCTGTCGACCTCCTGGCCGGCGTCGGAGATGCGGGCGACCTGGTCGACGCGCACCGGCGCTGCGCCGCGCCGCGTGACGATGATCTTGCCGAAGTCCTCCGGCCGCTGCATGCGCGCGTCGACCTGCACCACGCGCTCCTGCGCCAGCGAGCGGATGGCGCCGACGGGCAGGTCCTGGCTCTCGTTGCGCACGGCGGCGGCCACCTGGTCGGCGGTGATGCCCAGCGACTCCATCGCCGCGGGCTGCAGGTAGATGTTGATCTCGCGCTTGGTGCCGCCGACCAGCGTGACGGAGCCGACGCCGCGCACGTTCTCCAGCCGCTTCTTGAGCACCTGGTCGGCCCAGTTGGTGAGTTCGACGGCCGTCATGGCCTTGCCGCGGCTCGCGTCCGGCAGCACGGCCAGGGACCAGATCGGCCGGCTCGACGGATCGAAGCGCAGCACGCGCGGTTCCTTGACCTCGGTGCGGAAGGTGGGGCGGATCGCCGCGATCTTCTCGCGCACGTCTTCCGCCGCCTTGCGGCCGTCGACATAGAGCTGGAACTCGATGATGACGACCGACTGGCCTTCGAGGCTGCGCGAGGTGAGGGCGTTGATGCCGGCGATGGAGTTCACCGCCTCCTCGATCTTCTTGCTGACCTCGCTCTCCACCACCTCGGGCGAAGCGCCGGGGTATTCGGCCGTGATCACCACCACCGGGAAGTCGATGTTGGGGAACTGGTCGACATGCAGCCGCTGGTACGAGAACACGCCCAGCACCACGATGGCGAGCATCACCATCGTGGCGAACACGGGGTTCTTCAGGCTGACGCGGGTGAACCACATGGGATCAGTCCGTCATTCCCGCGCAGGCGGGAATCCAGAACCTGCGGCGGCCGCGCGGCGCGCGTTCCTGGGTCCCCGCCTGCGCGGGGACGACGCTGTCGCGGCGCTCTTGCTCCCTCTCCCGCCTGCGGGAGAGGGCTGGGGCGAGGGGGAGTTCGTCGGCGTGAACCGCACCTTCGTCCCCTCCTGCAAGGCCCCGACATGCCCGCGGATCACCACGGCGCCTTGCGGCACCCCCGTCACCGCGACCCACGTCTCCTTGTT
>DATAHF010000006.1:0-11058 GCA_036263315.1 Burkholderiales bacterium
TCGCCGTTCGCGTACGGCGGCCCGTCGTGCAGCACGAAGCGCGGACGCCCCTTGGCAAGCGCGCGCAGGCGCCGGTAGACGCCCTTGTCCTGCCATTGCTTTACCCACTGCGGCTCGCGCTTGGCGAGGTCGCCGCGCATCGGGAATGGCGTATCCGGGAGATTCAGCGTGTCTTTGTAGTCAGCCAAAAGCGATTCCTATTCCTGTATCGGTCAGCCATGTTTCGCAAAGTAGTCGCGTGCGCGGCGGGCATCGCCGGCGATCGCCTTTTTCAGCTTGTCCAGGTCATCGTACTTCTCCTCGTCGCGCAGCTTTTCCAGGAATCGCACGCGCAGGTGCTCGCCGTACAGGTCGGCATCGCGGTCGAAAAGATGCACCTCGAGCAGCGGCACCGGGACCGGGTTCACCGTCGGGCGCCGGCCCAGGCTCGCGACGCCGTTGCCGAGCGCGCCGGCTTCCACCACGAAGATCCCCGAGAGCGGCGGCGCCCGGCGCAGCACCAGGTTCGCAGTCGGAAAACCCAGGCTGCGCCCCAGCTTCGCCCCGTGCGCCACCCGGCCGCTGATGCAGTAGGGGTGCCCGAGCAGCCGCTCGGCCTGGCGCAGGTCGCCGGCCGCGAGCGCGGAGCGCGCGGCGGAGCTCGACACCCGCTCGCCGTCGAATTGCACATCGGGCATCGCCTCCAGGATGAACCCGTGCCGGGAGGCAGAGCGCTCGAGCAGCGCGAAATCTCCGCTGCGGCGCGCGCCGAAGCGGAAGTCGCGCCCGACCATCATCCAGCGCACGCCCAGCCCGCGCACCAGCACCTCTTCCACGAAGCGCTCGGCGGCAAGCGCGGCGAAGCGCGCGTCGAAGCGCGCCACGTGCACGCGGTCGATGCCCGCGGCCGCGATCAGCTCGAGCTTGTCGCGCAGCCGGGTCAGGCGCGCCGGGGCGCCCTCGGGGCTGAAGAACTCGCGCGGATGCGGCTCGAAGGTCAGGACGCAGGAGCTCGTGCCGAGCTTGCGCGCGGCCGAAGCCACGCGGTCGAGCAATGCGCGGTGGCCGCGGTGCACGCCGTCGAAGTTGCCGACGGTCAGCGCGGTCGGCCCGGCTGGCCTGTAACTTCCGTGCGTGACGAGCATCGGCGGCGATAAAATGCTGAATTATAGCGGGAATCCACGCGCCGGACCCATGAAGACGCTCGAACAACAGATGGCGTTTTACGCCGCATACCACCAGGACGCGCGCAACAAGGCTACGCACTTCGTCGGCGTGCCGGCGATCATGCTGGCGCTCTTCATTCCGCTCGCATGGCTGCGCGTCGAGGCGGGCGGCGTGCCGATCACGGCGGCGATGGTGCTCGGCGCGGCCGTCCTGCTGTACTACTTCCTGCTCGACGTGCCGCTTGCGCTGCTCATGCTCGCGGTCACGGCACTGCTCATCGCTCTCGCGCAGGCGATCGCCGCCCTCGGCGCGGTGCAAGCCTGGGTGGCATTCGGCATCCTGTTCGTCGGCGGCTGGACCCTGCAGCTCGTCGGGCACGCTTTCGAGGGGCGCAAGCCGGCCCTCGCCGACAACCTGTTCCAGGTCTTCGTCGCGCCGATCTTTTTATGCGCCGAAATCTTCTTTGCGCTAGGCTACAAGGAGGAGCTGCGCGCGGCGGTCGAGCGGCGCGGCAAAGAGGCAGCCATGAGGGGGAATAAATGAAAGCACTGCTCGCGCTCTCGCGCGCGATCGACTTCGTCAACGAGCACATCGGCCGCCTGGTGTACTGGTGCGTGCTCATCATGGTGCTGGTGAGCGCGGCGAACGCCACCTCGCGCTATGCGCTCAACCTCGCCTCCAACGCGTGGCTCGAGCTGCAGTGGTATCTCTTCGCGGTCGTGTTCCTGCTGTGCTCGGGCTACACGCTGCTCCACAACGAGCACATCCGCATCGACGTCGTGTCCTCGCGCTTCTCGCGGCGCACGCAGATCTGGATCGACGTGTTCGGCATCCTCTTGTTCCTCTTGCCGATGTCGCTGTTCATCATGTGGCTCTCGTGGCCGATCTTCATGAACGCCTGGACGAGCGGCGAGATCTCCGGCAGCGCCGGGGGCCTCATCCGCTGGCCGGCGCGGCTGCTCGTCCCGCTGGGGTTCTTCCTGCTCAGCATCCAGGGCCTCTCCGAGCTCATCAAGCGCATCGCCTTCCTCATGGGCCTGATCCCGGACCCGGTCGAGAAGCATCGCGACCCGGAGCTCGACCTCATGCTCGAGATCGAGAAGGTCGCGCCGAAATGAGCGCCTTCCTCGTCGCCAACATCGCGCCCATCATGTTCATTGGGCTGATCGTGTTCCTGCTGATCGGCTTCCCGGTGTCGTTCGCGCTCGCCGCGCTCGGCCTTTCGTTCGGCCTGCTCGGCATCCAGCTGGGCCTCCTGAACGAGGCGCTCTTCCAGGCGCTGCCCGAGCGCATCTTCGGCATCATGGCCAACGACACGCTGCTCGCGGTGCCGTTCTTCACGTTCATGGGCCTCATCCTCGAGCGAAGCGGGATGGCGGAAGACCTGCTCGACACCATCGGCCAGCTCTTCGGGCCGATCCGCGGCGGGCTCGCCTACGCGGTCGTGTTCGTCGGCGCGTTGCTTGCCGCCACCACCGGCGTGGTCGCGGCCTCGGTGATCTCGATGGGCCTCATCTCGCTGCCCATCATGCTGCGCTACGGCTACGACCGTCGCCTCGCCACCGGCGTCATCGCCGCTTCCGGCACGCTCGCGCAGATCATCCCCCCCAGCCTCGTGCTGATCGTGCTCGCCGACCAGCTCGGCCGCTCCGTAGGCGACATGTACGCCGGCGCGATTTTCCCGGGACTCGTGCTTACCGCGCTGTACGCGCTCTATGTGCTTGGCGTGACGCTGATCTATCCGAAGGCCGCGCCCGCCCTTCCGCCGGAAGCGCGTCCGCTGCGCGGCTGGAAGCTCATGGGCCGGGTGCTCTTCGTCCTCATCCCGCCGCTCGCGCTCATCTTCCTCGTGCTCGGCACGATCTTCATCGGCGTGGCGACGCCGACCGAAGGCGGCGCCATGGGCGCGACGGGCGCGCTTGTCCTCGCGCTCATCAACCGGCGCCTCACGTTCTCGCTCATGCGCCAGGCGATGAACTCCACCGCCAAGCTCACGACGTTCGTGGTGTTCATCCTGGTCGGCTCGACGGTGTTCAGCCTCACCTTCCGCGGCGTGAACGGCGACATCTGGATCGAGCACCTGCTCACCAGCCTGCCGGGCGGCCAGGTCGGCTTCCTCATCGTGGTCAACGTCCTGACGTTCTTCCTCGCCTTCTTCCTCGACTTCTTCGAGCTCGCCTTCATCATCGTGCCGCTGCTCGGGCCGGTGGCGGACAAGCTCGGCATCGACCTCATCTGGTTCGGGGTGCTGCTCGGCGTGAACATGCAGACTTCGTTCATGCATCCGCCGTTCGGCTATGCGCTCTTCTACCTGCGCAGCGTCGCGCCGGAGAAGGAATACCTCGACAAGATCCTGAAGAAGCCGATCCAGCCGGTGACCACCGGCCAGATCTACTGGGGCGCGGTGCCGTTCGTCGTGATCCAGGTCATCATGGTCGGCATCGTCATCGCCTTCCCGGGCCTCGTGACCGGCAACCTGGAGAAGGCGACGTTCGATCCGTCCAAGGTCAAGATCGAGGTGCCGCAGGAGACGCCCGAAGAGCAGAAGCAGGACGAGGCGCCGCCGAATTTCGGCGGCCCGCAGTCCGGCGCCGCCCCCGCGCAGAAATCCGAAAGCGCGCCCGCCGACGACCTGCAGAACGCGTTCGGCGCACCGAAGAAATAGCCGGCAATAAAAAACCCCGCCGCAGCGGGGTTTTTTTGGCGCCGCGCAGCTCTACTTGGCGCTCTGTCCGAGCTTGGAGTTGAACGCATACGAGTCGTACGTGTGCTCCGCGACGCGGAACCACAGGAACTGCTCGTTGCGGAACTTGAGCCACTCCGGGTAGATGCGCGCCCAGTGCTTGCTCTTCGCCTTCAGCTCGTCGTAGAGCTCGTAGGACGCCTTCTCGGCCGCTTCGAGCACGGCCCTCGGGAACGGACGCAGCTGCGTCCCGCCGCCCACCAGGCGGCGCAGCGCCGGCGGGTTGAGCTCGTCGTACTTCGCAGGCATCCAGGCATTCGCCTCGCCGCACGCGGCGGTCAGCGCAGCCTGGTAGTGCTTCGGCAGGTCGTTGAATTTCTTCTCGTTGGCGAGCGTCATCAGCATCGGGCCGCCTTCCCAGAAGCCGGGGTAGTAGTAGAACTTGGCGACCTTGTTGAAGCCGAGCTTCTCGTCGTCGTACGGCCCCACCCACTCCGCCGCGTCGATGGTGCCTTTTTCGAGCGCCGGGTAGATGTCGGGGCCGCCGATGAGCTGCGGCACCACGCCGAGCTTCGCCATGATGAGGCCCGCCATGCCGCCGATCCTCATCTTCAGGCCCTTCAGGTCGGCCACCGACTTGATCTCCTTGCGGTACCAGCCGCCCATCTGGCAGCCGGTGTTGCCCGCCGGGATGGCGATGCAGCCGTACTCGCTGAAGAGCGGCGCCATCAGCTCGCGCCCGCCGCCGTTCAGGTACCAGGCATTCATCTGGCGGTTGTTGGGGCCGAAGCAGACCGACGTGCCGAGCGCGAACGCCGGGTCCTTGCCGAAGTAGTAGTACGTCGCGGTGTGGCCGAGCTCGACCGTGCCCGCCTGCACCGCGTCGAGGACCTGCAGCGCCGGGACGATCTCGCCTGCGGCAAAGGCGCGGATCTGGAAGTTGCCGTCGGTGATCTCGCTCACGCGCTTGGCCACCAGCTCGGCGCCGCCGAATAGCGTCTCGAGGCTCTTCGGCCAGCTCGCCGCCAGGCGCCACTGGATCTTGGGATTCGACTGCGCGATCGCCGGCGCGGCGACCGTCGATACCGCGGCGCCCGCCGCCACCTTTTTCAGGAACGAACGGCGCCAATTGCGAACGGATGTGCTGCTCATTTGCCCTCCTCCTTGGAAAGAAGCGAAATTCTAGCGTTAATTCAAGCGCGCACAGCGGGCGCCGAGCTCCATCAGCGCGGCGCGCACGTCGTCCAGGTCGGGCGCGTCGGGCTCCCGCTCCAGGTATTCCGACAGGTCCTTCAGCGCGTAGCGCCAGCATTCCAGCCGCTGGTAGAGGAAGCCCCGGTCGCGCAGCTCGGCGCTGGCGTTGGGCGAGATCGCGAGCATGCGGTTCAGCACCGCCAGCATGCGCTCGGCATTGTCCGCCTGCCGGTAGATCCCCTTAAGGTTGCGCAGCAGCCGCGAAAGGATCTGGCGCTTGCTCGCGGGCTCGAGGAACTGGTCGAGCGGCAGATCGGACACCGCCACGCCCTGCGCCGCCCCCTCCGGGATGACGCGCTTCAGGCGCTCGCGCAGCTCGCTTTCCGACTGCGGCACGCCGCCCGAGAACGGGTCGAGCACCAGCACGCCGCCGCGCAGCCCGATGCGCACGAGGAAATGCCCCGGAAACGACACGCCTTCGAACGCGAGGCCCACCCGGCGCCCGAGCTCCATGTAGAGGACCGCGAGCGTGATCGGGATGCCGGTCCTGCGGTCGATGACCTCGTTCAGGTAGCTGTTGCGCGGATCGTAGTAATTGTCGGTGTTGCCGCTGAAGCCGAGCTCGTCGAACAGGAACTCGTTCAGCACGACGATGCGCTCCTCGCTCGCGCATTCGGCCGGCAGGAGCGCGCGCAAGCGCGCCGCGAAGCGCTCGATTTCCCCGACATAGCCGTCGACGTCGATGCCCGGATACGCGTCCTTGGCGATGAGGAGGCACGCGCGCGCGAGGTCGATGTCCGCGTCCGGCAGGCGCACCAGCTCGTCGAACTGGGTCACGCGGCACCGCGGCGGTAGAAGTCGCGCGGCCGGAAGCCGAGCGCCGCGAGCGCAACGAGGTACGTGGCGGCGCCGGCACCGACGAGCCCGGCCATCGCCGGGAGCTTCCGCTGCCATGGCGCAGCCAGCCACCATGAAGCGTCGCCCATGGCGAAATAGAGCACGAGCACCATGAGCCCCACCGCGACGCCCACCTTGCCGAGGAACGCGCGCCAGCCGGGCTGCGGGACATACACGCCCGTCTTGCGCAGGATCCGGTAGAGCAGCGCCGCGTTGAGGCAGGCGCCCAGGCCGATGGCGAGGGCGAGCCCGGCATGGCGCAAGGGGCCGATGAAGGCCAGGTTCATCGCCTGAGTCGCGAGCAGCGTGAGGATGCCGATCTTCACCGGCGTGGCGATGTTCTGGCGCGCATAGAAGCCGGGCGCGAGGATCTTCACCAGGATCATGCCCACCAGCCCGATGCTGTAGGCGACCAGCGCTTCGCGCGTCATCGCCGCGTCGAGGGCGGTATAGCGCCCGTAAAGGAAGAGCGACGAGATGAGCGGCAGCGCGAGCACCGCGAGCGCCGCGGCGCTCGGCACGGCGAGGAGCACCGTCATGCGCAGCCCCCAGTCGAGCACGGCGCCATATTCGCCGTGGTTCGCGTCGGCATGGAACTTCGACAGGCTCGGCAGCAGGATCGTGCCGAGCGCCACGCCGAGGACGCCGGCGGGAAATTCCATCAGGCGGTCGGCGTAGTAGAGCCAGGACACGCTGCCCGAGACCAGGAACGAGGCGAAGATGGTGTTGATGAGGAGCGACACCTGGCTGATCGACACGCCGAAGGCCGCCGGCGCCATCAGCCGCAGCATGCGCCGCACGCCCGGATGCGAAAGGTCGATCCGCCAGCGCGGCAGCAGGCCGAGCCTGAAGAGAAACGGCACCTGGAAGGCGAGCTGGAGGAAGCCGCCCACGAACACGGCCCATGCCAGCACCACGACCGGCGGGTCGAAATGCCGCGCGAACGCCACGGCGCCGACGATGAACGACACGTTGAGCAGCGTCGGCGTGATGGCCGGGACGGAAAACCGGTTCCACGTATTGAGCACCCCGGCGGCAAACGCCACGAGGGAAATGAAGGTGATGTACGGGAAGGTGATGCGCAGCAGGCGCACGGTGAGCTCGAACTTCTGCGGATCGGCCGCGAAGCCGGGCGCCGAGACGTAGACCACCAGCGGCGCCGCGGCCATGCCGATGGCGGTCGCGATGACGAGCGCCACGAAAAGCAGCGTGGCCACGCCGTCGACGAGGGCGCGCGTCTCGCCGGGCTGGCGGTTCCTGTACTCGGCCAGCACCGGCACGAAAGCCTGCGAAAATGCGCCTTCCGCGAACAGGCGCCGCAGCAGGTTCGGGATGCGGAATGCCACGAAGAAGGCATCGGTCGCGAGGCCCGCCCCGAAGGCGCGCGCGATGAAGAAATCGCGCGCGTAGCCGAGGATCCGGCTGACCAGCGTCAGGCTGCTCACGGTGGCCAGGGCCCGCAGGAGGTTCATGCTAGAATTCCGCCCCTTTTAAGAGCCGAAAAGACTTCATGGCAAACATCAAATCCGCCCGCAAGCGCGCCCGCCAGGCCGTCGTGCGCCGCGATCACAACATGAGCCTGCGCACCCAGGTGCGCACGGCGATCAAGAACGTCGGCAAGGCGGTCGCCGCCGGAAACAAGGAAGCGGCGCAGAAGATGCTACGCGAATCGCAGCGCGTCATCGACCGGGTGGTCGCGAAGGGCATCCTTCACCGCAACGCCGGCGACCGCCACAAGAGCCGCCTCGCGCACGCCCTGAGGGCGATGAAGTAGCGCTCTCGGGCGTGAAGCGCGTTCAAGCCGTATCTCCCACCCGCTGAAGCTCGGCGAGCTTCGTGCGCCCGGCAATGCGCCCGTCGCGCACCTTGAGCTCGTTGTCTTTCGCGAACGCCACGAGGAAGCGGTAGGCCATAGGCTCGAGCTCCTCGAGCCGCAGATCCACCACCACGCAGCGCACGCCGTTCGCCGTCACCGGGTGCACGTACGGCGAGTACTGCATCCTGTGGTCGCCGCCGAAGGCGGACATGACGCCGCACAGGCGCTCCGCCCAGTCGCTCGGCCGGAACGGCTTGCCGTCGAGTGTCACCCCCTGGATGACGAACTCGGCGATTTCGGCGGCTTCCCCTTCCTCCATGCGGCCATTATAGAGAAGGCGTAATGGCGATACCGAGCCGCCGATGCGCGCCATGAAGCCGCTGAGCCGCATCCTGGTGATCAACGACGAGCCGCTCGTGCTGCGCGAGTTCGTCAAGGGGCTGAACGCGGCCGCGCGCACGCTCGACAATCCGCTCGGCATCAGCTTCACCGGCGTCACCACCGCGAAGGAGGCGCTTTCGCTCATCGAGAGCGACGGCAACCTGCAGGCCGTGCTGGTGGACGACCGCCTGTACACCCTCGCCAAGAACGGCGCCGACACGCGCAAGAAGCTGCAGATGTCGGCGCTCGCCCTCGTGCAGCGCATCACCCGCTTCCGGCCGGAGCTCGACGTCTACATCCTCATCGCGCAGGAAAAGGAGGACGACGTGGTGGACGCGCTGTTCACCGAGTCCGTGGACGGCTACTTCTACCGCGAGGAGCGCGACTATCGCGGCATCTACCGCATCCTGAACGCGCAGATCCAGGAGCGCGCGCGCACGCCCTTCACCGACGCGCTCAAGAACTACGTGTGGATGGCGAAGGACCAGTGGCATACCCCCGGGCACTCCTCGGGCGAGTCGCTGCGCGGCAGCCCGTGGGTCAACGACTTCTACGACTTCATGGGCGAGCACGTGTTCGATGCCGACCTCTCGGTGTCGGTGCCGATGCTCGACTCGCTGATGGAGCCGCGCGGCGTGATCGCCGAGGCGCAGACCATGGCGGCGAAGGCGTTCGGCGCGCGCCGCACCTTCTTCGCGACCAATGGGACCTCCACCGCGAACAAGGTCATCTTCCAGACGCTGCTCGCCCCGGGCGAGAAGCTGCTGCTCGACCGCAACTGCCACAAGAGCGTCCACCACGGGGTGGTGCTCTCCGGCGCCCACCCCGTGTACCTGGATTCGGCGCTGAACCGCAAGTACGGCCTGTACGGCCCGGTGCCGAAGAAGATCCTCCTGCGCGAGATCGAGCGGCACCCGGACGCGCAGGCCCTGATCCTCACCTCGTGCACCTACGACGGGCTGCGCTACGACCTGAAGCCCATCATCGACGCCGCGCACGAGAAAGGCATCAAGGTCATCATCGACGAGGCCTGGTACGGCTTCGCGCGCTTCCATCCCGAGTTCCGGCCCACCGCGCTCGAGGCGGGCGCGGACTACGCGACGCAGTCGACGCACAAGGTGCTCTCGGCCTTCTCGCAGGCGTCGATGATCCACATCAACGACCCGGACTTTCGCGAGCACCTCTTCCGCGAGAACTTCAACATGCACACCTCCACCAGCCCGCAGTACGGGCTGATCGCGAGCCTCGACGTGGCGCGCAAGCAGGCGGTGATGGAAGGCTACAAGCTGCTCTCGCGCACGCTGGACCTCGCGAAGGAGGTGCGCAAGCTCGTCAACTCGACGCGCGTCTTCCGCGTGCTCGAGCTCGACGACCTGCTGCCCGACGAAGTGAAGCACGACGGCATCCGGCTCGACCCGACCAAGGTGACCATCGATATCTCCGGCTGCGGCTACACGGTCGAGGACCTGCAGAAAGAGCTCTTCGAGCGCTACAACATCCAGACCGAGAAATCGACCTTCAACACCCTCACCCTGCTCTTGACGATCGGGACCACGCGGTCGAAGGTCTCGCGCCTGTACGACGCGCTCATGCGCATCGCGCGCGAGGGCCATCCGCCGCGCCGGCTGGTGCAGACGCCGGACATCCCCGGCTTCACCAGGCTGCGCTATCTGCCGCGCGACGCGTACTACTGCGGCGGCGAGCTCGTGCCGGTGTTCGACGACCGCGAGCGCGTGACGAAGAAGCTCGCCGGCCGCATCTGCGCCGACCAGATCGTGCCCTACCCGCCCGGCATCCCGGTGCTCGTGCCCGGGCAGCTCGTCACTTCCGAGATCGCGGACTACCTTGGCATGCTGCTGCACTCGCACAAGCGCATGGAGATCCACGGCATCGTGCACGAGGGGTACGTGCCCTGCATCCGGGTGCTGCGCCCGGACGAGGAAAAGGGCCTCCGGCCCCTCCGGTGATCAGCCGAAGCGGCCGGTGATGTAGTCCTCGGTTTCCTTGCGCTGCGGCTTGATGAAGATCGAGTCGGTGGCGCCGTACTCGATCAGCCTCCCCAGGTACATATAGGCGGTGAAGTCCGACACGCGCGCCGCCTGCTGCATGTTGTGCGTGACCATGACGACGGTGTAGTCGGCCTTCAGCTCGTGGATCAGCTCCTCGACGCGCGCGGTCGAGATCGGGTCGAGCGCCGAGCACGGCTCGTCGAGCAGCAGCACTTCCGGCTTGATGGCGATGCAGCGCGCGATGCACAGGCGCTGCTGCTGGCCGCCGGAGAGGCTGTTGCCGCTCTGGTGGAGCTTGTTCTTCACCTCCTGCCACAGCGCGGCGCGGCCGAGCGCCCACTCCACGCGGTCGTCCATGTCGCGCCGGGATAGCCGCTCGAACAGGCGCACGCCGAACGCGATGTTGTCGTAGATGGACATCGGGAAGGGCGTGGGCTTCTGGAACACCATGCCGACCTTCGCCCGGATGAGCGAGATGTCCTGCTTCGCGGTAAGCACGTTCTCGCCGTCGAGGATCACCTCGCCCTCGGCGCGCTGCTCGGGATAGAGCGAATACATGCGGTTGAACGTTCGCAGGAGCGTCGACTTGCCGCAGCCCGACGGCCCGATGAACGCCGTGACCCGGTTCTGCGGGATGTCGAGGGAGATGCCGTGCAGCGCCTGGTAGGCGCCGTAGAAAAAGTCGAGGCCGCGCACGCTGAGCTTGGGCGGCAGCCCGGCGGGCGCCGGGCTGGAGGGCCTCGGCACCGATGCGCGCGGCATGGCCACGGTCACTCCCCGCGGCGCGCGAACAGCGAGCGCGCCAGGATGTTGAGGGTCAGCACCGCGAGCGTGATGAGCGCGGCGCCGCCCCACGCGAGGCGGTGCCAGTCCGCATACGGGCTCATGGCGAACTGGAAGATGACCGTGGGCAGGTTCGACATCGGGCCGTT
>DATAHF010000007.1:0-5858 GCA_036263315.1 Burkholderiales bacterium
CTCACCGACCTCAACATCAGGCTGCGCCCCCGGCTGCTCGCCCTCAGGCCCGGCACGCGCATCGTCGCCAACACCTTCAACATCGGCGACTGGGCGCCCGACCAGACCGACGAGATCTCCGACATCGACGGTTGCAAGTACTCGTGGTGCGTGGTGCACCTGTGGATCGTGCCGGCGAAGGTCGAGGGCACCTATCGGACGCGGCTCGGCGAGGTGACGCTCACGCAGAAGTACCAGAAGCTCTCGGGCACGGTGACCTCGAACGGCTGGAGCGCGCCGCTCGCAGGCAAGGTGCTCGGGGAAGAGGTCTCGTTCGTTTTCGATTCCCAACAGTACTTTGGCAGGGTGAAGGACGGCGTCCTCGAGCTGCGTTGACAACATTCACCCTTTTGGGTTAATGTTGTGCGCATGGCCTTGCCGGTTCTCGACCACACCCTGATCGCGCTCGCCGACGAGACGCGCCGCGGCATCCTCGAGCGGCTCGCCGGCGGCGAGGCGCGCGTGACCGAGGTCGCCGCGCCCTTCGACATCTCGCTCAACTCGGTTTCCAAGCACATCCGCATCCTCGAGCGCGCGGGCCTCGTGCGCCGCCGCGTGGTGGGCCGCGACCATTTCCTTTCGCTCGATTCCGCCCCGCTCGACGACGCCTCCGAATGGCTGCAGCGCCAGCGCCTCGCGTGGGGCCGGCGCCTCGACCGGCTCGAGGCGGCGCTGCGCGCCGAGGACGCGATCGACAAGGCCAAGGCTTCCCCTTCCAGAACCCCTTCCAGGAGAAAACCATGAGCACCGCCCGCGCCACGCTGATCAAGCCCTCCACCATCCGCTACGAGCGCCTGCTGCCCGGGCCGGTCGAGCGCGTGTGGGCCTACCTCACCGAGTCGAAGAAGCGGGCCACCTGGCTCGCCGCCGGGGAGTTCGACCTGCGCGTCGGCGGCAAGATCGAGCTGCGCTTCGACAACGACCTTCTTTCCGACGAGACGCCGCCCGAAGGCGCGCGCGCCCGGGGCAAGCACGCGTTCGAAGGAAAGATCACGCGCCTGGAGCCGATGAGGCTGCTCGGCTTCACCTGGAACTGGGAGCCGAAGGCGCGCGGCCAGTCGGAAGTGCTCTTCGAGCTCACGCCGCGCGGCAAGGACGTGCTGCTCGTCATCCACCACGAGCTGCCCGATGACGCCGAGCTGAAGAAAGGCGTCGGCGGCGGCTGGGGCGCGCACACCGGCATCCTGGAAGATCAGCTCAATGGCGTGAAGCCGCGCGGCTTCTGGAGCACGCACGAAAAGCTGATGAAGGAATTCGCCGAGTCGCTTTGACTACTTCTGCGCGTACCGCCACGCGCGCCAGACGCCCCAGGCGTAGACCGCGGCGAGCGCGAGCAGGCAGACGGCGCCGAAGAGCACGTAGCGGTGCACGAGCTGGTCGGCGGTCCAGCCGTGGACGTCGACGAGCTTCGTTGCATCCGAGAGGCCGGCCCGCTCCTGCTCGCCGAACGGAATCAGGCCGAAGTCCTTGCGCGCGCCCCACCAGACGGCGTACAGGTCGACGAAGGCCGAGGCGCCGATGAAGACGAACCCCCAGCGCAGGCTGCCCTGGTAGAGCTGGGTGCCCTTGCCGAAAAAGAAGCTCGCCATGAGCAGCGTCGAGAACACGAGGCCGAGGCCGTCGCCGGAGAAGACGGCGAGCATCTGCACCGTCTTCGGCTTGAGGACGAAAGTGCCGACCGCCGCGAGCACGAGCACCGCGGCGCAGAGCCCGGCGTAGAACGGCTTCTCCGCGCGCCAGGCGCGGAACGCGAGAAAACCCATGACGCCGGCCACCGCGACCGGCACGATGAACGAGCGCTCGCGGGGAATCGAGGTCACCCACAGCATCGGGATCGACGGCAGGCCGCAGAGCCACCCGCTCACCGCGTGGCCGAGCTCGTGCAGCGGCATGGCGAACACGATTCGCTGCAGCGACGGCAGCACGAAATGCAGGGCAAGCGCGACAAGCAGCGCCCCCGGAATCGCGGCGAGGCAGAGCTTCCATTCGCCCTCGACGTCGATCGCCTGGTCGGGATCGACGTATTCGCTCAGAGGCCGCAGGTCCTTCGTATTTGGTTCGAACGCGACCTTCCCCTGCTTCTTGATCGCCTCGGCTTTTGCATAGTTCGCGCCGCACTTGAGGCAGTTCGGCCCTTCGGCGCGCGGCGCCTGGCACCAGGGACAAAGGGTCGCGCTCATCGGTCGGGCTCCATCGCGGCCCGACTATACGCCGGCGGGAATCCGACGCTTTTACAACGAAGCGGCGGAAAAGGTATCGCAGCCGCGCGGCTGGCCGGAGTCGAGCCCGCGCTTGAACCAGCGCACGCGCTGCTCCGAGCTGCCGTGCGTGAACGACTCGGGCACGACGCGCCCCTGCGCCTGCTGCTGCAGCCGGTCGTCGCCGATCGCGGTGGCCGCGGCGAGCGCTTCTTCCGCGTCGCCCGGCTCGAGCTGCTTCATGGCGCCGGCGTGGTAGCCCCAGACGCCCGCGTAGCAGTCGGCCTGCAGCTCGGTGCGCACGGAGGCCTGGTTCGAGGCCGGGCGGCGCAGCCCCGTCAGCTTCTGCACGTGGTGGCCGACCTCGTGCGCGATCACGTAGGCCTGCGCGAAATCGCCCGGCGCGCGAAAGCGCGTGCGCAGGTCGCGAAAAAAGGAAAGGTCGATGTAGAGCTTCTCGTCCTGCGGGCAGTAGAAGGGCCCCATCGCCGCGCCCGCCATGCCGCAGGCCGAGCGCACCTGTCCGTCGAAGAGGACGAGCGTCGGGGCGCGGTACTGGCTGCCCGAGTTGGCGAAGATCTGGCCCCACACCTTCTCGGTCGAGCCGAGCACGCGCGCGACGAACTGGCCGGCCTCGTCCGCGGGCGCGCCGCGCTTGCCCTGCTGCTGCTGCGCCGGCGCGTGCTGCGAGACCTGCTGCCCGATCTGCAGCGCGGTGCCGGGATCGAAGCCGAGGAAATAGGCGAGCGCGGCGACCGCGATCCCGCCGATGCCCAGGCCGCCGCCCAGGCCCACGCCCATGCCGCGCCGGTCCTCGACGTTGCCGCTGGCTTCCTGGTCCCCAAGACGCATGGTCGATTGGACCCGTGACGCGCTTATTCGGTTCTTATATTGCCCGCCCGGATCACGCGCTCCCACTTGTCGAATTCGCCGAGCAGCTCCTCGCGCAGCGCCTCGGGCGGCCCGCCGACGAGCTCGATGCCCTGCGCGGCGAGCTTCTCGCGCAGGTCGGCCAGCCCGAGCACCGCGTTCACCTCGCGGTTGAGGCGCGCGATCGCCTCCTTCGGCGTGCCGGCCGGCGCATACACCGCGTAGTCGGTGCGCGACACCACGCCCGGCACGCCCGCCTCCGCCATCGTCGGCATGTCCGGGAAAAGCGAGGAGCGGCGCTCGGCGGCGAGCGCGAGCATGCGCACTTTGCCGCTTTTCAGGTGCGGCAGGTAAGCGGGCACGCTGTCGAGCGCCATGTCGATGCGGCCGTCGAGCACATCCGGAAGGAGCTGCGTCGTGCCCTTGTACGGCACATGCGTCATCTCGATCCCGGCGGCCTGCTTGAAGAGCTCGCCCGTCAGGTGGATGAGCGCGCCCGTGCCCGAGGAGCCGAACGTGAGCTTGCCGGGGCTCGCCTTGGCAAGCGCGACCAGCTCGCGCACCGAGCCCGCCTTCGAGCCCGCCGGGACCATGAGGCCGATCAGCCCGTGGCCGACGCGCGAGACGGGCGCGAGATCGCGGCGCACGTCGAAGGGAAGGTCCGAGCGCATCAGGCGCACGATCGCCTGGCTGCCGATCGGCCCGACGAGGAGCGTGTAGCCGTCGGGCGCGGCCTTCACCACCGCCTCGGTGCCGATGGCGGTGCCGGCGCCGGGCTTGTTGTCGACCACGATCGGCTGGCCGAGCCGTGGCTGCAGCTTCTCGCCGAGCGCGCGCGCCACGATGTCGACGCCGCCGCCCGCCGGGAACGGCACGACGAAATGGATCGTCTTCGACGGATAGGTTTGCGCCTGCGCGAACGCGGGCACGAGGAGCGAAAAGGCGAGGAGCAGGATCTTTTTCATTGGAAGATATTCTCCGGCAGGAAGGCCGAGACCGTCACGTTCGGCACGTCGACCACGTTCGAGACGCGCAGGTCCACCGCGACGCTGCAGATCACATAGGCCTGCTCGCGCGACCAGCCTCGTTCCTGCAACAGCTGGATCATCTCGATGACCGCATTGCGCGAGGCGAGCGTGATGTCGCAGTTCTCGTTCTTGCCATCGGCCGTGATCGGCATGCCCATGGTGGCGATTTCGGGGCCCTGGGTGGCGCCGCGATGCCAGAGCCGAGGCCAGATGATTTTCCTTTCTCTAGCCACTCCAGAATGAATTTTGAAGCGCACGACAGCGGTGGCCCCCATCTCGATGGCGGTGCCGCAGCACTCCGAATCGCCTTGCGCGAAGTGCCCGTCGCCCACCGAGTAGAGCGCGCCATCCACCGCCACCGGCACGAAGAGCTTCGAGCCCTTGGTGAGCTGCTTGATGTCGGCGTTGCCGCAGTTCTCGCGCGGCGGGATGGTTCGCAGGCCTTCTTCGGCGACTTTTCCCGCCGGGATGGCGTGAGCGGGACTGGGAGGGAAGACCCTGCCTCCTCGTGAACGCAGCTCTTCTTCCCGCAAAGTCCAAGCCTTCAACTGCTCGCGCGACGGCGCCAGGCCCGCCGTGCCCATGAAAGCGCCGTTCGGGATGCGCACCCCCGGCAGCTGCGGGCTGGTCGCGTACTCGGGCGTGATGTCCCAGTGGCAGACGAAGTGGTAGTCGAAGAGATCGGGGAGGAAGCCGCCGCCCGGCGCGAAGCGCGTCCAGCCGTAGCGCTCGGGGACGATGTCCAGGTACTCGATCTCGAGCAGGTCACCCGGCTGCGCGCCCTTCACGTAGACCGGCCCGGTGAGCGGGTGCGCGACCGTGCGCTCGAGCTTTTCCAGATCCTTGGCCGTGGTCTTCGAATGGATCTGCAGGTCGTTGGCATCGCGCGTCTCGAGCGCGACGTCCTCGCCCGGGTCCACCTCGATCACTGGCGGGATGTCCGGATGCCAGCGGTTGTGGCCCTTATGCGGCTCCTCGCGCAGGCGCTTCTTGCGGTCGATCGTGATGCTCTTCGTCATCGCAGTCCTCCGACTCCCGGCCCGCCATCCTAATGGAACTTGTCTCCGGCGCTTTCACTCCAATGTTGCCTCAACGCGAGGAGGTCTCATGGAGAAAAGAGAGCCCGTCACGATGCGAAGGGGCGAAGGCGAGCCGTTGAACGTCATGGGCGCGCAGGTGCGCTTCCTCTGCGGCGCCGAGAAGACCGGCCAGGCCTGGTCGCTGATGGAGGTGCTCTTGCCGAAGGATTCAGGCCCGCCGCCGCACCACCATCCTTGGGACGAGGCCTATTACGTCGTGGAGGGGAAGCTGCGCTTCGAGCTCGCCGGCTCGGCGATGGATGCGACAGCGGGCGACTTCATCTACGCGCCCGGCGGCACGGTGCACGCGTTCAAGGGAACGTCGGAGAAGCCCGCGAGAGTCATCATCTTCGATGCGCCCGCGCATTCCGAGGCGTTCTTTCGCGATTGCGACCGCGAGGTGAAGGAGCTGCCGCGCGACCTTTCAAAGATGCCGGAGATCGGCGAGCGCCACCAGGTGCGCTTCGTGAAGCCCTCGTAGCTAACCGTCAAGACCTCGCGGACCTGGCCGCGTCTCCGGACTTGCGCGCCTCTTCTAGCTCCCGGAAAGGCTGCATCGCCTTTTCCAGTTCGCGCATCCCGTCGTCTTCACATGCAGAAGCCCAACGGTGCTGCTGGTACCAGAAGGCTCCCGCAGCGAGCAC
>DATAHF010000008.1:0-27325 GCA_036263315.1 Burkholderiales bacterium
GGGCGCAACCGCACCGAGTTCTATCGCCTGCTCGAGCGCCACTCCCTCGAGCCGGGCATGTTCAAGGCCGCCTGATCAAGGACGCTAGAGCCCGCGTTAAATCAGCGCGCCGGTGCCGGCGCATGCCGGAATGCCCAGTGACGCGCCCATGCAATGAAGAGCGCGCATGCCACGCCGAACGCGCCGATGGCATAGAAGCCCGCCACGATGCCGTAGCGATCGGCCAGGAAGCCCATCACGAGCGGCGTCGAGAAATGCGAAACGCTCCACCCCAGCCCCCCCAGGGCGAGCGCGGAGCCGCGCTCCTCCACCTGGCTCGCCTCCGAGATCGTGATCTGGAAGTAAAGGGTCATGGCGGCCGAGCCCACCCCTACGACGAGCAGCCAGAACGCGATGGGCGCGACGTGATTGACGAGGGGCAGGAAGCCTACCGACGCTGCGACGGCGAGGCCGCAGACGACCGGCCACAGCGTCTGCGGCCCCGTGCGTACGAAGCGGCCCACGATGAGTCCGGCTGCGATGGCGCCAAGCGCGCGCAGGGCGAGGAGCAAGCCCGAGCTGTCTTCCGCATAGCCGAACTGCGCGAGCAGCAGGGGATAAAAGGACACCGAAAGCGAGAAGGGCAGGGCCGACAGGTAGGCGCACAGCATGCAGTAGGGGACGACGCGCGTGCGCAGCAGCGGCAAATAGGCGCCCAGCACGTGGCGATTCGCAGGCGCCGCCTTGCGGCGCGTGGCGCGCGTGCCGAGCCCCGTGGCGAACGCTGCCACGCCCATGGCGGCGAGCGCGGCAAACGTGGTGGCGAACCCGGCTGACGAGAGCAGGAACCCGCAAAGCGCCGTGCCGGAAATCTGGCCGAAGTTCGTCACGGCGTTGAGCCGTCCGAGCTGCACCCCCCGGTCGCCCGGAAGCTCGCTCGCCATGGCCCACGTCGCCGGCCAGAACGACGCACGCGACACGATGAGGCCCAGCTGGCCGAGAATCAGCATCCAGAAGCCATGGGCGGACATCAGCCACAGCGCGGCGAGGGCCATGACGCAGCTCGACCCGAGCATGATGCGCCGGCCGCCGATGCGGTCGGAGTACGCGCCGCCCGCCAGGTTGAGCGGCATCTGCGCGAGCACCGGCAGGGCGATCAGGGCGCCGATCTGGCCATTGCTGAGGCCCTGGGATTGGGCATAGAGAGGGACCGCAAGCCACGTCATTCCCAGGCCGAAATTCCATGTCAGGGAAGCCAGGAAGAAAAAGCCGTGTGCCACGCCGAATTATGGGTGGTACGGCGGTAAGGTCCGGCGTGCCATTTCGACAAAACGGCATGCGCCTCCTTCTGGCTGCGATCGGGATGACCTTGGCCATCGGCGCCTTCGCCGGGCAGTGCACCGCTACCTCGGGCGCACACACCGCCGCGCTCGTGGAGCTGTACACCTCCGAAGGGTGCAGCAGCTGCCCGCCGGCGGACCGCTGGCTTTCGGGGCTGGCAAATTACCGCGGGCAGCTCGTACCCCTGGCGCTGCACGTCGACTACTGGGACTACATCGGCTGGAAGGACCGCTACGCCAAGGGTGAATTCTCCTCGCGCCAGCGCAAGCTGACGCAGCTGCAGCGGCGTGCCCTGGTGTACACGCCGCAGGTGCTGCTGCAGGGACGGGAATTCCGCGGCTGGGGCAGCCCGGCATTCGACGCCGCGGTGACCGCGATCAACGCACAGCCTGCCCGGGCCTCGATCGCCCTGACCATTACCGGCCTCGCTTCGGACCGCATGGACCTCGAGATCAAAGCCGCCTTGAATGACCCGGGCGACAAGGATGCCGTGCTCTACGTCGCGGCCTACGAAAACAAGCTCTCGAGCGACGTTTCGTCAGGCGAAAATCGGGGTCGGCGCCTGGCGCACGACTATGTAGTGCTCGAGTGGCAGGGGCCCATGGCGCTGGGCGCCTCCCCGCTTGCGGAACGACGCAGCCTGCCGCTCCTGCCAAAGGCCGTTCCGGCCCACTCCGGCGCGGCCGCTTTCGTGCAAAACCGCCGCACCGGCGAGGTGCTCCAGGCCTTGATGCTGCCGGCTTGCCCGGCATAACCGGTTTCTGGCTTCGCCCATCCTCGGGTATATTCGCGGCCTCAGCCCAGCCCGGTCTCGAGATCGGGGGGGTCCCGGGAGGGAGCGCTCATGCAAGCGACGCAGATCCGCCAAAAGGACGGCGTCTTCTACTTCGTCAACTATCCTGCCAAGGAGCTGTTGGCCAAGGTGCGTTTCATCAGCCGCTTCTACGGCGAAGGCGAGGAGATCGCGCCGAGCCGCATCTCGGAAGACGACGACATCGCGCAGTTCATTTCCAAGATCGAGCGCAACGACCAGGCTTTCCAGCGCTCGATCTCGCGCGGCAAGGTGCGCCAGCTCAAGAACTTCTACGAGACCGCGGTCTCGCAGCCGCCGATCCCGGGCACGGTGCTGCTTTTCACCTCCGAGCGGCTCAACTTCCGCTCCAACGGCGAGGGCGGCCAGGGCAGCATCAGCGATCCGTCCTCGAAGTTCCTCATCATCGACGGCCAGCACCGCCTCGCCGCGCTGCGCTTCTACCTGCAGGAGCGCCCGGAAGAGGCAAGCACGATCAACGTGCCGTGCATCATCTTCGACGGGCGCAGCGAGGACTTCGCGACCGAGATGTTCGTCATCATCAATTCCACCCCGACGCGCATCAACAAGAGCCACCTGGTCGACCTGTACGACCGCGTGTCGTTCGCCGCGCCCGACCGCAAGTTCGCCGCGCGCCTGGTGGAGAAGCTCTACGGCGAGGGCGACAGCCCGCTGCGCTACCGCATCAACCGCCTCGGCGGTCGCAGCCAGCGCGACAAGTGGGTCCTGCAGGCCGAGCTCTTCAACGAGCTGCACCGCTGGGTGCGCGGCCGCTGGCGCTCGATCCAGCTCGCCGGCGGAAGCTCCAAGGAAGTGCCGCGCTACTACGGCATCATCCGCGACTTCTTCAAGGCGGCGCGCGCCGTGTTCGGCGACGCGGTCTGGGGCAAGGAGAACTACATGGTCACCAAGCCCGTGACCATCAAGGCCATGGTGCGCGTGTGCGCCGACCTTGCGCGCGACGATGCGGAGCCGGAATCGGGGCGCCTCGCACGCTGGGAAGGGCGCCTGGCCCCGTGGGGCGAACTGGCGCGCCAGTTCCGCGACGAAGGCTTCTACGAGCGCTTCCCGGCCAAGGGTGAGGTCGAGCGCGTGGCCCGCATCCACCGCGAGCTCGCGCGCGCTGCGGGCATCGAGGCCGGGAAAAAAGCCTAGATCGCGCCTTCGGCCGCGAGGCGGTCGATGTCGTCCTTCCCGTAGCCCAGCTCTTCCAGGATCTTGCGGGTGTGCTCGCCCACGCCGGGCACGCTCTCCATGCGGGCTTCCGCGCCAACGAAGTTCAACGGCGGCTTCAGCACCTGGAGGCTGCCCGCCGGCGACCCGACGGTGGTGAAGCGCTCGCGCGCCGCGAGCTGGGGATGGGCCCAGAATTCCTGCATGTCATTCAGGCGCGCATTGGCGATCTCGGCTTGCTCGAGCCGGCGCACGATTTCCCCGGCTTCGAGCCGCGAGAACACCTGGTCGATCTCCCGGTGCATCGCTTCGCGGTTGCGCTGGCGCGCCGGACCCGAGGAGAAGCGCGGCTCGGCCTTCAATCCCGGCTGGCCAAGGACGGTGTCGCAGAAACGCGCGAATTCGCGCTCGTTTTGCACGCTGAGGAAGACGCTGCTGCCATCCGCCGCGCGAAACGGTCCGTACGGGACGATGGTGGCATGGAAGGCGCCAGAGCGCGGAGGCGGCGCCCCGCCGTACGCGCTGAAGTAGGCCGGGAACCCCATCCATTCGCCGAGCGCCTCGAACATGGTGATGTCGAGCGTCGCGCCTTCGCCCGTGCGCTCCCGCTTCAGGAGGGCCGCCAGCACGCCGGAGAAGGCGTACATGCCCGCCGCGATGTCCGCGACCGGAATGCCCGCCTTGGAGGGCGCCTCGGGCGTGCCGGTGACCGAGAGCAGCCCGGCCTCGCACTGCACGAGCAGGTCGTAGGCCTTCTTATCGGCATAGGGACCGCTCGGCCCGTAGCCGGAGATTCCGCACCAGACGAGCCGCGGATGCCTGGCGCGAAGCTCCGCCGCGCCCAGGCCGAGTCGCTCGGCCGCGCCGGGGGCGAGGTTCTGGAGAAACACGTCGGCCTTTTCCAGAAGCCTGGCGAGGATACGTCCGGCATCGGCGTGCTTTACGTCGAGGGCCAGACTCTCCTTGCTGCGGTTCACCCATACGAAATGCGACGAGAGGCCTTTTACCGTAGCGTCGTAGCTGCGCGAGGCGTCGCCCGTGCCGGGACGCTCGATCTTGATGACGCGCGCCCCGAGCTCGGCGAGCTGTCGCGTAGCGAACGGCCCGGCGATCACCTGTTCAAGCGCGACGACGGTGATGCCGTCGAGCGGCCTCATCGGAAATGCACGGTCAGCCCGCGAAGCGGCAGCCCGGTGAGCTCAGTGCGCCAGGTTTCTCCCGGCCGGATCGCGTGCGCGTCGGTCAGCGTGCCGGTGGTGATGATTTCGCCGGCCGCGAGCGGCTGGGCGGAAGGCTGGCGCGAAAGTACCCCGACGAGGTGGGAAAGCGCCACGAGGGGACTCCCCAGGACGTTCTCGCCGAGCCCGCGGTCCACCAGCTGCTCGCCCCGCCTGAGCGTCACCGCGCACTTGGGAAGCCGCTCCGCGAGGTCAGGAATCCCGGCGACGGGGATCCGCGTCCCGACGATCAGCCTGCCGTGCAGGCCATTGTCCGCGGCGCAGTCGGCCAGGCTGACCTTCCATTCCGGGTGGTGGCATTGGACGATCTCGATGGCGTGCGCAACCCACTCGATGGCGTCCAGCGGGCGCTCGGGGTCCGGGGCGGCCTTCAGGCCGAAGCAGATCTCGGGCTCGATGCGCGGCTGCACCAGCCCGTCCAGCGGAAGGGTCGCGGCGTCGTCGCTGGCGGAGAGGACTGTCCGGTCGTAGATCATTCCCCACATCGGCTCGTAGACGCCGTAGCGCGGCCAGATCGTCCGGTTGGTAAAGCCGATCTTGCGGCCAAGCGGCTTCCAGCCCAGCCCGACCCGGTGCCGGTGCAGGGCCAGCGCAGCGGCATAGCCCGCCTCGGCCGTCAGCCCCGGGTAGCGGGCGCTGAAAGACGGGACTTCGCGCGGATGCGCGTGCAGCTCGATGAGGTCGTCCGCAAGCACGGTCCCGGAATTCTATAGTCCGTGCGGACTACGTCGCGGCGTTGCAGATGCGATGCGGTAGTCGCATGATTCCGACCTGTGTAGAGCGCAATCTACACACGGTCAGTAAGTGGCCAGCACGCTGTTACTAGCCCCACGTCGAAGGCTCGGCCCAGGCCCAGTCCTTCGAACAGCAGGGCCAAACAAAGTGCAGTCAGTCGTCTGATCGCCGCTTGAGGCTTTACCCGAGGGCACGGCTACCGGTCGTGCCCTCGTCATTTCTGCCTGCGGAAATCATTGTATGCATCGGCGCGCCGCGCGCTATCGCCGCACGCAGGTTCATATTGTCGCGAGGCGCGTACGGGATTGCCGAGCAACGGCGACGTCGTGAGGCGGCGTCTGAGTTAATCCGCGCGCGGCGCCGCCCCCGCTGCGGTATGCCACCACAGGGCGATCGGCGCCGCAATTCCGAGGAGCCAGTGTGCCGCGCTCGCGACAGAGCGCGCGGCCTCGTCACCGACGTAATAAAGGAGATAGCCGGTGATCGCAATGGCGAGCAGCGATCCAGCGAGCCCGACGCCGGTGGCGATGTTGCGCCGTTCAAGCCACGCGGCCTTGACGTGCAGGGCGGTCACCGCTCCGATCAACCCGAGGGCGCCCATGGCTGCCGCGCCATGGATGCGCATCGAAATAGTCAGCACGCCGCGCGGCCTCGAAGCCTCCGGAACGCCATAGCGCACGCAGAGCCAGGCCGCACCCGAGGCGAGCAGCGCGAGGCCGGTGCCGTACAGGCTCCAGCGCAGGCTAGGCGCGAGGCGTGTGGAGCGTTCCATGGCGGTCCACGAGATAGGCGTGCGCCGCAAAGCGCTCGAGAAGCGCGCGCTGCGGCCCCAGCGCCGCGACGGCCTTGGTGAGCGCGTCGGCCACCATGCAGGATCGCGCGCTCACCGTGATGCTATGAGTCATGCGCAGGCGGCGCCGGTCGCGGCCATCCACCAGCTCATCGTTGAAATAGCTGCCGGAGGTGGCAAATGCGCGGGCGCAGGTCCGTGCGAGCGGCACCGCCAGGCGCGGATCGCCAGGTACGCGAACGCGCACCAGCTGCGGGCGTTTGCCGAAGACCGCCAGGTCGCCGCCCGCGTTGACCGAGCCTTGCGACGCGCCGCGCCTTTGCAGCGCAGCCACGGCGAGATCGACCGCGAATCCCTTCGCGATGCCGCCCAGGTCGAGGCGCGCGCGTCGCGCAAGCCTCACTTTGCCGCCCTGCAGCAGCTCGACATCGCGCCAGCTCGCTCCGTGGCCGAGCGCGGCATCGAATGCCCCACCGCTTGCGCAGCTCACGGCCTGCGCCGTGCGCAGGACGCGGAAGGTCCAGGGATGCACGCTTACGGCGCGCGCGTGGGCGAGGCGGTTGATCCTCGCGAGGTCGCTGTCGTCAGAATGTGCGCTCATGAGGCGCTGCACCTGCTCGACGAGCGCAAGCGCGCCGCTCACCGCATTCTCATCGCCGTCCGTGCGGATCGAAACCAGGGTGCCGAGGAGTGCTCGCGCGCGGGTGATCATCCGCCCGGTGCAGCGCGCGCGTAAAGGTCGAGCAGGCGTCGGACGCCTTCCGTGACGTGCCGGCAGGAAAGCGTTGCGCCGCTGATGTTCTGGATGTCGTCGTCCAGCTCGAGCCTTGAGCCCTTCCGCTTGCCGGTGAATTGCGCGCGCCAGCGCGGATCGCGCACCTCTCCGCCGCGGGGCTCGCGGTAGTCGAGGATTTCGAGACCGCGCACGGCCCCGTCCGGGGCGATGGCGACGGCATAGGTAATGAGCTCTTCCTTGCCGAGCACTTCGTCGACCACGACAAGGCCGAGCGGCGCGCCCCCTTTCGAAGCGGACCATGCGCGCCGATCGCCGAGCGCCGCGGGGGCGAAGGCATCGGCTTGCGGGAACAGGACGCGTTGCGCCTGCTCCACCGTGAGGTACTGCGTGGCCTGCACGGGCGCGGCAACGCACGCGAGCGCCACGGGAGTCCACAGCCGCAGGTCGATGCGTGCCATCTCAGAACATGTAGCCCAGGCCGATGTTGAAGCGGTCCTTCGAGCGATCGGTGCTGTAGCGCTGGTAATCCGACTTGATGACCACCTGCGGGTGGACGCGGAAATTGAAGCCGATGGTCCGCACGCGCTCGAGGTTGTTCGGATCCTGCAGCAGGCCGTTTGCCAGATCTTCCTGCTGGCGAATCTCGTAGCGCTCGAAGCGGACGAAGGGTGCAAAGTCGAAGTCGCCGCGTCGCCAGAGGTGGTAGGCCGCCTGTCCGTACCATCCCGTCAGGGAGCGGGGTGCGGCGAAAGGGGTGGTGGCGCTCGCGAGGATCGCCGCGTTGACCCGATCGGCGTCGCCGATGCGTCCGGCGGCGTAGAGCGCCTGCAGGTCCCATCCACCGCCGGTGTACTTCGCATGCACGTCCCAGAGCGTGAGGTTCGCGGCGACGCCTTTCAGCAGGGCATTCGACTGCCCGTTCTGCCCGGTATTGCCGGTGAAGAGGCCGCCGCCAAGCAGGAGCCCCGGACTCCTGTAATTGAGCGCTCCGTAGTAGGACAGGTCGCGCGCGTCGGCGAGCTGGCCTTCCTGGTGCGCGCTGCGTATGCCGAATGCGGGGTCGTCGAGCTTCCCGATATTGAAGCCCGTGGTAATGCCGGCGTCATAACTCAGGCGCTGGCCGAGCAGCCCATGGACGCCGACGCCGAGCTCGCGCCAGGTGGTCGGAATGATCCGGGTCTCCACTTCGTTGCGCTCGACGCCGTAGTAGGTCGGCGGCTCGTGCGTCTCGTTCAGGATGCCGAGCGGAATGAGGAACAGCCCGCCTTTCACGTTGAGCGAATCGTTCACCTGGTAATCGAGATAGGCCTGCTCGACCTCGACTTCGCCGCGATCACCGGCGCTGGCGACGGCATGCTCGAGCTCCACTTCGGACCTGAACGCCAGGCGCTCGTTGAAGCGATGGCCGAACCCGAGCACGAAGCGCCGCAGGTCGGCGCGGCTCGTGCGCTCGCCGTCGCGGAACCGGTTGTAGTTGAACTCGCCGTAGCCGAAGAGGGACGTCGGGCTCCTGGCGGGCGACGCAGCCGCCGCCGCCGCCGGTGCGGCGGCTTGCGTCGCGGGCGGCGGGCTCGCCGCGCGCAGCCGCGCGAGCTCCGCCTTGAGCTCCTGGATCTGCTGCTGCAGCGAATCGATCTTCTGGTCGATGCTCGATTGCGCGGGCGCGCACAGCGGCACACAAAGGCACGCAGCCGCCAGGGCGACGATCTTTCTTTTCATGGTCCAGCCAGCTCCTCTCTGGAAAAGCGAACAAGGGCTGGCTTGCGCCGCCCCGGGCGGGGCGGGTCGCTGGCTGGCGGATGTCTAGGCGGTCTGGCTGCGCTCGGGCGCGCTCAGGCGGCGGTTCGTCCAAGCCGCCCACGCGAGCCAGGCTGCCGGGATCAGCACCAGGGCATAAGTGAGCATCGCGCCGTATTCGCCTTCCGGACCGTAGGGTTCGGTGGCGACATGCCAGTAGGCGTTGTCGATCGGCAGGAGGTTTGCCTCGGTCGCCTCGTGGAATGCGTAAACGACCAGCTGGATCGCGAAAAGAACGAGGAACACCGAGGTGACCCGGAAGAAGAGCTGCAGGTTTACGCGTTGCCCGTATTGCGACCACGCCCAGGCGAGCCCGCCGGCCAGGACCAGGCCGCCGAGGGCGCCGAGCACGAAATGCGAGGTCTCCGTCTGCCGGAAAAGCGAAGCGGTGATGAACGCCGTTTCCATGCCCTCGCGCGTCACCATCAGCACCACGAAGAGGAACACGCCGATCCACGCGCCGCGGCCGGTGCGCGCCGCCGCCGCCTCGAGACGCAGACCGATGTCGCGCCGCAGGTGGCGCGCGACCTTCAGCATGTAGATCACCATCGAGATGACCAGCACCGCCGCGATGGCGGCGAGCGCGGCCTCCCACTTCGGCTGTACGGCGTTCTCGGCGAGCCAGGTGCCGAGCACCACGGAGATCCCGATGGCGGCGGCCGTGCCCCAGGCCACGGCCGGCACGAGCGCGGTGCGGCCGGTCTTCCTCAGGTAAGCGGCGGCGATGGCGACGATCAGGAACATCTCGATCCCTTCGCGCAGCGTGACAAGAAGCATCTGGCCCATGGAGTTCTCTATGCAGTAAGAATGAGCTTGCCGTTTTGCGTCAGGCGCAACCGGTATTCGCGGCCGTTATGCACGATCACCAGCTCCTTGCGCTCGCCCAGCAGGGCGCGGCTCGGAATGCGGGCGGGCGCCGCGCTGCCTGGCACAGCTTTTTCAGGATACCCCTCCGCGATGCGATTCATTGTTTGACGATAATAGTTCTCATTAACCATGTCAACTGCCCCCATCGCAAACATTTGAGGTAGATCAAAAGACATGCAGAAAGTGGTCACTAACACCACTTTTCTTCTTGCGGCGAAAGCCAAGCCTACATGATAATAGTTCGCAACAGCTAAGGATTATCGTGTACATCTGCATCTGCAACGCCATAACCCAGCGCCAGGTCGAGGAATCGGCCCGGGCCGGCGTGCGCTCGGTGGACGAGCTCGCCTCGAGCCTCGGCGTGGGCACGGGCTGCGGCCGCTGCCGGGAATGCGCCAGGGACCTGCTGCGCGAGGCCTGCAGCGCGCTTTGCCCGCAGCCCGCCTTAGACTAGGCCGATGAAGGGCGACGCCAAGGTCATCGGGCACCTGAACAAGGTGCTGTTCAACGAGCTCACCGCGATCAACCAGTACTTCCTGCACGCCAGGATGCTCGGCAACTGGGGGCTGAAGAAGCTCGCGGACTACGAGAAGAAAGAGTCGATCGACGAGATGAAGCACGCCGACCGGCTGATCGAGCGCATCCTGTTCCTCGAAGGGCTGCCGAACCTGCAGGACCTCGGCAAGCTGCTCATCGGCGAGGGGGCGAAGGAAGCGCTCGAGTGCGACCTGCGCCAGGAGCGCATCGCGCGGCCGGTGCTGCAGGAGGCCATCGCCTACTGCGAAAGCGTCAAGGACTACGTGTCGCGCGAGCTCCTTGCCGACATCCTTGAATCCGAGGAAGAGCACATCGACTGGCTCGAGACGCAGCTCGGCCTGGTCGAGCAGATGGGACTGCAGAACTGGCTGCAGTCGGCCTCCGACGCCGCGTCGAGCTAGCTAGACGACCCTCGTAACGACCGGCTTGCCCGCGAAATGGCGGCGCAGGTTCTCGATCTGCAGGTCGCCCATCGCCTTGCGCGTTTCCATGGTGGCGCTTGCCACGTGGGGGAAGAGCACCGCGTTGTCGAGCGTGAAGAACTCCGGCGGCACGCGCGGCTCGTCGGCGAAGACGTCCAGTCCGGCGCCGGCGATCTTTTTCTCCTGCAGGTATTTCAGCAGGACCGGCTCGTCGATCACCGAGCCGCGCGCGATATTCACGAGGAAGCCTTCGGGCCCCAGCGCATCGAGCACCTTTGCGTTGACCAGGGCCTTCGTCTCGGCGCCGCCCGGCGTGACGACCATGAGCACGTCGGAGTTCCTGGCGAGGGCGACCGGATCCGGGTCGTACGGATAGGGCACGTCCTTCTTGTTGCGATTGTGATAGCGGATCTTCATGCCGCACGCGATGGCGCGCTTCGCCACCGCCTCGCCGATGCGTCCCAGACCGAGGATCCCCATCGTCTTTCCGCCGAGGGAGGTGGCGAGCGGATAAGGCCCTTTTTCGACCCACCGCCCGGCGCGCAAGTGCTGCTCGCACTGCGGATACTTGCGCAGGGTGTTGAGCACGAGCGCCATGCCGGTGTCCGCGACGCACTCGTTCAGCACGTCGGGGGTGTTGGTGACGATGATCTTGCGCGCCTTCGCATCGGCCAGGTTGATCTGGTCCACGCCGACGCCGAAGTTGGCGACGATCTCGAGCTTGGGCAGGGCGTCCATGAGCTTGCCGTCGACCGGAAGGGTCCCGAAGCTCGCGATGCCGCGGATCTTTCCCGCGCGTTCCTCGAGGAAAGCGGCCTTATCGGCCGCCTCGAAAAGCTTGTGAACGGTGAATTCGGATTCGAGCGTGGCCTGGGTTCCGGCGTGGCCTTTGCCGGTAAAGAGGATGTCGATTTTCATGTCTTGAATTTTGCCGCAAGCGCCTCGGCGCCGCGCGCGAGGATGCCGACATCCGCGCCTACCGCGACAAAAAGCGCGCCGCAGTCCAGCCAGTGGCGGGCATCGGCTTCGCTGGGCGTGAGGATGCCGGGCGCCTTGCCGCTTTTGCGGATGCGCCGGATGGCGTCGTCGATGAGCGGCTTGACCTTGGGATTGGCGATCTCGCCGGCGAAGCCCATGGAGGCGTGCAAATCCGCCGGGCCGATGAACACGCCGTCGACGCCTTCGACGGCGCAGATCGCCTCGATGTTGTCCAGCGCCGGCCGGGTCTCGACCTGGACGAGCACGCACAGCTCTTCGTGCGCGCGGCGGGCATAGTCCTTTACGCGCCCAAAGCGCGAAGCGCGCGTCGTCCCCGCGACCCCGCGCACTCCCGCCGGCGGATAGCGCGTGAAAGAAACCGCGCTTTGGGCCTCCGCCGCGGTGGAGACGTAGGGAACGAGCAGCGACTGCGCGCCGACGTCGAGCACGCGCTTGATCGCCACCATATCGTTCCACGGCACCCGCACCACGGCGTGCGTCGGGTAGGCGGCCGCGGCCTGCAGCTGCGTGAGGAGATTCTCGATGTCGGCCGGCGAATGCTCGCTGTCGAGCAGGATCCAGTCGAAGCCGGCGCCGGCGATCACCTCCACGGTATAGCTGGACGAGAGGCTCGACCACAGCCCGATCTGCGGCTTGCCGGCGCGCAGCGCGCGCTTGAACGTGTTCTGCGGAAGGTCCATGGCGGCTAGTGGATCTCGGGCTCGGGCGTGGCCGCCGTGCCTTCCAGGAAGTCGAAGTCGCAGCCCTCGTCGGCTTGCTTGATGTGGCTGCTGAAGATCGCGCCGTAGCCGCGCTCGAATTTCCGCGGCGCAGTTCGCCAGGCGCTCTTGCGGCGCGCGAGCTCGCCCTCTTCGACCTTCAGGTTGAGCTCGCGCTTCTCGACGTCGAGCTCGATCGGGTCGCCGTCCTTCACGAGCGCGAGCGGCCCGCCGACATACGATTCCGGCGAGACGTGCAGCACGCAGGTGCCGTAGCTCGTTCCGCTCATGCGCGCGTCGGAGATGCGCACCATGTCGCGCACGCCTTGCTTGAGCAGCTTCTTCGGCACGGGCAGCATGCCCCACTCCGGCATGCCCGGGCCGCCCAGCGGGCCGGAATTCCTGAGGATGAGGACCGAGCTTGCGTCGACGTCCAGGTCCTCGCGGTCGATCCGCGCCGCCATATCGTTGTAGTCGTTGAATACGACGGCCCGGCCGGTATGGCGCAGCAGCGCAGGCGTGGCCGCCGCCGCCTTGATCACCGCGCCGTTGGGCGCGAGGTTGCCGCGCAGCACGACCAGGCCGCCCGACTTCTTCAAGGGATTACTTCGCTTGCGGATCACTTCGGCGTCGTGGATCTGCGCGCCCGCAAGGTTTTCGCCAAGGGTCTTGCCGTTCACGGTCAGGCACTCAAGGTGCAGCAGGTCCTTCAGCTCCGCGAGCAGCGCGCGCAAACCGCCCGCGTAGTAGAAATCCTCCATCAGGTACCTGTCGCCCGAAGGGCGCACGTTCGCGAGCAGCGGCGTCTTCGCCGAGTACTCGTTGTAGCGCTCGAGGGGCAGCTTGATCCCGGCGCGGCCTGCCATCGCGACCAGGTGGATGAGCGCGTTGGTGGATCCGCCCATGGCCATCAGCGTCACGATCGCGTTGTCGAAGGCCTCCTTCTTCAGGATGTCGCGCGGCTTCAGGTCTTCCCACACCATGTCGACGATGCGCTTGCCGGTAAGCGATGCCATCTTGGCGTGGTTGGAATCCGGCGCGGGGATGGAGGAGGCGCCTGGAAGCGAGAGGCCGAGCGCCTCGGCGATCGACATCATCGTCGCCGCGGTGCCCATCGTCATGCAGGTGCCTGGCGAGCGCGCGATGCCGTCCTCGATCTCGTGCCAATCCTGCTCGGTAATCGTGCCCGCGCGCAGCTCGGCCCAGTATTTCCAAGTGTCGGAGCCGGAACCGAGCGTCTTGTCGCGCCAGTGCCCCGTGAGCATCGGCCCCGCGGGCATGTAGATGGCCGGCAGGTTCATGCTGGTGGCGCCCATGATGAGCGCGGGGGTGGTCTTGTCGCAGCCGCCCATGAGCACGGCGCCGTCGGCGGGATAGGAGCGCAGCAGCTCTTCCGTTTCCATGGCGAGGAAGTTGCGGTACATCATGGTGGTCGGCTTCTGCAGCTGCTCGCCGAGCGACATCGCCGGCATCTCCATCGGGAAGCCCCCCGCCTGCCAGATGCCGCGCTTGATTTCCTCGACGCGCTGCTTGAAGTGGGTATGGCAGGTATTGGCGTCGGACCAGGTATTGATGATGCCGATGACCGGCTTGCCCGCATAGTCGCTGCGGTCGTAGCCCATCTGCGCGGTGCGCGAGCGATGACCGAAGGCGCGCAGGTCCTGCGCGCCGTACCAGCGATGGCTGCGCAGCTGCTCGGGCGTCTTTCGCTTAGTCAAATTTCGCTCCCGATTCCTTCACCACGCGCGCCCAGCGCACCTGCTCGGCCTTCAGCCATTGGCCCAGGGATTCCGGCGTGCCGGTACGCACTTCCGTTCCCTGCTTCGCGAAGCGCTCCTTCATGTCCGCGGTATTGAGCACCTTCACCAGCTCCCCGTTCAGCTTCGCGACCACGTCGCGCGCGATGCCGGCGGGCCCCACGACGCCCTGGAACGATCCGGTTTCGAAACCGGGCAGCCCTTGCTCGGCCACGGTCGGCGTGTCGGACGCCGACGAAACGCGCTGCGCAGACGAGATGCCGAGCGCTCGCAGCCTGTGGCCCTGCACGGCGGGCCACGTGGCGAGCATTCCGTTGAACAGCACTTCGGCCTGGCCGCCGGCGACCGCCGCGACCGCGTCCGATCCGCCCTTGTAGGGGATGTAGGTCCATTGCACGCCCGTGCGCTGCGCGAACTCGATGCCTGCGAGGTGCGGGGCGCCGCCGATTCCGGAAACCGCGAAGTTAAGCTTGTTCGGGTTCTGCTTCGCGTAGGCGATGAGATCGGCCATGCTCTTCACCGGCACCGACGGATGCACCGCCAGCACGTGCGGCGAGTAGGAGACCATCACTACCGGCGAAAAATCCCTCGAGGGATCGAACGCGAGCTTGTACACGCTTGCGCTGATCACGAGCCCGCCGACGTCCGTGATGAGCAGCGTGTAGCCGTCGGGCGCGCTCTTGGCGACGAAGTCGGCGCCGACGTTGCCGTTCGCGCCGGTCTTGTTCTCCACGATCACTGGCTGTCCCCAGGCGTCCGTGAGCTTCGGTCCGATCTGGCGCGCCAGAATGTCGGACGTGCCGCCCGCGGCATAGGGCACGATCAGGCGAATCGGCTTCGCGGGGTAGGTCTGGGTCTGCGCCTGGGCCGGCGCGGCGGCAAGCGCGGCGAGCAGCAGGAGGGATTTCATCGCTCGCTATATACCACGGTTGCGAAGTAAACTCGGCGCCTTCGAAAAAACGAGGACACGAATGCATCGCGCCGTGAAAATCGCCGCTGCGCTCCTGTTGTGCGCGGCGAGCAGCGCCGGCTATGCGCAAGCCTTTCCCGCCAAGCCGATCAAGATCGTGATCCCCTTCGTTCCGGGCGGCCCGTCGGACACCGTGGGTCGGGCGATCGGCTCCAAGTTCCAGGAAGTCCTGGGGCAGCCGGCCGTCGTCGAGAATCGCCCCGGTGCGAACGGCTCGATTGCGGCGGAGATGGTGGCGAAGTCCGACCCCGACGGCTACACGATCCTGGTCGGCTCCATTGGCGTGTTTTCCATCAACGCGGCGCTCTACAAGGACCTGCGCTATCACCCGGTGCGGGACTTTGCGCCGATCACGCTCGCGGTGACCACGCCGAACGTGCTAGTCACGAAGCTCGATTTCCCGGCGAGAACGGTCAAGGAGCTGGTGGACTACGCGAAGCGCAATCCCGGCAAGATCTCCTATGCTTCGAGCGGCACCGGGTCGTCGGACCATCTCACCGCCGAGCTCTTCAAGCAGATGACCGGCACCTTCGGCGTGCACATCCCGTACCGCGGCGGCGCTGCCGTCGTAACGGACCTCCTCGGCGGGCAGGTCGAAGCTTCCTTCCAGAACATGGGGACGGTGGCGACGCAGATCCGAGCGGGAAAGATCCGCGCCCTCGGCGTCACCGCCAAGTCGCGCTCGCCGCAGTTCCCCGACCTGCCCACCATGGCGGAGGCAGGCTATCCCGAGCTCGTGGTCACGTCGTGGCAGGCGGCTGCAGCGCCGGCGAAGACGCCGCGCGAGGTGCTGGCGCGCTTGAACGAGGCGGCAGTGAGGGCGCTGCGCTCGCCCGATGTACGCGAGCGGCTCACGGCCATCGGCTTCGACGTGGTCGCGAGCACGCCGGAGGAATTCGGCAAGTTCATGCGCGACGAAGTCGCGCGATGGACCAAGGTCGTCGAACGCGGCGGCATCAAGGCGGAGTGAACCCATGCTGACATTTCAATCCGGGCCGCTCACCCGCGCGATCGAGGCGATCGCGCTCGCAGGCGGCAGCCACGCCGCGGAAGCGCGCATGGTGGCCGAGAACCTGGTAATGGCGAATCTTTGCGGACACGACTCGCACGGCATCGGCATGATGCCGCGTTATGTAGAGGCCCTGCAGGAAGGCGGCCTCGTGGTCAACCAGTCGCCCAAGGTGCAGCTCGACACCGCGGCGCTGCTGGTGCTCGACGGCTGCAAGGGCTACGGCCAATCCATCGGCTATGCCGCGACCAACATGGCGATCGCGCGCGCGCGGGAGCACGGCTCGGCGATCGTCGCGCTCGGCAATTCGCACCACCTGGGCCGCATCGGCCACTGGGCGGAAATGGCTGTGCGCGAGGGATTCATCTCGATGCACTTCGTCAACGTGCAGTCCTTCGCGCGCGTCGCGCCTTTCGCGGGCGCCGACCGGCGCTTCGGCACCAACCCGGTCTGCATCGGCATCCCGCTGCCCGGCGAAGCGCCGTTCCTTCTCGACATGGCAACGAGCGCCGTCGCTCAGGGCAAGCTGCGCGTGGCGCACAACAAGCGCGCGAAGATCCCGCACGGCTGGCTGATCGACGACCAGGGCAATCCCACCGACGATCCGCGCTGGGGCGTGGTGGCGCCGCTCGGCGCCATGCTGACTTTCGGCGAGCACAAGGGCTACGGGCTCGCGGTGGCCTGCGAGCTTCTCGGCGGCGCCCTGACGGGCGGCGGCGTGACCGACTACGACAACAAGACGCAGCGGCGCGTGCTGAACGGAATGCTCTCCATCCTGATCGACCCCAAGCGGCTGGGGACTGCGGAGGTCTTCGCGAAGGACGCCAAGAGTTTCCTCGCGTGGGTGCGCGCTTCGCGCGCCGCGCCGGGCGCGGACCGGGTTCGCATCGCGGGGGAGCCGGAGCGCGAGATGCGCGCGCGGCGCGAGCGCGAGGGGATTCCGGTCGACGCGGAAACGTGGAAGGAGATCGGCGCTGCCGCCACGAAGCTCGGCCTCGGCCCGGAGACGGTCGAGGCGCTCGCGCGCGGCGAGCGCTAGACCGGCGGCACGCCGAGGGTCGTCGCGAGGGCGTTCAGCTCGGCGAGCACGCCTTCGCCGAGCGGCACCCCGTTCTTCAGCCGCGCTGCGGCGCAAAGCCGCTCCGGATCGCCCGGTGCGAGCGGCGGCCGGCGCGGGTCGGAGGGCTCCTGCGCGCGGATCTCGCGCACCAGCAGATCGATCTGCGCGCGAAACCCGGCCGCGCCGGTGAAGCGCGCCACGTCGAGCGCCAGCATGAAGTGACCGAGGTTGCGCGGCTTGTCGAGCTCGCCGTACATCTTGGTGACGTGCGGCCCGAACGGCACGCCGGCGAGCTGCGCGCACAGGATCTCGATCATGAGCGCGAGCGCATAGCCCTTGTGGCCGCCGGTGGGCGCGAGCCCGACCGCCTGGCTTGCATCGGTGGTCGGCCTGCCGTTTGCATCGAGCGCCCAGTCCGGGGGGATCGGCTTGCCCTCCTGGCGCGCGACGATGATCTTCCCCCAGGCGGCGTGCGTGGTCGACATGTCGATGATCACCGGCGGCTCGTCGCCGGCGGGCGCGCCGAACGCGATGGGATTGGAGCCCAGGAAGATGCGCTGCATCCCGGGCGGCACCATGATGGAATCGGTGTGGGTGAGGGCGATGCCCACCATCCCTTCCTTCACCGCGAGCTCGACGAAATAGGCGCACGCCCCGCAGTGCGAGCTGTTGCGTGCCACCGCCGCGCCCACGCCCGATTCCCTGGCAAGCGCAATGGCCTCGCGCATGGCGCGCGCGGCGACGAGCTGGCCCATGCCGGCGTCGCCCTCTACGACGGCGCTGGAAGCCCCGGTGCGTTGCACGCGGATGTCCGGGCGGGCGTTTACCGTGCCGTTGCGCAGCCGCGTTGCATAGTGCGCGAGGCGCACGACCCCGTGGCTGTCGACGCCGCGCAGGTTCGCTGCAACGAGGGTCTCGGCGACCAGGCGCGCGTCCGCGGCCGCAAGGCCGAGCTTCTCGAGGCAGGCGGCGGCAAACAAGGTAAGCTTTTCCGGTGCGATGGTTTTTTCTGTCATGCGCGGATTTTAGATGACGCTCGCGGACGCCCAAGCGTGGCTGCGGGCCTGGGCGCGCGCGGGACAGTTCGCGCTGATGGCCGCGGCTGCCGGCTTTTCCCGTTCGACGTATACGGCGCAAACGCGCGCCGTGCTGCTGAAGCAGATGTATTTCACCGCCTGGGAAGTTGCCGTGGGCTTTACGCTTTTCGCATCGCTCCTCAGCCTCGTCGTGGTCGGGATCACCATCAACGCAGCGCGCGTGTACGGCCTCGCGCCGTACGCGCTCGAGCTGGTTTTCCGCGTCCTGGTGCTGGAGATGCTGCCCTTCGGCACGGCGCTTTTCATCGCGATCCGCTCCGGCTCGGCGCTCAGCACGGAAGTCGCGCTCATGCACGTGACGGGCGAGCTGCGGCGAATGCATGCCGAGGGCCTCGACCCGTTCGAGCAGGAGTTCGTGCCGCGCGTGGTCGCCGCGGCGCTGTCCGTGCTCGCGCTCACGGTGCTCAGCTGCGGCATGGCGATGGTGCTTGCCTATGTCGGGATGTACGGCTTCTCGCCGTGGGGCTTCGCGGAATACACGCACACCGTGGCGCGCGTCTTCAGCGAGCCCGCGCTCGCCGGACTCGCGCTGAAGTGCATCGTGTTCGGCGTCGTGGTCGCCGTCATTCCCATCGCCGCCGGCCTCGATGCAACGAGCAACGTGAAATCGGCGCCGGTGGCCGTCATGGGCGGCATGGTGCGCCTGGTGCTCGCGCTCGGTCTATTGGAAGTGCTTTCGCTCGCCGTAAAGTACGTATAACGGCGCGGCGAAAGCTTCGAGTGTTCCCGGCGCCGGAGCGTTAAAGTAGCGACCGTGGAACCTCGCTTCACGCCGATACCCAAGAACCTGCAGTTCCGCATGGGGCTGCTGCTCGGGCTCACCGTCGTGGTGGTCGCGGTCTTCGTCATCTACGTGCTCTACGCGCGTGGGGTGTTCGAGGCGAGCCAGCGGCTGACCCTCGTCTCCGACAACGCCGAAGGCGTCGGCATCGGGATGGACCTCACGTTCTCGGGCTTCCCCGTCGGGCGCGTGTACAGAATCGCGCTCGCGGAGGACGGGCGCGCCCGCATCGACATCCGCGTGCCGCTCAAGGACGCGCGCTGGCTCAAGCAGTCCACCATCTTCACCATGGAGCGCGGCATCGTCGGCAGCGCGAAGCTGCGCGCCATCACGGCGAATCTGCAGGACGCACCGCTGCCCGATGGGGCCGAACGCAACGTGCTGCGCGGCGACACCACCGAGGAAATTCCGCGGCTGGTGGCCACGCTGCGCGGCGTCCTGGAGAACGCGGAGGAGATGACCAAGCAAGGCGGCAGCATCCAGGCGAGCCTCGCCAACCTGCGTGCGGTGAGCGAGCGCCTCGCCGGCAAGAGCGGCGCGCTCGCCGCCGTGCTGGGCAGCGAGGACGACGCGCGCAAGGTCATCGCCACCATAGACCGAGCGAATGCGCTGCTCGGCTCCATCGCCGGCGTCTCGAAAAGGCTGGATGACCTGCTCGTCAAGACCGACAAGCGCGTCTACGGGGAGGGCGGCGTGATGGACGGCACGCAGCGCGCCGTGGCGCAGGCGAACGCCATCCTCGGCGACGTGAAGGAGAGCCTGAAGCGGGTCGATGCGATCCTCGCGGATGCGCAGGTCGTGAGCGCCAACGCCAAGAGCGCAAGCGGCGACCTCGCCGCGCTGCGGGCCGAAGTCGACGTGAGCGTGCGCAAGATCGGGGGGCTCGTCGACGAGATCAACCGCAAATGGCCGTTCGAGCGCAAGACGGAAATCAAGCTGCCTTGAGACGTCCGGCCTTTCTCCTTGGAATTCTCGTTGCCGCGTGCGCCTCGTCGCCGCCGGCGCCGGATTGGCAGGCGAACGCGAGCCAGGCGTTGCAGGCTTTTCAGGCCGGCTACCTGAAAGGCGACACGCGCGCCTCCGAATCCGAATTTGCCCGCGCGCGGTCCGAGCTTGCGCGCACCGGGCGTGCCGACCTCGTTGCGCGCGCCGAGCTCGTGCGCTGCGCGGTGCGGGTGGCAAGCCTCGAGTTCGACGAGTGCCCGGGCTTCCAGCCGCTGCGCGACGGTGCTGGCGCCGAGGAGATCGCCTATGCCGATTACCTCGCCGGCAAGGGCGCGCACCCGGCGACGGAGGATCCGCTTTCGCAGCTCGTCTCCGCAGGCGTAAGCCTGAGGGCGGGTGGGATCGATCCCGCAGGAATTTCAAAGGCGGTGGAGATCGCGTCGGCGCAGGGATGGCGCCGGCCGCTGCTTGCGTGGCTGTCGGTGCAGCTGAAGCGCGCCGAGGCCGCAGGCGACGGCGAAACAGCGGCGCGCCTGCGGCGCAGGATGGCGCTCATCTCCGGATAGAATCCTCCTCCCGAGGAGACGCCATGGCGAAGCAGAAAAAGCGGCCCGAGCCGAAGATCGTCCGGCCCGACGACATCAATCCGCATCACAACTGGAGCCGGCCGCTGCAGGCGCCCGGCCGCACGCAGGTCGACTTCGAGGAGCGGATCAATTTCCGCCGCCTGCACGACTACCGTATCGCGCGGGTGCGCGCCGCGCTCGCGAATTCGGGCCTGGGCGCGCTGCTCTGCTTCGACCAGCACAACATCCGCTACACGACGAGCACGGTGATCGGCGAGTGGGCGCGCGACAAGCTCACGCGCTATTCGCTGCTGACCGGAAACGGCGATCCGTACATCTGGGATTTCGGCAGCGCGGCGAAGCACCACAAGCTGTACGCGCCGTGGCTGCATACCGACCATTGCCGCGCGGGGCTGCTCGGCCTGCGTGGCGCCACCGGCGGCGACATCACCTTGTTCCGCGACGCGGCGAAGGAGATCAAGGCCATCCTGGAGGCGGAAGGCGTGGCCGACATGCCGCTCGGCCTGGACGTGGTCGAGCCGCCGATGCTCTTCGAGCTGCAGCGCCTCGGCATCAAGGTGAAGGACGGCCAGCAGGTAATGCTCCAGGCGCGCGAGGTGAAGAACATCGACGAGATCACGCTCCTCAACATGGCGGCGGCCATGGTGGACGGGGTCTATACGGACATCGCCGAGGCGCTGAAGCCGGGGGTGCAGGAGTCGCAGATCGTCGCGCTCGCCACCAAGCGGCTGTACGAGATGGGCTCGGACTGCGTCGAGGCCATCAACTCGATCTCGGGCGAGCGCTGCTCGCCGCACCCGCACAACTTCACCGACCGGCTTATCCGCCCCGGCGACCAGGCGTTCTTCGACGTCATCCAGTCGTTCATGGGCTACCGCACCTGCTACTACCGGACCTTCAACGTCGGGCGGGCGACCTCCGCGCAGCGCACGGCCTACCGCAAGGCGCGCGAATGGATGGATCGCGCCATCGAGCTGCTCAAGCCCGGGATGTCGAGCGACAAGATCGCGCTCGCCATGCCCGAGGCCAAGGAAATCGGCTTCGCGAGCGAGATGGACGCGTTCGGCCTGAATTTCTGCCACGGCCTCGGGCTCGGCCTGCACGAGCGCCCGCTCATCTCGCGCGTGAACTCGCTGCGCGAGCCGATCGAGCTCAAGGCCGGCATGGTGTTCGCCGTGGAAACCTACTGCCCGGCGACCGACGGCGTGTCGGCGGCGCGCATCGAAGAAGAAGTCGTTCTTACCCCCAAAGGCGCTAAGATCATTTCGCTCTACCCCGCAGAGGAACTCCCGATTGCAAACCCCTACTAATCCGGGACCGCGCCTGGACGGCGCTGCAAAAGCCACGCTAAAACTCGGCTGGATCGGCACCGGCCGCATGGGCTACGAGATGGCCGCGCGGCTCGCCAAGGCCGGCTGCGACATCAGCGTCTGGAACCGCACTGCGGCCAAGGCGCAGCCGCTCGCCGAATACGGCGCGAAGGTGGCGCGCATGATTCCCGATCTCGCGAAGTGCGACATCGTGTTCTGCATGGTCTCCACCTGGGACGACGTGAAGGAGGTGGTTGGGAAGCTCCTGTCCGGTCCCGACAAGCCGCGCATGGTTGTTGAATGCTCGTCCATCTCGCTCGAGGGGTCGGCGGAACTAAGGGAGATTCTTTCCAAACATAAAATCCAATACCTCGCGGCCCCGGTGAGCGGCAACGCCAAGGTCATCAAGGCCGGCAAGCTCACGTTCGTGGTCTCGGGGCCGAAGGCGGCCTACGACGCCGCGCGCCCGTATCTCGACATGATGGGCGTGGGCTCGAGCTACGTCGGCGAAGGCGAGCTCGCGCGCATCGCGAAGATCTGCCACAACGTCATGCTCGGCGTGGTGATCCAGAACCTCTGCGAGATCACCGTGCTGGCGCAAAAGGCGGGCATGCCGCGGCATGCCTTCCTCGACTTTCTGAACAAGAGCGTGATGGGGTCCATGTTCACGCGCTACAAGACGCCTGCGCTCGTGAACCTCGACTTCCACGTCACCTTCACGCCGAAGCTCCTGCGCAAGGACCTCGATCTCGGCCTCGAGGCGGGCAAGCGCTTCGACGTCCCCATGCCGCTCACTTCGCTCACGCGCGACCTGCTGCAGCAGATGATCGGCCGCGGCATGACGGAGGAAGACTTCTCGACGCTGCTAGTGATGCAGGCGCAGAACTCCGGGCTCGAGATCAAGCCGGAAAACGTCAAGGTCGGCGACGGCCTCTCGTCCTGATGTACACCGCCACTGCCGGTACGAAGCTGCCCACGACGATCATCGGGTCGCTGCCGCGCCCGGTCTGGTACACCGAGAACCTCGGAAGGCGAAATTTCCGCGAAGCGATGGTCGACCGCGTCTACCGCGAGCAGTATCAGGACGCCTTGTCGGCCTACCTGCGCGATCAGGAGGTCGCCGGGATCGACATCGTGACCGACGGCGACTGCCGCTTCGACGCGGATGTCGCCGGGCACAACTGGTTCTCGTACGCGCCGCTGCACATGGACGGCTTCGCGGGTGGACGGCCGTATCGCGTCAAGGGCGGCCTCGCCGGCTTGCCGCACAAGCCCGGCCACATCCTGCACGACGTGCTCGAGACGCGGATCATGCCGGACCTGGTCGGTCCGGTGGGGCGCGGCAACCTTCAGTACAGCGCGATCTGGAAGGCGGCGCAGCGCCTTACCACCCGTCCGGTCAAGTTCGGCACCATCACGCCCGAGCTGATCGCCATGTCGGTGCGCGACCTGCACTACCGCGACCTGCGCAAGGCGATCCTCGCGGTGAGCGACGCGCTGAACGAGGAGCTGCACGAGCTTGCGGACGCCGGATGCAAGGTCATCCAGATGGAAGAGCCGCAGATTCACCTGCTCGCGGCGAAGGGCCTGGTGGACAAGGTGTTGAACCCCGACTTCATGGTGGAGGTGTTCAACAACACCGTTCGCGGCCTGCGCGCGAAGACCGAGGTGTGGTGCCACACCTGCTGGGGCAATCCCGCGGCGCAGCGGCTGTTCCCGGCGCCGCCGACCTACAAGCCGGCGCTCGACGCGCTGAACCGCGTCGACGCAGACGTCATCACCTTCGAGACCTGCAGCTCGGATGGCATGGACCTCGAGGCGATCGGCGCCGCGATAAAGGACAAGAAAATCTGCATCGGCGTCGTCGATCACCACACGCTGCAGGTCGAGACGCCCGAGGAGGTCGCAGGCCTCGTGCGCAAGGCGCTCAAAGCCGTTCCGGCGGACCGGCTCATCCTCGGCTCGGATTGCGGCATGGGGCGCGAGGGCATGAGCCGGCGCCACGCCTACTACAAGCTCGTGTCGATCGTGCGGGGCAGCAATCTCGTGCGGCGCGAGCTCGGGCTTCCCGAGGCGGCCTGCCTCGCGGCCGACGAGCGCTTCTCCATGGTTGGAACCGACGCCTGATTGGCGTAAGGTAGTGCCGCCCAACTTGGAGGAGGACGGCACCATGGCATTCAATCGCAGGAAATTCATCCAGGCCGCCGGCGCCGCCGCCGGGGCATCCGCGCTCGGCTTCCCCGGCATCGTACGCGCGCAGTCGGAGCCGATCCGGATCGGCCTGCTCACCATCAAGACCGGCGCGCTCGCCTCCGGCGGCATCGACATGGAGCGCGGCCTCACGATTTTCCTCAAGGAAAAGAACTACACCATGGGCGGGCGCAAGGTCGAGCTCACCGTGGCGGACAGCGGCGGCGTACCGGCGCAGGCGCGCACGAAGATGCAGGAGCTCGTCGAGCGCGACAAGGTGCAGGCCGTGGTCGGCCCGCTCGCCGCGTTCGAGGCGCTCGCCATGGACGACTACATCCGCACCGCGCAGATCCCGACGCTTCCCGTGGCCGGCGCCGAGGACATGACGCAGCGCAAGGCCAACCCTTGGTTCGTGCGCGCGACTTCCACCTCGGCGCAGTGCGCGCACCCGATGGCCGACTACTGCGCCAAGCATCTCAAGTACAAGCGCATGGCCGCGATCGCGGATGACTTTGCCTACGGCCACGAGATGCTGGGCGGCTTCCAGAAAGTCTTCGAAGACGCGGGCGGCACGCTCGCGCAAAAGCTTTTCTCGCCGCTCAACGCGCCGGATTACGGCACTTACATCGCGCAGCTGAAGACCGATATCGACGGCGTGTTCCTCGGGTTTGCCGGCTCCAACGGGTTTCGCTTCCTCAAGCAGTACAACGAATACGCGATGAAGACGCCGGTGGTGGGCGGCATGACGGCATTCGACGAGGTCGCGGTGCGCAACATGGGCGACTACGCGCTCGGCAAGCTCTCGAGCTGCTGGTACTCCGCCCAGCTCGACAATCCCATCAACCGCCGCTTCGTGCAGACGTACAAGAAGGAAAACGGCTACGACCCCGGGCAGTACGCTTCGGGCACCTATCTCTACGGCGAAGTGCTCTACGCCGCGATCGAGGCGCTCAAGGGAAAGATCGAGGACAAGCAGGCTTTCATCAAGGCGCTGCGCGCGGTCAAGGTGGACACGCTGCGCGGGCCGATCGCTTTCGACGAGTACGGCAACGTCGTCGGCAACATCTACATCCGCAAGGTGGAGAAGAAGGATGGCAAGCTCGTGAACACGCCGGTGTACACCTATTCCGACGTGAGCCAGTTCTGGACCTATCCGCCCAAGGAATTCCTGGCGCACCCGGTGTACTCGCGCGACTGGCCGCCGATGAAGGCGGGCGCCTAGCGCGGGCAGAGGCTAGAGGGCGGCCACCAGCAGCAGGCCGCCCACGATGCCGGCGTTGACGAGCAGGTTGCCGATATGCAGATGCCGCAGCAGCGGATCGCGGATCAGCCACCAGCGGTGGAAGATCGCGCTCGCGGCCACGGTAAAGAGCACGAGCAGACCGGCGCCCACCGCCCGGTGATAATCGAGCGCGAGCAGCACGCCCCCGGCGAACTGTAGGATGAATCCCACGACGAGGACCCCTCGTGCCCACGGCACGCCCAACGCCGCCATGCGCTCCTCGTGCTGCGCGAACATCCAGCCCAGGTTGCGCGCGCCGCTCGCCAGGAAGGCGAACGCGAGCAGCAGCTGGCCGGCCGCCTGGAGCGCGGAATGATGCTGGTACACGAAGAAATGTTAAATTCAGCGGTCAAAGGAGTACAGCCATGAATGCCAAGCAACGCATAAGCTACGTGCCGCTCGAGCAGATGGACGCCGACATGCGCAAGGAGATGGAGCGCTGCCAGCGCGAGGGCACGCCCCGCCCCGAGAGCTCGGCGGTGCGCGCGCACGTCAAGGCGTGCTTCTGGTTCTTCGCCAATTCCTGGCGCGACGTGTTCAAGAACGGCGTGCTCGACCATCCCATCAAGGAGCTTTGCCGGCTGTACGTGTCGCGCGCCGTGACCTGCGAATACTGCGGCAACCAGCGCTCGGTCAAGGCGGCCGCCACCGGCATGGTGGAGGACGACGTGCGCGATCTCATGCAATTCGAGAAGTCGAAGCGCTACAACGAGCGCCAGAAGGCCGCGCTCGCGTACGCCGAGGCGATCGTCTATCGGCTGGAGACCGACGACGCGTTCTGGGACAGGATGCACCGCAATTTCAGCGAGCCGGAACTGGTGGAGCTGGGCTGCGCCATCGGGCTCACGCTGGGGCAGCAGAGCTGGCTGCGGCTGCTCAACATCGAGCACCACCAGGTGATGCCGGGCACCGACGCGTCCATGGCGCCGGGCTTCAAGAGCGCCGACGAGCTCGTGCGCACCAAATCGGCCGAGGACTACTGGGCGCGCAAGAACAGGCCTTCCAAAGCCGCCTGAAGCCGCTCGATGCGCGGCTGCGCGCCGTGCTGGCGCAGCCGTATCCCCGCTTCTCCGCCGAAGAGATGAAGCGCCGCCGCGCGGCGCTTGCTGCGCTCGCCGAGCGGGCAGGCGCCGATGCCATTCTCGCGTGCGGAGAGAACCGCTCGGGCAGCGCGGTCGGCTGGCTGACCGGTTGGCCGGTGACCGCGGAAGCCATTGGCGTGCTCGATGGCGAGCAGCCCGACGTTCTCCTCATCCAGTACCACAACCATGTCCCGCTCGCGCGACGCATCGCGTTCGACTTCGACGTGCGCTGGGGCGGCGCTTCCACCCTCGACAGCCTGGAAGCGCGCCTCGCGAAGAAGGGCGCGAAGACGCTGGGCATCGTCGGTGTCCTGGGCGCGGCCAAGCAGAAGCGCCTCGCGCGCACGTTCACGCTCGTCGACCTGAACGCGGCCTACACGGAGCTTCGCCTGGTGAAGTCGGCCGAGGAGATCGACTGGGTGCGCATCGGCGCCTGGTTGTCCGATCTCGCCGTCGAGGCGCTGCTCGGCAATGCGCGCGCGGGCATGGACGAGCGCGCGCTCTGGCGGCTTTGCGAAGACGCCTACGTGGGCGAGGGCGGGACGACGTGGATCCATTATTTCGGCGCTACTTCCATGGCGTCGCCGGAGTGCTGCGTACCCGCCCAGTACCCGTCGACGCGGCGCCTGGCGCAGGGCGACGTCCTTTTCTGCGAGATCAGCGCCCAATTCTGGGAGTACCCGGGCCAGGTCTTGCGCACATTCACCGTCGGGGCCGAGCCGCTGCCGCTGTATCGCGACCTCTATGCCGTGGCCGAGGGCGCGCTGGACGCCATGCTCGGCGTCGCCAAGGCCGGCGTGCCGGCAGGCGAGCTGGTGGCGGCCTCCGGCGTGATCGAAAAGGCCGGCTTCACGACCTGCGACGACCTGGTGCACGGCTTCGTCGGCGGTTATTTTCCCCCCGTGCTGGGAAGCGCCAGCCGCCCGGCAGGCCCCGTCCCCGACATGACGCTTAAGGAAGGCATGACGCTCGTGCTGCAGCCGAACGTGGTGACGCCGGATGGCCGGGCGGGAGTCCAGGTGGGCGAGCTCATCGTTGTGACACGTTCTGGATTCGAGCGCGTCCACCAGGTCGCCCGCGAGCTGTTCCGGTTATGATTGCCCCAGGAGGATACAAATGAAAAAGTCCCTGC
>DATAHF010000009.1:0-20971 GCA_036263315.1 Burkholderiales bacterium
CGACTTGATGCGCTCGTTGAGGCCCGCAAACTGCCCTTCGTTCCGGGTCGGCTGGTACAGCGTCGGAAGCACTGCCAGCACTTCGGGCGGAAGACCGAGGCCGCGCGGCGCGAAGCCGACCTGGCCCGCGCCGATGTCGAGGCTGCCCTGCGGCGTGCGCACGAAGACCGCGCCGGCATGGACGTGGTCGTAGGTTCCGGGCTCGCCGCGCTCGGACCCCACCGGGATGACGAGCGGCTCGTGGTCGGTGCCGCGCACGCCGATCGTCACCATGGGGGTGCGGATCTGGTAGCCGGAGCGCCGGTACTTGCCGATCCAGCCGGTCACCGCGCGCAACGTCCCGCGGGCGAGGTCGAGCAGGCTGCGATCGTCGTCGTCGCCGTTGGCGACGTAGACCGTGATCGTCACCTTGGTGTTCTCGCGCACCGCGAGCTCCGCGCCGTCGGCCATGGCGACATGGACCTCGGCCGCGGCGAAGGTCGTGATGGTGTCGGCCTGGTAGACCGGGTCTCCGGTCCGGGCGATGCGCGCCTGGCCGTCCTTCGGCTCCACGATCGCGTCGCCCTCGACGAAATCGAGCTTGCCCGCCGCGGGCTTGTCCTGCGCGATGGCGCACGACAACGCGAGCATTCCGGCGATGAATGCGGCGACTGCCCCCAAGCTTCCCTCCCGAGCGTCTATGGCGACCTGCGCGTGAAGATACGGGCGTAGCGGCTGTAGGTCCAGTACGACGACGCCCAGTCGATCATCACCACGACGCGGTTGCGGAAGTTGATGAGGAAATAGATGTGCGCGCCGAGCCACAGGAGCCAGGCTGGAAATCCCGACAGCCTGAGCTTGCCCATCATCACCACCGCGGCCGCGCGCCCGATGGTGGCGAGCTGGCCGTAGTCCCGATAGCGAAAGGGTTGGGTGCGCTTTCCTTCCAGGGCAAGAAGAATGTTTCTCGCGGCGTGCCGGCCCATCTGCTTCGCCGCGGGCGCGATGCCCGGAACCGGCTTGCCGTCGCTTGTCACGGCCGCGAGATCGCCGATCACGTACACCTCGGGATGGCCGGGGAGGGAAAGATCGGGCGCCACCTGCACGCGGCCGGCGCGATCGAGCGGCGCGTCGAGCGTGCGGCCGATGGGCGAGCTCGCCACGCCGGCCGCCCAGATCACGGTGCGCGCCTCCAGCCGATCGTCGCCCAGCGTGACGCCGCGCTCGTCTACTCCGGTGACGCGCCTGCCCACCCACACGGTGACGCCGAGGCGCTCGAGCTGCAGGCGCGCTTTCTCGGAAAGGTCCGGCGTATAAGGCGGCAGCACGCGCTCGCCGGCTTCCACGAGGACGATGCGCGAGTTGCGCGGATCGAAGCGCCGGAACTCGCCCTTGAGCGTGTGGCGCGCGATTTCCGCCAGCGTGCCGGCGAGCTCGACGCCGGTCGCGCCGGCGCCGATCACCACGAAGGTAAGCCATGCGGCGCGCCGCGCCGCGTCCGTCTCGCGCTCGGCCCGCTCGAAGGCGAGCAGGATCCGCGAGCGGATCTCGAAGGCATCGTCGAGCGTCTTCAGGCCGGGCGCGAACGGCGCCCAGTCATCGTTGCCGAAATAGCTGTGCGTGGTGCCGGTGGCGACGATCAGCCGGTCATACGCGAGCGTCTCGCCGTCCTCGAGGCGCACCTCCCGTCGGCCCACGTCCACGCCGACGGCTTCCCCGAGGAGCACCGTCGCGTTCCTCTGGCCGGCAAGGATGTGCCGGATCGGCGCGGTGATGGCGGGCGCGGAAAGTCCCGCCGTGGCCACCTGGTAGAGCAGGGGCGAGAACAGGTGGTGGTTGGTGCGGTCTATCACCGTCACATCGGCGTTCGCGGCGCGCAACGCCTGGGCGGCCCACAGTCCTCCGAAGCCGCAGCCGAGGATGACGACGCGGGGACGCGCGACGCTGGCGGACGACATACGCGCCGATGATACAAGCTGTTACGTTTTTTACGCCCCGGCGGTCGCCCGGCGAGCGGGCTTGCGCGTTAATTCGCACTGGCACTCACACATCGAAAGGGAAATGCCATGAAATTGAAGATGAACCTCGTCGCGCTGGCGCTCGGCTCGCTGGCGGCAGGGGCCGCGTTTGCCCAGGCCGGCACGGTGCAGCGCGACGTGAACCAGCAGCAGCGCATCGAGCAGGGCCTGCAATCGGGCTCGCTCAGCACGGGCGAGGCGGCGCGCCTGGAGCGCGAGCAATCCAGGGTCGACCGCGACCAGGCGCGGGCCTTGCGCGACGGCAACCTGTCGCCGGCAGAGAAGGCGCGGCTGCAGCGCGAGCAGAACCGCGCGAGCCGCGACATCAACCGCCTGGAGAACAACGCGCAGAAGGGCAATCCCAATTCCGCCTCCTCGCGCCGCATGCAGGCGGACGTCCAGCGCGACGTCAACCAGCAGCGCCGCATCGAGCAGGGCGTCAAGTCGGGCTCGCTTACCAACCGCGAGGCGGCCAAGCTCGAGGCCGGCCAGGCGCGCGACTCGAGGCTGCAGGCCCGCGCGGGCGCGAACGGCAACGTCAGCGCCAAGGAGCAGGCGCGCCTGCAGAAGTCGGAGAACCGCCAGAGCCGGCGCATCCACAAGGAAAAGCACGACCCGCAGACGAAGTGAATTAACATCGGTCGGGTGAGCACCGACCTCTCCGCGATCCAGCCCGGCCTCTCGGGCGAGGCCGGGCTGCTTGTCGCGGAGGAGCACACCGCGCCGCGCGTAGGGAGCGGCAAGATCCACGTGCTCGCCACGCCCGTCATGATCAACGTGATCGAGGCCGCGGCGCTCGCGGCCATCGAGCACCTGCTTCCCGCGGGGCACCAGAGCCTTGGCACCGTGCTCAACGTGCGCCACATCGCCGCCACGCCGGTCGGCATGCAGGTGACGGCCACGGCGGTCGTCACGGCCGTGTCGGGGCGCACCGTGATCTTCCGCGTGGAAGCGCGCGACGAGAAGGAGCTGATCGGCGACGGCACGCACGAGCGCGTCGTGGTGAACGTCGAGAAATTCGACCAGCGCGTGCAGCGCAAGATGACCGTCGCCCGGACGAATTGATATCGACTGAGCACTGTTTCACATGCCCGGGGTGACCGAATGCACATCGGCGCATGCATGCGGGTGATTTCCGTAAAACCGCGCCTCGATAATGGCCGGATGCCCCGGGTGCTGGTCGTGGACGACAACTTCGATACCGCGCGCAACTTCTACGTGACGCTGCGCAGCGCGGGGCATGAGGCCGAGTTCGCGGTCAACGGGTATGCCGCCATCGAGGCTGCGCAGCGCCTGCGCCCGGAAGTGGTGCTGCTGGACATCGGCTTGCCTGATTTCGACGGCTGCGAGCTCGCGCGCGTGCTGCGGCGCGTGCCCGGGATGGAGGGCGTGCGCATCCTCGCCGTGAGCGGCCGCGGCCGCGCCGAAGACCGCTGGCGCGCCCTGCAGGCGGGCTGCGACGACTACATCCTCAAGCCTGCCGATCCCCTCGAGGTGGAGCGGCTGGTCGCCCTGCGGCGCTAGCAGTCCGCACGGCGCATTTCCCGGGCACGGCCGATGCTGTATGACTTGGCATGATGGCCAGGATCCTTCTTTCCCTCCTGCTGATCGCCGGCTGCACGCACGCCTTCGCCCAGGCAACCGCGGACGAGGAGCGCCGGATCGAAGCCGAGCGCAGGGCGCTCGAGGCCGAGCGGCGCGCGGTGGATGCGGAGAAGCGCGCGGTGGAAGCCGAGCGGCGCGCATCCCAGGCAAGCCAGGGCAGCTCGCAGCCCAGCGGCCGGCAGCAGGCCTGCCAGGCCGCGACGGCGACCTACCAGTTCAACTGCTCCCGGCCCTCCAATGATCCCCTGTGGGAAACGACGCAGTGCGCGGATTCGCGCCGGCTGATGCTCGAGAAATGCGGTTGAGCTGAACTGCGGCTAGTAGGGCCGCACCCCGAAAAGCCAGGGGTGCAGGTGGAAGAAGCCGATGAAGAGCACCAGGCCGGTGAGCGGCCGCATCCAGCCGATCTCCTGCCAGGCGATGCGGTTGCGTCGCTGGACGATCGCCACGAACGGGATGTTGGAGGTGACCGCCGCGAAGCGCGGCCAATCCGGGTTCGCCGCCTTGCGCCGGTCGATCGATACCGTCCCGAGCGCGGCAGTGGCGAAGAACGCTCCGAAGAACACGAGCGACTTCAAGTCGCCGCGCGCCAGGATATGCGCGCCCGACCACAGGATGAGCGCCCACATGATGGGGTGGCGCGTGATGCGGATCATTCCGCGCGCGGGCTCATCGCGCTTGAGCAGCCTCTCCCCGCCGATCGCTGTCGGGTTGAGTCGGTAGCCGCACGCGATGAGGATGAACGCGAACGGCATCACGAGCGAGGGCAGGTGCCGCAGCCCCGGCCACAGCGGCTCGCGTGGCGCCGCCGCGTAGGCCCAGATCATCCAGCCGAGCGTGGCAAACGCCACGACCGAGTACAGGCCGCGGTAGGGCCACTCGCCGATCGCGGCCACCAGCCTGGGACGCAGCGGCGTGCTGGTGACGAAGTGGGTCAGCAGGAAGGCGATGCTCGCAAGGAGCAACGCCGTCATGCGGCGAGGGCCTTGGTCACGATCTCCGCCACGTCCTTGGTGAGCCCGCGATGGTCGCGGATGCGCTCCAGCGCCGCCTTCGCGCGCTGCTGCCTCTTATCGTCGAACTTGCGCCAGCGGTCGAAGGCGCGCGCCATGCGCGCGGCCACCTGCGGATTGAGCGCGTTCAGGTGGATCACCTGGTCGGCGAGGAACGCGTAGCCACTGCCGTCGGCCGCGTGGAAGCGGACATGGTTCGATGCGAAGGCGCGGATGAGCGCATACACCTTGTTGGGCACCTTGATGTCGAACGCCGGGTGGTGGAGGAGCTCACTGACCCGGGCGAGCGTTCCGGGCAGCCGCGAGGTGGCCTGCACCGCGAGCCATTTGTCGACCACGAGCGGCTCGTCCTGCCACCTCTGGTAGAAGGCGTCGAGCGCGGGCTTGCGCTCCGGGCATTCCACGTTCGCGAGGCAGGTGAGCGCCGCCATCGCGTCGGTCATGTTGTCGGCGGTGCGGAACTGCTCGTGGCACAGCGCGCTCATGCCGAGCTCCGAGAGATACGACAGGCACAGGTTGCGCAGCGCGCGCTTGCCGGCCGATGCCGCGTCGGGCGAATAGGGCCCGGTCGGCTTCTGCGTCTTTATTCTCTGCAGGAATTCCTCTTTCAGGCCGGACGCGAGCTCGCGGCGCAGCCGGTTGCGCGACTCGTGCAGCCGGTCGGGGTCGACCACTTCCATCTGCTCCGCGAGGAAAGTCTCCGAAGGCAGCGATAGCGCCTCCGCAATGAACGCCGGATCCGGGTCGGCAAGCAGGTTCTTCGCCGCGGCGATGAACGCCGCCGAAGGCTCGCCGCCTTTCTTGAGGATGATGTCCGCGGCGAGGCGCTGGCCCGCTTCCCAGCGGTTGAACGCGTCGTCGTCGTGCGCCATCAGGTGCAGGAGCTCGGCGTCGGTGTACGGGTAATTGAGGATCACCGGTGCCGAGAAGCGGCGCAGGAGCGAGGGCACAGGGCGCTCCTTGATATTCTTGAATTCGAATTTCTCTTCCGTTTTTTTCAGCGAAAGAACTTCCTCGTGCGGGCCGATCTTCACGGCGAACGGAATGTGGAACGGCGGATTCATGCTCTGCCGGACCTTGAGCGTGAAAGTGTCCTTTTCGAAAGCGCCTTCAACGTCGAGGACGGGCGTGCCCGCCACGTCGTACCAGCGCCGGAACTGCGAAAGGTCCACCCCCGAAGCGTCCTGCATGGCTTGCACGAAGTCGTCGCAAGTCACCGCCTGGCCGTCGTGGCGCTTGAAATAGAGGCGCATGCCCGCCTGGAACTTCTCCTCGCCGAGCAGCGTGTGCTGCATGCGCACCACTTCCGCGCCTTTCTCGTACACCGTCATGGTGTAGAAGTTGCGGATCTCCATGTACGACTGCGGGCGCACCGGGTGCTTCATGGGGCCCGCGTCCTCGGGGAATTGCGCCGCGCGCAGGCCGCGCACTTCCTGGATGCGCGTGACGGCGCGCGAATAGGTGTCGGCGCCGTACTCCTGGTCGCGGAACACCGTGAGGCCTTCCTTGAGCGAGAGCTGGAACCAGTCGCGGCAGGTGACGCGGTCGCCGGTCCAGTTGTGGAAATACTCGTGCGCCACCACGCGGTCGATGTTGAGGTAGTCGATGTCGGTCGCCGTGTCGGCGCGCGCGAGGATGTACTTGGTGTTGAAGATGTTGAGGCCCTTGTTCTCCATCGCGCCGGAGTTGAAGTCGCCCACCGCGACGATCTTGTATTCGTCGAGGTCGAGCTCCAGCCCGAAGCGCTCTTCGTCCCACTTGATCGAGCGCTTGAGGCAGTCCATCGCCCAGCCCGCCTGGTCGAGCTTGCCGGGCTCGACGTAGATGAAGAGCTTCTTGCGCTTCCCGCTCTTCGACGTGACTTCGTCCTTCAGCACCTCGAGGTTCGCCGCCACGAGGGCGAAGAGGTACGACGGCTTCGGAAACGGATCCTCGAAGCGCGCCCAGCCCGGGCCCGAGGCCACGAGATTTCCGTTGGACAGCAGCACCGGGTACTTGCCCGGATCGGCGCGCACCGTGGTGGTGTAGCGTGCCATGACGTCGGGACGGTCGATCATCCACGTGATGCGACGGAAGCCCTCGGCCTCGCACTGCGTGACGAAGCCGTTCTTGGTCGCGTACAAGCCCTCGAGGCGCGTGTTCTGCTGGGGCACGATGCGCGTCAGCGTCTGCAGCGTGAACGCATCCGGCACGTCGGCAAGCGTCAGCTTTTCCGGCGTCACGGTGTGTGCGACCGGCTTTCCATCGAGCAGCACGGATTGCAGCTCGAGCTCGTCGCCGTCGAGCTCCAGCGGGCCGGGCCGATTGCGGCGCAGGGCGAGCGTCGCCTTGACGAGCGCATCCTGCTCGCGGAGCTCGACGTCGAGCTCGATCGTGTCTACGAAGAAAGCGGGCGGGGTGTAGTCCTTGAGGTAGATCGTGGTGGGTTGCGGTTCTCTCATGCGCGTATTTTAGTGGTGCATGAATGCGCGGCGCTGCCCTACGGCGGTGCTCTTTTCAGGCGAAAAGCAACCGCGCAAGGCGCAAACGCCGTGGCATGCGATTTGCGGAACACGGGCCGTGAGCCTCACCGCCCGGCAAGTCGACCTTCTCCAGCAGACATGGCGAAGCGTGCTGCCGGTCGGGGATGTGGCGGCGGAGCTCTTTTACGGCAAGCTCTTCAGCCTGGATCCAAAGATCCGGCTCCTCTTCAAGAACGACATGAAGGACCAGGGGCGCAACCTGACGGCGATGATCAGCGTGGCCGTCGGCGGCCTCGATCGCCCGGAGCGCATCATGCTCGCGCTGCGCCAGCTCGGACGGCGCCACGCCGCTTATGGCGTGCGCGACGAACATTACGAGAAGGTTGCGGTGGCGCTCGCCTGGATGCTCGAAAAATGCCTCGGCGAGGCGTTCACCGAGGAGGCGAGGCAGGCGTGGAGCGCAGCCTACGAGCTGCTCGCGCGCACGATGAAGGAAGCGTGTGTGTCGCGAGCGGCGTGCTAGGGCAAGCGCGACCGGTTCGTCCGCACCCGAGCGGTCTTCGCGTTGCGGTTCGGCAGCAACCCGGTAATGCCTTTGCGCACCGCCGCAAGCCGCTCCGGCTCCTTCAGCACCCATAGGGCCGCTGCCGCGAGCGTCGTACCGAGCATGATCGCGGTCGTCGCCTTGGGATTCTGCTTTGCCTTGTCGTATACCGTCGTCGCGCCGCTTTTCGCGGCTCCGCTGGCATCGGACCAGCCCGCGAGCGCGCGGTCGTAGATCGCTCTCATGTCCAGCATGGTGGTCTCCTTCCGTTGTCGTATGGAGACCGAGCAAGCGTCGTGCCGAAACCGACAAGCGGCCGCGCGGCGGCCGCTTGCCCGTGCTGACTTGCGTTACGCGACTTTCCTGAGGAGCGAGCCGAGCTGCGGCTCGCCGCGCCGCGTCGGGCGTGCCGCGGCGGGCCTCGCCGGCTGCGCCGCAGGGGCTGCGGGCTGCTGGTGGGAGCGCTGCGGCTTGCCGAACGAGCGCTGCTGCGGCTTGCCCTGCGACCTGCCCTGGGGCCTGCCTTGGGGGCGGCCGTGGGAGCGCTGCTGCGGCCTGCCGCCGAACCTTTGCTCCCTTTCCTCCGGGCTGCGCGAGGACGCGTGCCCGGGCTCGAAGCCCGCCAGCACGCGCTGCTCGATCTTGCGGTTCATGAGGCGCTCGATGGCGGCGAGAAGCGGACGCTCCTCGGCGCTCACCAGCGATACGGCTTCGCCCTCGGCGCCTGCGCGCCCGGTGCGGCCGATGCGGTGGACGTAATCCTCGGCCACGTGCGGCAAGTCGAAGTTGACCACGTGCGGCAGCGCCTCGATGTCGAGGCCGCGCGCCGCGATGTCGGTCGCCACCAGGACGCGAAGCTCGTTGTCCTTGAAGCGCTTCAGCGTGCGGGTGCGGGCGTTCTGGGCCTTGTTGCCGTGGATCGCGTCGGCTTCCACGCCGCTGCGCTCAAGCTGCTGCGCGAGGCGGTTGGCGCCGTGCTTGGTCTTCACGAACACCAGCACCTGCTGCCAGTTGTTCGAGGTCACGAGGTGCGCGAGCACCTCGCGCTTGCGTCCTGCGTCCACGGGATGCGCGACCTGCGCGACGAGCTCGGCGGGCGTGTTGCGCCGCGCCACCTCGACCGTGGCCGGGTTCTTCATGAACGAGCCCGCGAGCTTGCGGATCTCGTCGGCGAAAGTCGCCGAGAAGAGCAGGTTCTGGCGGGTGGCCGGCAGCAGCGCGAGGATCTTGCGGATGTCGTTGATGAAGCCCATGTCGAGCATGCGGTCGGCTTCGTCGAGCACCAGGATTTCCACCTGGCGCAGGTCGACCGTCTTCTGGCCGACGTGGTCGAGCAGCCGGCCCGGGGTCGCGATGAGGATGTCGACGCCGCGGCGCAGCTCGGCGATCTGCGGGTTGATGTTGACCCCGCCGTAGACCGTGGTCGAGCGCAGCCCGACGTACTTGCCGTAGTTGCGCACGTCCTCGTGGACCTGCGCCGCGAGCTCGCGGGTCGGCGTGATGATGAGCGCGCGCACCGGGTGGCGCGCCGGCGAATGGCTCGCGCTTCCCTGCTTGGACAGCCTTTGCAGCATCGGAAGGGCGAAGCCCGCAGTCTTGCCCGTGCCCGTCTGCGCCGCGCCGAGAAGGTCTCGGCCTGCGAGCACTACGGGGATGGCTTGCGCCTGGATGGGGGTGGGCGTGGTGTAGCCTTGCTCCGCGACAGCGCGGAGCAGCTCGGCCGAAAGGCCGAGTGAATCGAACGACGTAGTAATGACAACTCTCCTGTGCATCGCCCGGGAAGGCAGGAGCCCTCGACCGGTTCAGGCAGATGCAATTAGGCTTGTTATTTTGGGTCCAGGATGGACCGAGGTAACGACTGAAACGCTAACCGGAAGTACGCGTAACAGAAAGCTTGAAGCGCAGTATACCCCAGAAAGCGACTCGGCGCTTGACAACCCGCCTGACGACCAATAGTCCGCTCTCCTTATCCGGCCTTTTCGCGTGGTTGCTGGTCGCGTTCAGCGCCGCAGCCGTGGGCGCAATCGCATCGGTCGACGCCGCCGCGTTCTACGGCCAGCTCGTGCGTCCGTCGTGGGCGCCGCCCGCCGGCGCATTTGGTCCGGTCTGGAGCGTGCTCTATGCGCTCATGGGCGTGGCCGCCTGGTTCGTCTGGCGCGCCGGCCGGCGCCACGTCGCCGCACTCGCGATCTTCGTCGTCCAGCTCGTCGTCAATGCGCTTTGGTCGTGGCTCTTCTTTGCGTGGCGACTTGGCGCGCTGGCGTTCATCGATGCGCTCATTCTCTTTGGCCTGATCGTCGCGACGATTCTCCTCTTCTGGCGGGCAAGCCGGCTGGCTGCCGTGCTGCTCCTCCCGTACCTTGCTTGGGTAGGGTTCGCGTGCGCGCTGACCTGGGCCGTATGGAAAAGAAATCCGGGCCTTCTGACATGACGGACACCACAGTGCTCGGCGAGGAGATTCTGCAAGCAGCACTCGAGCTTGCGAAGCGCAACTGGCAGGAGCGGCTCGTCGCCGCGTACGCGCTCGGCAGCCTTGCGCATGGTGGGTTCAGCGAAGTGAGCGACGTCGATTTGGCTCTCGTGCTTGGCGATCCATTGTCGCCAACCGATTCCGCCGGCGTCGCGGACCTGGTGGCGGCGATCAAATCCAGGGCGCGGCCGTTCTCCGAGCGCCTCTCCGTATTCTGGGGATCCGTAAGTACCTTGTCGGGAGCGTCGGCGGGCGGGCGCTTTCCGCCGCTCGATCGCCTCGATCTCAAGCAGTACGGCCGGTTGCTGGCGGGACGCGATGTGCGCGAGCACGTCCTCGCTCCATCCCGCGAGGAGCTCGTCGTTGCGGCAGCGGAACACGCGCTTTCGAGGCTCGCCACAGACGACGCTCTGGACAAGATAAAGTCGCCAGAGCTGCTCGGACGGTCGGATGCGCGCACGGTCACGAAGCTGATCCTCTTCCCGGTGCGCTTCCTGTACACCGCACGGACGGGAGAAGTCGGCCGTAACGAGGCCGCGGTCGCGCACTTCGCCAGTGCTGCGAAAGACCCCGCGGCGGCGGAGCTGGCAATGCGAGCGCTCGGGTGGCGGAATGGCGCGTCGCGCGGCCTGGGCGCAGGTGCGGTTCCCGCCATTGCGGCCGGGCTGCTTCCGTTGTATCAGGAGTTTCTCGAGGATCACGAAGGCAGGCTGCAGGAATACCAACGGCATGACCTTGCGGAGGGGTTCAACCAATGGCGGCAACGGCTGATGTGCTGAAAGTCGATCGGCTCGAAGTGCAGGTCCTGATGGACAATGCCACGGACAGCCTTTCGACCACGCCGAAGCGCTATCTGATCTGACCATGCTCATCTCCGGCAAGTGCCATTGCGGCAATATTTCGTTCAAGCTCGATTGGAAGCCCGAGCCCTCCGAGATACAGGCGCGCGCGTGCACGTGCACGTTCTGCCAGAAGCATGGCGGCGTGTGGACCTCGTGTCCCACGGGATCGCTGAGAGTTTCGATCAAGGATCCGGCGCGCGTGTCGAAGTACGCGTTCGGCACGAAGACGGCGGATTTCCACGTCTGCAATGCCTGTGGGGTGGTTCCGGTGGTCACGAGCCGCCTCGATGGACGCGTGTACGCTGTAGTGAATGTCAATGCATTCGAGGGCATCGATCCCGCAATGCTCAAGAAGGCACCGGCCAGCTTCGATGCGGAGGATGAGCCGAAGCGCCTCGCGCGCCGCAAGCGCGGCTGGATCTCGGACGTGGTGCTCGAATGATCGGGAGCGAGCTCTTCCGGGGAAAGGGGTCGAGACTGGCGCTGCTCGTTGCCGCGATGCTAGCCGCCGCGCCCGTCCGGGCGCAGGATTGCCGCGTGAAAGGCGACAAGATCCACTGGATCGCCGACTACTGCATGGCGCAGCTCGAGACCGACGACGAGATCCCGGCCGGCGGCTGCATCGCGAAGGAGTCGAAGAAGCGCTTCACCAACGACTGCGCGGCGAAGATCTACTACAAGCGCCAGATGTGCCGCCTTTCGGTCGAGCGCAAGACGCGCAAGGGCAGCGTGCAAAGCTGCGAGGCGGACGGCGGCTTCATGGGCTCGACGGTGCGTAACGGCGGCGTAGGCCGCTAAGCTCGTTCAGCGCCAGGGCGCCCAGCACGACGGCGCCGCCGAAGAGCGTGCCGCGCGTCGGAGCTTCCCCGGCGCCGAGCCAGACCCACAAGGGACCGAGCAGGACCTCCAGCAGGCCGAGGAGCGCCAGCTCCGGCGCGAGCAGCACCCGGCTCGCGATGACCAGCATCACGCACGGCACGCCGAGCTGGAACACGCCGAGGAAGCCCAGCAGCGCGACATCCCGCGCGGTGCCGTGGAACGGCAGCGCGAGCGGCAGGGCGACGAGGCAGGAGAGGGCGCCGCCGAGCATCACCGCCGGGCGCAGGTCGACCGTCGCGGCGCCGGCGCGCAGCGTGATCACGTTGATCGCGGCGGCGAGCGGAACCAGCGCGGCGATCGCCATCCCCGAATAATCGCGAGCGCTGTGCACGCCGAGGTCGGTGCCAAACATCCATGCGATGCCGACGGCGGCCGCGCCGACGGCGATCCAGGTGCGCATGGGCAGCGGATCGCTGAGGAAGGCGCGTGCGAGGAGGGCGGTGACGAGCGGGCTGATGCTCATGACCACGAGCGTGTTCGCCGTGCTCGTGAGCGTCAGCGCGAGCACGAAGGCCGTGAACATGATCGCCCACATCGCGCCGGAGACGAGGAGCGGCCGGCTCGGCTTCAGGGTTTGGCGCTGCACGAGCAGCACGGCGCCCACGAACGCAAACGCGAAGAGGCTCCGCCAGAACACCATCTCGAACGGCGTTGCCCGCTCGACATGGCGCGTCACCACCCCGGCCATGCTCCACAGGACCGGCGCCGCGACCATGAGCGTCAGCGCGCCGGCGCGAGAGAGCGTTCTTCGAGGAATTGCGAAAGCGCCTTGCACGTGTGGCTGGCGTTGTTCTCCGCCTTCTCCGGCGTTCCCTGGAACACGATCCGGCCGCCGGCGGCGCCGCCCTCGGGGCCGAGGTCCAGGATCCAGTCGGCCTCCGCGATGACGTCCAGGTTATGCTCGATGACCACGGCGGTGTTGCCGGCGTCGACCAGGCGATGCAGCACGCGGATCAGCTTCTCCACGTCCGCCATGTGCAGGCCGACCGTCGGCTCGTCGAGCACATAGAGCGTGGCGACCTGGTTGCTCTTGGCGAGCTCGTAGACCAGCTTGATGCGCTGCGCTTCGCCGCCCGAGAGGCTCGGGCTCTGCTGGCCGAGCGTCAGGTAGCCCAGGCCTACGTCCTGCAGCAGGCGCAGGCAGCGGTGGATCGACGGATGCGCCGAGAAGAATTCCACCGCCTCGTCCACGCTCATGGCGAGCACTTCGCCCGCCGTCTTGCCGCGCAACCGGACCGTCAGCGTATCGGGATTGAAGCGTGCGCCGCCGCAGGCCTCGCAGGTCACCTTCACGTCCGGGAGGAACGACATCTCGATCTTCTTCAGGCCCTGGCCTTCGCAGGCCTCGCAGCGGCCGCCCGAGGTGTTGAACGAGAAGCGGCTCGCGCTCCAGCCGCGCATGCGCGCCTCGGTGGTATCGGCAAAGAGCTTGCGGATGTTGTCCCAGAAGCCGACGTACGTCGCCGGGCACGAGCGCGGCGTCTTGCCGATCGGCGTCTGGTCGACTTCCAGCACGCGCTCCACCTGCTTCGCGCCTTTCAGCGCCCTGCAGCCGACGTTCTGCTTCTGCGAGAGGGAGGAGAACAGGACGTCGCGCGCGAGCGTCGACTTGCCCGAGCCCGATACGCCGGTGACCGCGACCAGGCGCTGCAGCGGGACGCGCACGTCGAGGTTCTTCAGGTTGTGGAGGCGCGCGCCGACGATCTCGATGGACGGATTTTTTGCGGTAACGGTTCTTCTCGGCTGCAGGGGATGCTTCAGCGGCTCGCGCAGGAAGCGGCCGGTGATGGATTGCGGCTGGGCGAGGAGGTCCTCGGCACTGCCCTGCGCGATCACTTCGCCGCCCAGCTTGCCGGCGCCGGGGCCGAGGTCGATGACGTGCTGCGCGCGCCGGATGGTGTCCTCGTCGTGCTCGACGACCACGAGCGAGTTGCCCTTCGCCTCGAGCTTCTCCAGCACGCCGAGCAGGATCTGGTTGTCGCGGTGGTGCAGGCCGATGGTGGGCTCGTCCAGGATGTAGCACACGCCGCGCAGGTTCGAGCCGAGCTGCGCCGCGAGCCGGATGCGCTGCGCCTCGCCGCCGGAGAGCGTCGGCGCCGAGCGGTCGAGCGTGAGATAGCCGAGCCCCACTTCGCCGAGGAAGCCCAGGCGCGATTGCAGCTCGGGGATGAGATCGCGTGCGATCTCCGCTTCCCGTCCACTAAGCAGAATGTCCTTGAAAAGGCGAAGAAGCTGGTCGATCGGCAGCGCCGCGTAGTCGGCGATGGACTTGCCGTTCCACAGCACCGCGAGCGCCTCGCGGTTCAGGCGCTTGCCTTCGCATTCCGGGCAGCTCTCGTCCACTTCCAGCCACTCGATCCAGGAGTCGAGCACGTTGTCTTCGGCGCCGGTGCGCGCGCGCTCGTCGGTCCACTCCACTTCCTCGATATTGAGCCCGGTGCCGTAGCAGGCGGCGCACCATCCGTGCTTCGAGTTGTAGGAGAAAAGGCGCGGGTCGAGCTCGGGGAAGCTGCGCCCGCACGAGCGGCACGCGCGCTTCGTGGAGAAGACGTGCACCTTGTCCTTCGCGAGCACGTGCAGCACGCCTTTGCCGATCTCCAGGGTCTTCGAAAGCAGGTCGCGCAGTTCCGTTTCGCTGCGCGGCGTGACCTTCACATCTCCCACGGGCAGCTCGATCGTGTGCTCCTTGAACCGGTCCAGGCGCGGGAAAGGGCGCACCGAGACGAGCTTGCCGTCCACGCGCAGCCGCCAGAAGCCCTTGCTCGCGGCCCACTTCGCGAGATCGGTGTAGAGGCCCTTGCGGTTCAGCACCAGCGGCGCGAGCAGCGTGATCTGCTGGTTGCGGAAGCTCTTCAGCAGCCTTGCGAAGATCACTTCCGCGGTCTGCGGCTCGATCGGCACCTCGCAGTCGGGGCAGTACTGCGTGCCGAGCTTCACGAACAGCAGCCGCAGGAAGTGGTGCACCTCGGTGAGCGTGCCGACCGTAGACTTGCGCCCGCCGCGGCTGGTGCGCTGCTCGATCGCGACCGTCGGCGGGATGCCGAAGATCGCGTCCACGTCGGGGCGCGAGGCCGCCTGCACGAACTGGCGCGCGTAGGCGTTCAGGGACTCGAGGTAGCGGCGCTGGCCTTCGGCGAACAGGATGTCGAAGGCGAGGGTGGATTTCCCGGACCCCGACACGCCGGTGACCACGGTGAAGCGGCCGCGCGGGATGTCGACGTCGATGTTCTTCAGGTTGTGCTCGCGCGCCTTGTGGATGCGGATCGCATTACCAAGGTAGCGTGCGGCAGGCTCCTCGAGCTTCAGCGGTTTCTTGAAGGCGTCCTCGTACTCGCGCAGCGCCTTTCCCGTGAAGGATTTTTCGCAAGCCATCACGTCCTTCGGGAAGCCCTCGCAGACCAGCTCGCCTCCCGCGGCGCCGCCTTCCGGGCCGAGGTCCAGGATCCAGTCGGCCGAGCGGATGACGTCCAGGTTGTGCTCGATGACGAGGAGCGAGTGGCCCGCCTCCAGCAGCTGGCGGAACGCGCGCAGCAGCTTCGCCACGTCGTCGAAGTGGAGCCCCGTGGTAGGCTCGTCGAAGAGGAACAGCTTGCCCGTCTCGTCGCTCGCCACGTCGGCGAGGTGGCCGGCGAGCTTGAGCCGCTGCGCTTCCCCGCCAGAGAGCGTGGGCACCGGCTGGCCGAGGCGCAGGTACTCGAGGCCGACGTCGAGGAGCGGCTGCAGCCGGTCGAGCACCGCCGGGTCGTTGCGGAAAAAACGGCTCGCCTCGTAGGCCGTCATGTCGAGCACGTCGGCGATCGACTTGTCGCGCAGCTTCACTTCCAGCACTTCCGGGCGGTAGCGCCTGCCGTCGCAATCGGGGCAGCGCAGGTACACGTCCGACAGGAACTGCATCTCCACGTGCTCGAAGCCGTTGCCGCCGCAGGCCGGGCAGCGGCCGTTGCCGGAGTTGAAGCTGAACGTGCCGGCGGTGTAGCCGCGCTCTTTCGCGCCCGGCGTCCTGGAAAAGAGATCGCGGATGCAGTCGAAGGCGCCCACGTAGCTCGCCGGATTGGAGCGCGTGGTCTTGCCGATGGGCGACTGGTCGACCATCACCACTTCGCTTACGCGCTCGCCGCCGCGCAGGTCGCGATGCGCCCCCGGCGTCTCGGTCGGCTTGCCTTTCCGCTTGAGGAGTGCCGGATAGAGCACGTCCTTCACCAGCGTCGACTTGCCGGAGCCCGACACGCCGGTGACGCACACCAGGCGCTCGAGCGGGATCTTCAGGTCGAGGTCCTTGAGATTGTGCTCGGCCGCGCCGCGCAGCTCGAGGAACTGCCGCGGCGGCTTAGGCTCGTGCGGCTCCGCTGCCACGCGGCGCCCGGAGAGGTAGTCGCCCGTGATCGTCGACTCGCGGCGCAGTGCCTCGGGCGCGCCGAAAAAGACGATGTCGCCGCCGCGCTCGCCGGGGCCCGGCCCCATGTCGAGGATCCGGTCGGCGGCGAACATGATCTGCGGATCGTGCTCCACCACCACGAGCGTGTTGCCGGCGTCGCGCAGGCGTCGCATGACCTCGATGACGCGTCCCATGTCGCGCGGGTGCAGCCCGATCGAGGGCTCGTCCAGCACGAAGAGCGTGTTGACGAGCGAGGTGCCGAGCGCCGTGGTGAGGTTGATGCGCTGCACTTCGCCGCCGGAAAGCGTGCGCGATTGCCGGTCGAGCGTCAGGTAGCCGAGCCCGACTTCGCAAAGGAACCGCAGGCGCGTGCCGATCTCCTCGAGCAGCAGCTCCGCGGCCTCGTCCTGGTTTGTTATTTTTTCAAAGAAGACCCGGACCTCCGAGAGCGGCAGCAGCATGAGGTCGTGGATCGACTTGCCGTCGATCTTCCACAGCGTGGCATCGGGCTTGAGCCGCGTCCCGGCGCACGCGGTGCATTCCGTATAAGCGCGGTACTTCGAGAGCAGCACGCGGATGTGCATCTTGTACGCCTTGCTCTCCAGCCACTTGAAGAAGCGGCGCACGCCGTACCACACGCCCGGCCAGGACTTCCTCCAGCTGACCCACTCCTTTTCTCCTTCGAGGACCCAGTCCCGATGGACGGAACTCAAGTCCTTGAAAGGCACGTCGAGCGGGATCTTGCGCTTCTTCGCGTATTTCTCGAGATCGTCCTGGCATTCCTTGAAGCTCGGGCTCTGCCACGGACGCACCGCGCCTTCGCGCAGCGTCTTCGCCTCGTCGGGGACGACGAGCCCGAAATCGACGCCGATCACGCGGCCGAAGCCGCGGCAGGCCTCGCAGGCGCCCAGCGGGGAGTTGAAGGAAAACGCGGCCGGGGTCGGCTCGGAGTAATGGATGTCGCAATCGGCGCAGTGCAGGTCCGACGAATAGCGCCAGACAGCAAAATCGGGGTCAGGCACCGATTTCGATTCGCTCGCTTCTGAAATCGGTGCCTGACCCCGATTTTCCACGTACACGTTCACGCGGCCTTGCCCGACCCGCAGCGCCGATTCCAGCGCCTCGATCACGCGCTGGCGTTCCGCCGACGACATGCGGACGCGGTCCTGGATGACCTCGATGCACTCCTTGGAGCGGGCATGGAAGCGCGTGTAGCCCTGGCGGGCGAGCAGCTCCTCGACTTCCTTCTCGGAGAAGTTCTTCGGGATCGGGACCGGGAAGGTGATGAGCAGCCGCGGATCCGACGGCTTCGCTTTCTCCGCGAGGGCAGCGTAGATCGAGGCGGCGGTATCGCGAACCACCGGCTTGCCGCAGCCGCGGCAGAAAAGCCGGGCGGCGCGGGCGAAAAGAAGCTTCAGGTGGTCGTTCAGCTCGGTCATCGTGCCGACGGTGGAGCGCGAGGTGCGCACCGGGTTGGTCTGGTCGATGGCGATGGCGGGCGGAATCCCCTCGACGGCGTCGACCTGCGGCTTGTCCATGCGGTCGAGGAACTGGCGCGCGTAGGGGCTGAAGGTCTCGACGTAGCGCCGCTGGCCCTCGGCGTAGAGCGTGTCGAAGACGAGCGAGGACTTGCCCGAGCCGGAAACGCCCGTCACGACGAGGAGCTCGCCGGTGGGGATGGTCAGGCTGAGGTTCTTGAGGTTGTTCTGGCGGGCGCCGCGTATGACTATGGCGTCGCCGGGGACTGGTTCCCGCTTCACCCGTGAATTTTACTTTGGGAACGCGGGCGAACCCGGCATCATCCAATGGCCGCATGCAAAAAGCGACAGCCCTACAGGACGTCCGGGAATTCGAGGCGCTCATGCGCCGCTACAACCGCACGCTTTTCCGCACCGCGCGCGCCATCCTGCGCGACGACGCGGAGGCGGAGGATGCGCTGCAGGACGCCTACGTGCGCATCTACGGCGCGCTAGGCAGCTTCCGCGGCGAGTCGAAGCTCTCCACGTGGCTGGTGCGCATCGTGGCGAACGAAGCCCTCATGCGGCTTCGCAAGCACAACCGCAGGTCGAACATCGTGCCGCTCTACGAGGACCAGGAACCGGTGGTGGACAAGCTGGAGACGAGCGAGGAAGGGCCGGAACGCGCGGCCGCGCGGGCGCAGGTGAGGCGCCTGCTGGAGTCGCGGATCGATGCGCTGCCCGATGCGTTCAGGGCGGTGTTCGTGCTGCGCGGGCTGGAAGAGCTCTCGGTGGAAGAGACCGCGGCCGCGCTGGAGATCCCCGAGGCGACCGTGCGAACGCGCTATTTCCGCGCGCGGGCGCTCTTGCGGGAGGCGCTCTCGCGCGAGATCGATCTCGCCCACGAGGATGCGTTCGGGTTCGCGGGCGAGCGCTGCGACCGGATCGTCAGGACTGTTCTTTCGCGCTTGGCGAAGGGGTGACGACGATATTGCGGATGAGCGCGCCGCAGCTCGCGCAATGCACCGCGCCGCTCTGGTAGAGCTTGAAGCGGTCGGTGTCGCAGCGCTGGCAGTAGTAGTGCGGCACGGTCTCGTTGGCCGCGGGACGCGGCCGGCGCGCCTCGCGGCGGTGCCGGTAGTCGGCTAGGCGGACAACTTTTTCCATCAGGGAATTAGACGCTTGCGGGTGCGACAGCGTTCTGGCGCTGCCATGGGCCGTTAGGGGTAGATTTCGCAAGCGGACCAGCGCTATATTGCATGCAAGCGGTCAACAACGAGGGGCGGGAGGCTAAGAGGAGAAGGGGAAACGTCTGATTCCAAGGAGATAGGAATGAATCAACCGCAAGCCGAGTTCCTTGACTTGTACCGCGCCGGCCTCAAGAACGCCGCAGACCTCATGAAGGCCTCCCTGGAAAGCGCGGAAAGGCTGCAGAACCAGCAGCTTTCGGCGATCCGCAACGCCCTCGAGCAGCAATCCAAGGCCATGAACGAGCTCGGCGAGGCCCGGAGCTTCGACCAGCTCATCTCCGTCCAGCAGCAGATGGCCGGCGCCAATTTCGAGCGGGTCATGGGCTACTGGAGCAACCTGTGCCAGGTGGCGGGGCAGAACCAGATGGCCGCCATCACCCAGGCGCAGGCCCAGATGGCCCAGGCGCGCGACTGGCTGAACGAGACTTGCGCGCTCACGGCGCGCGCCACTGAAGAGGCGGCGCGCCTGGCTGCCGCCACCACGTCGACTGCGTCCGTCCGCCAGGCCGCCAAGCAGGCCGAGCGCCGCACCGCGTAGGCGCTAGTCCAGGGCGCGGCCCAGCGCTTCGCGCATCCGTTCATAGTGCGAGCCGCGCCAGTACACGCGGTCGCACGCCGGGCAGCGGGTGAAGCTGTCGTGAAGCTCCGACACCCGCTGCGCCAGCCGCTCCGCGACCGCGCTCTTTTCCACCGGCTCGAGCGGGCGGTTGCATTCCACGTAGGCGCCGCGCGAAATATCGGCGCATTTCAGCAGCTCGCGATCGCGCGTCAGCACGATGCGCTGCTCCTCGCGCGCCAGCCGGCGGATTTCGGCGTCGACCATCCCGTTCTCGTGCAGCGTGTCGAAGCCCATCATGCGCAGGAAGCGCGCGAGCCCGCCAAGATGCGCATCGGCAAGGAAATCGGGGTCAGGCACCGATTGTTCCTCGCACGGGAAGACCTCCACTGCGTCGCCTTCGCGCAGCGCGCGCTGCAGCGTGGCGGGCGCGCCATTCACCGTCACCGCGCCGGCCTCGGTATGCGGCACGCCGAGCGCTTCGATCGCGTTTTTCAGCGTCGCGGCGCGCGCGCAATCGTACGCAAACGCGGTCTGCCTCCACCCCTTCGGCAAGAAGAGCCCGAGCGAGCCGTGAAATCTGAAAGCGCGCGCGCCACTATTCCAGCTCGTCGATGCTCCGCGGCCAGCTTTTCTTGAGCAGGCGCGAGAGCGCGCGGTCCGCGAGGATGCGGCCTCCGGTCTGGCAGCGCGCGCAGTAGTTGGTCTCGTTCTCGGCATAGACGATGCGCTGCACGGGCGCTCCGCACACCGGGCACGGCTCGCCGTAGCGGCCGTGCACCGCCATGCCCTCGCGGAACGCCGTCACCTTTTCGGGAAATCCCTCGCCGGTCTCTTCGCGCAGCCGCTGCGACCAGCCGGTCAGCGTCGAGCGCACGGCGTCGAACAGCCGCGCCACCTCGTCGTCGCCGATCGCCTGCGTCTGCTTGAAGGGCGACAGCCGCGCGGCGTGCAGGATCTCGTCCGAGTAGGCATTGCCGATGCCGCTGAACACGTGCGGATCCGTGAGCGCCGCGTCATCCGGAGCCTGCTTTGCGGCGTTCGAGCTCGTCGAGCGTGCGCGGCCAGTCTTCACGGAGAAGACGCGACAGCGACCGGTCCGCCAGCAGTCGCCCGCCCGTCTGACACTCGGCGCAGTAGTTCGCCTCGTTCGCGGCGTACACCACACGCTGAACGGGCGCGCCGCAGTCGGGGCACGGCTGACCATAGCGGCCGTGCACCGCCATCTCGTCGTGGAACGCCGTCACCTTGTCCGGAAATCCGCCGCCCGCCTGCTGCTGCAGCCGATCGATCCACTGCGTCAGCGTCAACCGCGTCGAGTCGTACAGTCGCCGCACCTCGTCGGCAGTGAGCGACTGCGTCTGCTTGAACGGCGACAGCCGCGCGGCGTGCAGGATCTCGTCGGAGTACGCGTTGCCGATGCCGCTGAACAGGTGCGGATCGGTGAGCGCGCGCTTCAGGGTGTGATTCTCGGCTCGCAGCGCCGCCGCGAACGCTGCGAGGTCGGCGGCGAGCACGTCG
>DATAHF010000010.1:0-3296 GCA_036263315.1 Burkholderiales bacterium
GCCGAGCGGCTGTGCGAGCCCGGCGGGCCGCACCACGGTTGCCCCGACAAGCTGCCCGCGGTGCGGCTGGAAGCGCTCGAGGCCGCCGGCCGCGCGCGCGTTCCCTTCACCTCGGGCATCCTCATCGGCATCGGCGAGACGCGCCTCGAGCGCATCGAGGCGCTGATTGCGCTACGCGACGCGCATGCGCGGCACGGCCACCTGCAGGAAACGATCATCCAGAACTTCCGCGCGAAGAGCGACACGCGCATGGCCGGCCGCGCCGACCCCGGGCTCGCCGAGCTGCTCTGGACGGCCGCCGCCGCGCGGCTCGTGCTCGGGCCGCAGGCGAACATCCAGGTGCCGCCCAACCTGAGCGACACGCGCTTCCCTGAGCTCCTCGCCGCGGGCATCAACGACTGGGGCGGGATCTCGCCCGTCACCGACGACTATGTGAACCCGGAGCGCGCCTGGCCGCGGATCGACCGGCTCGAGGAGGCGACGCGCGCCGCCGGCCTCGTTCCCCTCGAGCGCCTCGCGATCTATCCCGCCCATGCGCGCGCGCCCTGGGCTTGGGTGGATGCCGGGTTGATAAAGCCGCTCCTGCAGGCGAGCGATGCCGAGGGCTATGCCCGCAATGATCCGTGGACTCCCGGGGTGGCCACGGCAGTTCCGGCCATTCCGACCATAAGGGTTGGGGTTGGATCTGATCGCGTTATCGCGAAGGCCCACTCGGGTGAACGGCCGGACGAGGACCAAATCGTGCGGCTCTTCTCGGCGCGCGAAGGCGATCTCGACGAGCTGCTCGCCGCCGCGAACGAGCTGCGCCGCGAGGCGGCCGGCGACACGGTGCGCTACGTCGTCAACCGCAACATCAACTACACCAACCTCTGCTCCTACCGCTGCCGGTTCTGCGCGTTCTCCAAAGGCAGGACCGCGGAGACGCTGCGCGGCCAGCCCTACGACCTCGCGCTGGCAGAAGTCGCCCGGCGCGTGCGCGAGGCCTGGGATCGCGGCGCAACCGAGGTGTGCATGCAGGGCGGCATCCATCCGGCCTACACCGGCGCGACCTACCTCGCGCTGCTCGGCGCGGCGAAGGAGGCCTGTCCCGGCATGCACGTGCACGCCTTCTCGCCGCTCGAAGTGACGCACGGGGCGCGCACGCTCGGCATCAGCGTCGCGAGCTTCCTCGGCCGGCTGCGCGACGCGGGGCTCGGCTCGCTGCCCGGCACGGCCGCCGAGATCCTGGACGACGAGGTGCGCGCGCGCCTTTGCCCGGACAAGCTCGACGCGCGGCAGTGGCTCGAGGTCGTCGAAGCCGCGCACCGCGCGGGCATTCCGACCACCTCGACCATGATGTTCGGCCACATCGACACGCCGCTCGCCTGGGCGCGGCACCTGCTCGCCCTGCGCGACCTGCAGGAACGCACCGGCGGCTTCACCGAGTTCGTGCCCCTGCCCTTCGTGCACATGGAAGCGCCCATGTACCTGCGCGAAGGCGCGCGGCGCGGGCCGACCTGGCGCGAGACGCTGCTCGTGCACGCGGTGGCGCGCCTCGTCCTCCATCCGCTCATTCGCAACGTGCAGGTCTCGTGGGTCAAGCTCGGCCCGGAGGCGGCCGCGGCGTGCCTCGCGGCCGGCGCCAACGACCTCGGCGGCACGCTCATGAACGAGAGCATCTCGCGCGCGGCCGGCAACGAGCACGGCCAGGAGCTGCCGCCGCAGGACATGGAGGCGCTCATCGCGCGGAGCGGCCGCATCGCCGAGCAGCGCACCACGCTCTATCGCCCGGCGAGCGCCGAGCGGCGCCGCGCGAGCTTCGCCGCGCCCGCCCTCGCGCCCCTCGTGCTGACGCCGGTGGCGGCGAAACGTCCTCACGCCGTTGAGGTGCGCGCATGAGCCTGTACGCCGTCATCCCGGCGAAAGCGACGAGCCTCGGCAAGTCGCGCCTTGCTCCGCTCCTCGATCCGGCGGCCCGCGCCGCGCTCAACCTCGCGCTTGCGCGCCGCACCCTCGAGGTCTGCGCCGAGTCGTTCGGCGCCGGCCGCATCGTCGTCGTGAGCGGCTCGGCGGAAATCGGCGCCCTGGCGCTCGCGGCGGGCGCGCACGTGCTGGACGAGCCGCTCGCGGCGCCGGCGCCGCACGAATCGCTCAACGCCGCGGTGCGCGCGGGCATCGCGCTCGCGCGGCAGCTCGGCGCGAGCGGCGCCGTGATCGTGCCGACCGACCTGCCGCTCCTTTCCGCCGGGGCGCTCGCAAGCGCCCTCGCCTTCCTGCCGGCATCGCCCGGCTGCGTGCTCGTGGGCGACCGGCGCGCGAGCGGCACCAACCTGCTCGCGATGCAGCCGGCCGACCCGCGCCTTCCGGCGTTCGGCGAGGACAGCCTGCGCCGCCATGCCCAGCGCGCCCGCGTCCTCGGCTATCAGACGCGCCTGCACCGCTGCGAGCGGCTCGGCCTGGACCTCGACCTGCCGGAAGATTTCCGCGACCTGGAGAGCCGCTGCGGCGTTATGCTCGCGGCGTGAGCCGCTTTGCTGTTGTTTTGCTCGTCGTCCTCTCCTTTGGGGCTTTTGCGCAGGCCCCCTACGAACCCCATTCCGGCCAGGCGGGCAAGGACGTCGTCTGGGTGCCGACCCCGCAAGTCACCGTGGACAGGATGCTCGACATGGCCAGGGTCGGGCCCGAGGACTTCGTCATGGACCTGGGCTCGGGCGACGGGCGCCTCGTCATTTCGGCCGCCAAGCGCGGCGCGAGCGGGCTCGGCGTCGAATACAACCCCGACATGGTCGCGCTCGCGCGCCGCAACGCCGAGAAGGAAGGCGTCGCCGGGCGCGCGCAGTTCGTCAAGGCCGACCTCTTCGAGACCGATTTTTCCAGGGCCACGGTGATCACGCTTTTTCTGCTCACCGACCTCAACATCAGGCTGCGCCCCCGGCTGCTCGCCCTCAGGCCCGGCACGCGCATCGTCGCCAACACCTTCAACATCGGCGACTGGGCGCCCGACCAGACCGACGAGATCTCCGACATCGACGGCTGCAAGTACTCCTGGTGCGTGGTCCACCTGTGGATCGTGCCGGCGCAGGTCGCGGGCACCTACCGCACGCGGCTGGGCGAAGTGACGCTCGCGCAGAAGTACCAGAAGCTCTCGGGCACGGTGACCTCGAACGGCTGGAGCGCGCCGCTCGCAGGCAAGGTGCTCGGGGAAGAGATCTCGTTCGTTTTCGATTCCCAACAGTACTTTGGCAGGGTGAAGGACGGCGTCCTCGAGCTGCGTTGACAACATTCACCCTTTTGGGTTAATGTTGCGCGCATGGCCT
>DATAHF010000011.1:0-14587 GCA_036263315.1 Burkholderiales bacterium
GAGCGCACGACGCAAGTCCAGCTCGGCTCGCGCGCGCGCGCCGACATCTGCCAGGTGATCTCGCCGCTCGCGCAATTGCGGCGCGATCTCGGCTATCTCTTCAACCAGTGGTTCAAGCCGGGCGCCGCCATCCAGCGGGCCGATTGGATCTATTCGTACGACGTCGCCAGCGTAACCGGAGGAGCCTTGTGATGAGAAGAGCGGTCTTTATTCTGCTGCTGTGCGGCCTGCTGCCGGGAATGGCGCTCGCGCAGGAGTACCCGACGCGCAATGTCATCATGGTCGTGCCGTTCGCGGCGGGCGGCCCCGTGGACGCGATGGCGCGCCTGATCGGGCCGAAGATGGCTGAAGGCCTTGGCCAGCCGGTCGTGATCGAGAACCGCGCCGGCGCGAGCGGCTTTCTCGGCATGGGCTCGGTCGCGCACGCGGCGCCCGACGGCTACACGATCCTCTATTCGCCGATCAGCATCGCCATCGCGCCGGCGCTCTATCGAAAGCTGTCGTTCGACGCGGAAAAGGACCTCGTCCCCGTGAGCCAGATCGTGTCGACCACGCTCGTCCTCGCCGCCAATCCCAAGGCGAACGTGCAGACCGTGAAGGATCTCGTCGCGCGCGCGAAGGCCGAGCCCGGCAAGCTCAACTTTGGCTCTTCCGGCGTCGCCGACCCGCTTCAGCTCGGCATGGAAATGCTGAAGACGATGACGGGTACCGACATGCTGCCCATCCCGTACAAGGGGCAGGGGCCGATGTTCCAGGCGCTCCTCGCGGGCGAAGTCGACGTGGCGATCGTCTCGATGCAGTCGGCGCTCTCGCAGTTCAAGAACGGGCGCCTCAAGCCGCTTGCGATCACCGCCGCGAAGCGCTCGCGCGCGCTGCCCGACTTGCCGACGATGGAGGAGAACGGCCTCGCGGGCTACGACCTGACGAGCTGGCACGGCCTCTTCGCGCCGGCCGGCACGCCGCGCGAGATCATCGCGCGCCTGCAGCGCGAGGCGGCGCGCGCCGTGCAGACCGCCGAGGTGAAGCAGCGTGTGGAATCGACCGGCAACGAGGTCGTCGGCAGCACGCCCTCGGAGTTCGACGCCAAGTACCGCGCCGACATCGCGCGCTTCAAGCAGATCGTGAAGGACGCAAAGCTGCCGTTCCAGGACTAGCGGGTGGCCAATCGGCTGAAGGGTAAGGTTGCGCTCATCACCGGCGGCGGCGCCGGAATCGGGGCGGCCACGGCGCGGGTGTTTTCGGACGAGGGCGCGAGGGTCGTGCTGGTCGACCGTGCGAAATTCAAATCAAAAGCTCCCCTCTGCGTAGGTGACGTCGCCGACCCGGCGGTAGCGGGCGCGGCCGTCGCACTGGCAATAAGGACGTTCGGCCGGCTCGACATTCTCGTCAACAACGCGGCGGAACGGAATTACTCCGCCGTCGCAGCAGCGACGCCCGAGGAGTGGCACAACGTCCTTCAGGTCAATCTCGTCGGCGCGGCCGCGTTCTGCCGCGCGGCGATGCCGGCACTGAGGAAATCCGGAAAGGGCGCCATCGTCAATGTGTCCTCCTGCTACGCGCTCAAGGGCCGCAAGGGGATGGCCATCTACGACGCGACCAAGGCAGGGCTCATCGCGCTTGCGCGCACGGTCGCTCACGAGGAGGCGGCGCACGGCATTCGCGCCAACGCGGTCTGCCCCGGCTCGACCTACACCGACTTTCATCGCAAGCGAGGCGAGAAAAAGAACGCCCGGAGCGACAACTCGCTCCTCGCCCGGTGGGCCTCGCCGGAGGAGATCGCCTGGCCGATCCTGTGGCTCGCCTCGGAGGAGGCGAGCTTCGTCACCGGCGCGGTTCTCGCCGTCGACGGCGGGCTGTCGATCCTCTAGGGTTTCAGCAGGGGTCGCAGGGCCAGCAAGCCGATCGCGGGGCCGGGCGCGAGGAGCAGGAAGGCATTGCCATCGGCAGCCACGCGGTCAGGGATGAATCCGAGCTGCATGCCGAGGCTATCATTGCGCATGGCGAGCATGGATCAGGTCCGTCGCTGGGTCGATCAGGCAAAACGCGTCGTCGCGCTGACCGGCGCGGGCATCTCCACCGACTCGGGCATCCCGGACTTCCGCGGGCCGCAGGGCGTCTGGACCAAAAACCCGATGGCGGAGAAGCTCTCCAACATCCACTACTACATGGCGGATCCCGAGGTGCGCAAGGCCTCGTGGAAGGCGCGCATGGACCATACCGCCTGGAGCGCGAAGCCGAACGCCGGCCACCACGCGCTCGTCGAGCTGGAGAAGCGCGGCAAGCTGCATGCGCTCATCACGCAGAACATCGACGAGCTGCACCAGCAGGCGGGCAACTCAGCCGATAAGGTGATTGAAGTGCACGGCACGATGCGCAAGGTGGTGTGCATGGAGTGCGGCATGACCGCGCCGATGCAGAAGGCGCTCGACCGGGTGCGCGCGGGCGAGGCCGATCCGCCGTGTCGCGACTGCGGCGGCATTCTCAAGAGCGCGACGATTTCCTTCGGTCAGAACCTCGTTCCGGAGGTGATCGACCGCGCGCTGCGCTCGGCGGCCGAGGCCGATGTCCTGATTGCGGTCGGCACGAGCCTGCAGGTCTATCCGGTCGCGGGCGCGGTGCCGATGGCCAAGCAGGCAGGCGCGCGGATCGTGATCGTCAACGCCGAGCCTACGCCGTTCGACGACATCGCCGACGCGGTTTTCAACGAATCGATCAGCAAGGTGCTGCCGCCGCTTTGCGCGGCGCCGGGTCATGGCTGAAGAGGGCTATACGCTAAGCTACGAGCCGTGCGCGAAGCGCGTGCGGATCGAGTTCGACGGCGCCTGGCTCGCCGATTCGACGCGCGCGCTCATCCTGCGCGAGACGCGGCTGCCGCCGGCGTACTACATCCCGGCCGAGGACGTGCGCATGGATCTGCTGCGCAAGACCGACCATCACACGCACTGCCCGTTCAAGGGGAATGCGAGCTACTGGTCGCTCGAGGCGAACGGCAAGACGGTCGAGAACATCGCCTGGGCCTACGAGGAGCCGTTCCCGGAGGCCGAGAGAATCCGCGGACACCTCTCGTTCTATCGCGGCAAGGTCTCGGCGCTCTACGAGGGCGACGACGAGGTGCCGTTCCTTGCCGCGGCGCCCGGCGCGCACGGCAATCCGCTGGCAGCCTGGTTGCTCAAGGACGCGTGGAAGGCGGGCTCGAGCGCGGAGCTGGCCGAGCAGTTCCTGCTTTTCCTGCGCGGCGCCGGCTACCCGGTCGAGCGCAGCACGGTCATCATGCCGACGCTGCACCCGCAGATCTTCGCGACCGTGCTGGTGTGGCGCGCCGACACGCCCGGTATCCGCGTCGTGCACGAGCCGCACGACATCCTCACCACGCCGCGCTTCGCCGACAGCCCGTTCGCCCAGATCATCCGCGGCGCGGGCGGCGTGCGGCGCCGGATCGAGGAGGCGGGCGCCAAGCTCGACTTCCCCGTGGTGCGCGACCTGCACAAGGAAGGCGCCACTGATTACGTCGCGATGCCGTTCCGCTTCTCGGACGGCCAGATCAACGTGATGTCGATGACCTCGTTCGCGAAGGGTGGCTTCAGCGCCGCGCAGCTCGGCCAGATCTACGAGGTGATGCCCATGCTCGCGCGCCTTTTCGAGGTGCACGCGCAGCGACGCGTTGCCTCGGGGCTCCTCGAGACTTACCTCGGCCACAACACCGGCAGCCGCGTGCTCGAAGGCCTCGTCAAGCTGGGCGATGGCGAGCACATCGACGCGGTCATCTGGTTCTGCGACCTGCGCGACTCCACGCCCAACTCCGAGCGCATGGGGCGCGAGGCCTACCTGCAGCACCTCAACCGGTTCCTCTACTGCATGGCGGGCTCGGTGATCGACAGCGGCGGCGAGGTGCTGCGCTACATCGGCGATGCGGCGCTCGCCATCTTTCCGACCGCGGGCGGCACCGCGCAGGCGTGCGAGAAGGCGATCGCCGCGGCGCGGCTCGCCCTCGAGCGCGTGCGCGCGGTCAACCAGCAACACCCGGAAGCCCCGCCGCTCAAGTTCGGCATCGGGCTGCACCTGGGCAGCGTCACCTACGGCAACATCGGGATTCCGCAGCGGCTGGAGTTCACCGTCATCGGGCCCGCCGCGAACGAGGCGGCGCGCGTCGAATCCATGACCAAGGACCTCGGCAAGCTCGTGCTCGCCTCGGGCGCCTTCGCCGCCGCCTATACCGGGAAGCTCGTCTCGGTGGGCAAGCACCGGCTGAAGGGCGTGACCGTCGAGCACGAGCTCTTCACGCTGCCGGACAACTAAGGAGAGAACCATGGCGAAGAAAAGGAAGGGCGCTTTCACCCTGAAAAGCCCGAATTTCCGCAGCGAAGGCACGATCGGCATGGAGCACGTCTTCAACAGCTTCGGCTGCACCGGGCAGAACCTCTCGCCCGCGCTCGTGTGGTCGGGCGCGCCCGAGGGCACGAAGAGCTTCGCGCTTCTTTGCCACGATCCCGATGCGCCCACCGGCGGCGCCGGCTGGTGGCACTGGCTGGTGCTGAACATTCCCGCGAGCGTCACCGAGCTCGCCAAGGACGCGGGCAGGGCGGACGGCTCGGGGCTTCCCGCGGGCGCGGTGCACGTCAACACCGACTTCGGCGGCCCCGGCTGGGGCGGCCCGTGCCCGCCAGTGGGCGACAAGCCGCACCGCTACGTCTTCACGCTCTACGCGCTCAAGGTCGACAAGCTCGACCCGAGCGGGGGCACCGCCTCGCTCGCCGGCTACATGGTGAACGGCAACACGATCGCGAAGGCGAAGCTCGTCGGCAAATTCGGCCGGAAAAAATAGTGTGGGCGTCGTTCCCGGAATTCTGTTTTCCCTGCTTCTTCTCTTTCCGATGGCGGCAGCCGCGCAATTGAAAGTGATGATCTCGGGCGGCTTTTCGACCGCCTACCGGCAGGTCCTTCCTGAATTCGAGAAGGGCACCGGCCTCAAGGTGACCACGCTCTCGGGCGCCTCGCAGGGCAAGGGGCCGGAGACGATCGCGGCGCAGCTTGCGCGCGGCGTCGCGGTCGACGTCGTCATCATGTCCCGCGAGGGACTGAGCGAGCTCATGAAGGAAGGCCGCATCGCCGCGGGGACCGACGCCGACCTCGCCACCGCCGCCATCGGCGTCGCGGTGAGGGCGGGCGCGAAGAAGCCCGATGTGAGCACGATCGAAGGCTTCAGGCAGGCGCTGATCGGCGCCAACCTGGTCGCGGTGCCGGCGAGCACGAGCGGGATCTTCCTCATGCAGGAGGTGTTCCCGAAGCTGGGGGTCTCCGACAAGATCAAGGTCCGCGTCATGCCGCGCGGCTCGCAGTCGGCCGACCTCGTCGTGAAAGGCGAGGCCGCGCTCGCCGTTCAGCCGGTGAGCGAGCTCATCCACGTCCAGGGCCTGAGCTACGCGGGCGAAATCCCGAGGGAGGTCCAGCTCATCCAGATGTTCGCCGCCGCGATCGTCGCCGGCTCGAAAGAAACCGAGGCGGGCAGGAAGCTGATCGCGTTCCTGACCTCCTCGGGCACGGTCTCGGCGATCAGGCAGAACGGCATGGAGCCGGCGAACCGCCAGTAGTACGTCCTCCAGATCCAGGAAACCGTTGGAAGGAGCACCTTATCTTGTAAGGATTGCCTGACCGCTGCGAGCATCTGCCAGCGGCAATGAGCGGCGAGGTCTATGATTTGATCTCAGCTGATCTGGTTGTTTCCGGGGGGAAACATGCAGCTTGATATAGCAACTATCCTAGTAAGCTTCCTGATCACTTGGGGAATTGGTCTTGCTCCTCCCCTCGTCATTCGATACGCCATTCTGAAAGGTCCGATGAAGAAGTGGCCGGCAATCGCAACTTGCGCCGGTCTCTGGATATGCAACATCCTTTTGTTCACCGCGCTCGGGAGCACGAGCAAGACACACACCGCCTTAACGTTTGTAGCCTTCGTGTCCTATTGGATTCTTTCTAGAGGCGAAAAGCAGAAGGAGTCGGCGGCGCAATGATGCTCGCGGGTCGTAGGAAATGGATTTCTTGCGCTCTTGGGGGACTGCTTCTCAGCATCGTCGCCACGCAAGTCTTAAGCGGGTCCAATTTTGCGCGCGTCCCTTTGGGCAACGGGGCTTCTATAGAGGTTCCTAAGAACTGGGTGGTTCTGTCAGGGAATCAGCGAACAACAATCGACACGTTTGTTGAGGCGAAAGGGTTTCGACTTTCCGAGTCGACGCTCACTTTTGCTGCAAATCTTTATGACGACGGTGGCAAGACGATGGCGCTGATTAACTCTCGCTTTTATCCCGACAACACGCTCACACAAGCTGAAGCGCGCCAGGTTTCACCTACGGATCTGACAGAGATCGATGTCGCTCTTCGAAAAGCTGCCGAAATTCCGCTAAAGCCGCTGGGAGTCCGCATGCTTAACTGGTACGGATCGAAAATGCAGATCATTAATGGATTGCATGTACTTATCCACGAACATCAGCATTCCGGGGTTGGTGGTGCTGGCATAACCAGAGTTCGAGGACTTCGGGTCTGGAGAAGTCCGCGTTCGTTTACCGTGACTTTGTCCTATCGGGAGCGCGACGCAGCGATGCTCCTCCCGATCATCGACTACATGACTCGCTCGCTTCGCCAAGAATGAACCCTCGTTCAAAGAGATGGATCGTCATCGGATGCCTCATTGGAGTAAGTGTGACCTTTGGATCCGTTTCGATCAGCCATGCCGCAGATAACAGCGTCTTTGGGTTTGGGCTCGCTGGTGCCAAGCCAGTGACGTGGGCGGACTATGAGCCCATTCAGCGTGATTCGATCTCGTGTATCAAAGACAATCGGATGGGCACGCCGGTTTGTGAACAAGTCTTCGATAAGGGTACCCGCATTGTGTGGGACGCATTTCGTCATGCGGTACTGGTTAACGCTGTCTCAAAGTCTGGAGAAAAGAAATTCTGTGACAGGCACGCAGAACAGATCGTCAGTCAGGGCAAAGTTGGGGATGGTGCGTCCTATGCGATTCTCCTAGTGGATGGACGTCTCAAATATGGATCGAGTCTCTATGGTCGGGAACTATCATCCACGTACGTTGCAAAAATTGTCTTCGATGCTCTGATTGACACGAAACCGTGCAAATAGACTGGTTAGGGCCTTCAATAATCAGTGACGAAAAGGCGCACATATGGACAACACCATGATCACAACGTCAAATGAGCTTCCGGGCTACAGGATCACTAAGAACTGCGGCGTGGTGCGCGGCCTAACGGTGCGCTCTCGCTCCCTCGTCGGCAACATCGCCGGCGGCCTGCAGTCGCTCTTTGGCGGGAACATAAGCATCTACACGCAGCTTTGCGAAGAGGCGCGCGCCGAGACCTTTGACCAGATGCGCCAGCACGCGCAGTCGATGAAAGCCAACGCCATCATCGGCGTGCGTTACGACGCGACCGAGGTGATGGCCGGGCTGACCGAGGTGCTGTGCTACGGCACCGCCGTGGTGGTCACGCCAGCGCAATAGGCGCTAGTCGGGCCGCAAGCCTTCTTCAGCGCCGCAATCTCCTCCGGGACCGAAGGGGAAACGCGCGTTTCGCGTGGGCGGCCTTCCAGTCGCCGCTCTCGAGGTGCGCTAGAGCAGATCGAAGTACTCGCGGTGCTCCCATTCGCTGACCTCGCGGCCGTCCACATCCCTGCTTGAAAGCTTGCAGCGCTCGATCTCGGCTTCCTTGATGCGGCAATAGTAGTCGACGAACCCCGAGCCCATGCTTTCGCGCAGCAGGCGGCTCGCCTTCAGATGCTCGAGCGCCTCGCCGAGTGACCGGGGAAGCATCTGCGCTTTGTCCTCGTAGGGGTTTCGCGAAGGCGGCGGCAAGGGCAGTTTCCGGCTCAAGCCGTCCAGCCCGCAATGGATCTGCGAGGCGAAGTACAAATAGGGATTCGCGCCGGGCTCGCCGATGCGGTTCTCGATGCGCGTCGCAGAGTCGCCCGCGCCGCCCATCACGCGCAGCATCGCGCCGCGGTTGTCGCGGCCCCAGATGACGCGCTCGGGCGCGAGGGAATAGGGACGGTAGCGCTTGTAGCCGTTGATCGTCGGCGTCGAGAAGGCGCAGGAGGCTCCCGCATGCTCCAGCAGCCCGGCCAGGTACTGCTTTCCCGGCTCAGAAAGGTGCTCGGTTTTCGAAACGAAAGCGTTCTTTCCATTCTTCGAAAGGCTCTGATGCAGGTGCCAGCCGCTGGACATCACGTTCGGCAGCCTCGGCCGGCACATGAAGGTCGCGTGGTAGCCGTGGCGGCGGGCGACCTGCTTCACGGCGCTGCGAAAGAGCAGCATCGCGTCCGCTGAAGCCATGCCGCGCATCGCCTCGAGCGTGATCTCGATCTGGCTCGGGCCGAACTCGACCTCGAAGGAGCGTAGCGGCAGCCCGAGCGGCTCGAGATTCTTCCTCAGTAATTCGATGACCGGATCGATCTGGTCGTAGCGCTGCTCGGTCAGCAGCTGGTAGCCGGTGGTCAGCAGGCTCACCTCGGGCGGCGTGCCCGGCTGGCCGATGCCGCCCGCATCCTCGGGGCGCAGGTGCGGGTCGATGATCCTGAAGACGTGGAACTCGATTTCCAGGCCGGCGAGGAACTCGTAGCCGGCCATGCCGAGCCTGGCGAGCGCCTCGCGCAGCAGGCGGCGCGTGTCGAACGGCACCGGCTTGCCGTCGGCGAAATACAGGTCGCACAGCACCCACGCGGTTTCCGGCGCCCACGGCAGGACGCGGAACGTGGCCGGGTCGGCGAGGATCAGGAAATCCGCGGAGCCCTCCATTTCCGGCATGCCGATACCCCCGCCCGGGGTGAACGCCGGGAAAACTGTCTTGTGCGAGGTGTCCTTGAGCAGCATCGTGGAGCCGATGGCGACGCCGCTCTCCAGCGCGGACTTGAGCGCGCGGGCCGCGATCGTCTTGCCGCGCAGGATGCCGTGCTGGTCAGCGAACGAAAACCGGATCGCCTGGATCTTCCGCGCCTTCACCTCGGCGAGCAGGTGCTTGGCCGCGGCACGCTGCGCGGCATTCCAGAGCCCGTACTCCGAGACAAAGCTCACGGGACGAAACTCACGCCGCCTTGGCTGCCCAGGGCGCTCGGTTCCGGCGCAGCGCGTCGGCTTCCTTGTAGTAGTCCTCCCAGCGGCCGGTCGGGCCGATACCGTCCACCGCGGGCGGGCCGGTAAGAGCGGCGGCCTGTGCGGGGTCGAGCATCATCAGGGTTTTCTCGCCCCGCGCGGTTTTCTCGATGGCGTCGAGCAGGATGCGGCGGTAGAGGATGATCGCCTTGTCGCTCGAGCCCAGGTGCTCCTTCGTGCGGTCGGAAAGGCGGCCGGGCGACTCGCAGGCGAACTGGTCGTGGATGTTGATATCGAAGCCCATCCCCGTGTAGGTCGCCTTGCGCTGCTGCTCCGCATCGAAGCCCCAGCCATTGGCGCGGTTCTTGACCGGCTTGTAGTCGGGCGCGGGGTAGGTCTTGAGACGCTGCTCGCGCATCGTCTTCTTGTCCACGGGCGTGGTGAAGCTCGTGAAGATCGAGTACCAGTAGCAGCCATAGTCGTCCACCGGCACGTGCCACTGGCTGATGGTCATCTCCGCGTTCATCGGGATGACGAAGGCTTCTGGAAAGAGCACGTGCGTCGAGCGTCCGTGCGTCTGCTTCTCGTCGATCCGGCGCAAGGTGACGATGCGCATGCCGTAGTCGGTCTGCGCGACCGTGATCTCGGGCTGGTCGTACTCGCGCAGGACCTTGGAGATCGGCAGCTCCGAGTCCGACGGCCGGCCGCGGAATTGCTTGCCGTAGCTGTCCGCGGTGTCCTCGTCCTCGAAATAGCGGTGCAGGAAGGAGGCGTGCGCCGGGTCCATGCCGACCTCGCAGGCCTGCAGCCAGTTGCAGTCCCAGTAGCCCTTGAAGGCGAAGGTGTAGGCGTCGGGCGCCGTGAAGCAGTCGAGCAGCGGAAACGCGGAGGGCGCGCCTTCGCCGAGCCAGGCCCAGACGATGCCGCTGCGCTCGACCACCGGATAGGTGCGCTGCCGGATGCTCTCGCGCAGCCGGCTGTCCCTCGGCTCGGCCGGCGTTTCCAGGCATTTGCCGTTCACGTCGAAGAGCCAGCCGTGGAACACGCAGCGCAGGTTGCCGTCTTCATAGCGTCCATAGGCGAGGTCCGCCTGGCGGTGCGGGCAATGCCGGTCGAGCAGCCCGTATTGGTTTTTCGTGTTTTTGAACAGCACAAACTCTTCGCCCAGGACCTTGATGGGCAACACCGGGCGAGCCGCATTCTCGAATTCGTCGACCAGCGCGACGGGCTGCCAGTAATTGCGCATCAGCTTGCCGGCCGGCGTGCCCGGTCCGATGCGGGTCATCAATTCGTTTCGATCCGCTCTCATTTCGGATGGTATTTTAATGATTGCCATGCAGCTCAGGGGTTTCGGGGTGGTGGTCGGCCTGCTGCTCCTCTGGGAGCTCAGCGTGCGATCGGGAGCGGTGCGCAGCGAGAGCTGGCCCGCGGTCAGCACGATTCTCCAGGCGCTCGGCACCGGTTTCCAGGCCGAAGGATGGGGCCAGGTCTTCGGCTCGAGCCTGCGCCGGATGGCGATGGGCTTTCTCCTCGCCGCGTTCGCCGGAATCACGCTGGGGCTGCTGCTGGGCGCCTCCCCGAGGCTGCACCGGATCGTCATGCCGACGCAGGAGATCTTCCGCGTGCTGCCGGGCCCCGCGCTCGTGCCGCCGCTCATTTTTCTCCTCGGCGTGGACGATGCGCTGAAGGTCAGCGTGATCGCCATCGCGGCGTTCTTCCCGATCCTGCTCAACACCATCGCTGGCGTGAAAGCGGCCGATCCGGTCCACCTGCTCGTGGCGCGGACCTTCCGCATCCCGCGACGCCGCGTCCTGCTCGGCATCCAGCTGCCCTCCGCGCTGCCCTACGTCTTTGCAGGCTGCCGCATCAGCCTCGGTATCGCGCTCATCGTGACGGTGGTCGCGGAGATGCTCGCGGGCTCCGAGGGCGTGGGCTACTTCATCGTTTCCATGCAATACGCCATGCGCGCGGGCGACATGTATGCGGCGATCGTGCTCCTGTCGGCGATCGGCTACCTGCTGAACCGCCTCTTCCTCGCGCTCGAGCGGCGCGCGCTCTGGTGGGCCCGCGGCCTGGAGCGGCAGGCCGCCCATGGCTGAGCTCCTCGAGATCGAGCGTGTCGCCAAGACCTTCGGCGCAGTCGAGCCGGTGGCCGCCCTGCGCTCGGTCGATCTCGCCGTGGCGAAGGGCGAATTCGTCTCCATCGTCGGGCCGAGCGGCTGCGGCAAATCCACGCTCCTGCAGATCATCGCCGGGCTGATTCCCGCCTCGGCGGGCGAGGTACGCCTGAGCGGGCGCGTCGTGCGGGAACCGCCCGAGGGCGTGGTCTACCTGTTTCAGCAATATTCGCGCTCGCTGTTTCCCTGGCTCACCGTCGCCGAGAACGTGCGCTTCGGCCTGCGGCATTCAGCGCAGGATCGCTGCAGGGAGCTCCTGCAGATGGTCGGGCTGGCCGACTTCAGCGCGCGCTATCCCTGGGAGCTCTCCGGCGGCATGCAGCAGCGAGTCTCCATCGCGCGTGCGCTCGCCGCCGAGCCGAGCGTGCTGCTCCTCGACGAGCCGTTCTCGTCCGTGGATGCGCTCACGCGCCTGGAGCTGCACGGCCTGATCCTCGATCTGTGGGGGAAGACCGGCCTCACCATCCTGCTGGTGACGCACGACGTGGAGGAGGCCGTCTATCTGTCCGACCGCATCGCGCTCCTGACGCGTCGCCCGGCCGAGGTTGCCGAAGTTTTCGCCAACGCGCTGCCGCGCCCGCGCCGCCCGGTGGAATCGCGGGAAGATGCCCGTTTCCTGGCGCTGCGTCACGAGCTCCTGACGCGCCTGCTGCAGCCGGCATGAAAGCCCGCATCGCATCGCTGGCGCCGGGCCTAGCGTTCATCGCGTTCTGGATCGGCGCGCTGGAAGTGGCTGCGCGGAACGGCTGGGTCAACCGCGTCTTTAGCCCGTTTCCCTCCGAAATCGCGGCGCGGCTCGGGGGCGTGCTCGGCTCGCCGGCCCTCCTCGAAGCGCTCGGCTCCACGGTCGGCCTGCTCGCCGCGGGCTTCGGGCTCGCCTGCGCGGCGGGGGTCCTGCTGGGGCTCGCCATGGGCTACCACCGCCCGACTTACGCGCTGCTCGAGCCCACGCTCGAGCTGCTGCGGCCGATCCCCAAGCCCGCGCTCCTGCCGCCGCTCATCCTGCTGCTCGGCCTGGGCGCGCCGATGAAGGTCGCGATCGTGTTCCTCGGGGCCTTTTTTCCCGTGCTGATCAACACGATCGAGGGCGTGCGCACGGTGGATCCGGTGCTGGTCGATGTGGCAAGAACCTTCCGCCGCGGCAAGCTGGCCACGGTATTCCGGGTGATCCTGCCGGCGAGCCTGCCGATGATCCTCGCGGGCATGCGCGTGAGCCTCGGGCTGGGGCTCATCCTCGTCACGCTCGCGGAGATGCTCACCGGCACCCACGGCCTGGGCGCGCAGCTCGTCGACGCGCAGCGCGCGTTCCGCGTGCAGGACATGTATGCCTGGACGGTGGTGCTCGCTTCGCTGGGCCTCGCGCTTGCGCTATCGTTCGATGCACTGGAGCGCCGGCTGATTTTCTGGAGCTCGAGACGTTGATTAGAATCCTTGAGGGAGGAGACGACAGGTGAGAACACTGCTCGCATTGCTCATGGTTGCGGTACTCGCGGTTCCCGCGCAGGCGCAGGAGAAGAAGACGCTCAAGGTGAGCATCATCCCGATCCAGGACGTGGCGCCGCTCTTCGCCGCGATCAAGGAAGGGTATTTCAGGCAGCAAGGCCTGGAGATCGACACCGCGCCCACCGCGGGCGGTGCGTTCGGCATCCCGGGCCTCGTCGCCGGCGCCTACGACATCGCCTTCACCAACGTCGTCTCGACGGTGCAGGCGAGGGCGCAGGGCCTGCCGGTCAAGATCATCGCGCCGGCGAGCGCGGTCGGCGACGGCGCGGGCGGCCCCGGCGGCGCCGGGATCCTCGTTCGCAAGGGCGAGGGCATCAAGACGGGCGCCGACCTCGCCGGCAAGTCGCTGGCGGTGAATACGCAGAAGAACATCATCTGGCTGTATGCGCGCGCGTGGGTGCAGAAGGCGGGCGGCGACCCGAACAAGGTCACCTACCGGGAGGTGCCGTTTCCGCAGATGATCGACGCCCTGCGCGGCAAGCGCGTGGACGCCGTCTTCGCGGTCGATCCTTTCCTGACGATCGCCGCGCCCGACCCGGGGCTGGAGTTCATCGGCTCACCGTATACCGAGGTGCAGCCCAATCTTTCCGTCGCGCAGTACGTCGTGACCGAGGATTTCCTCGCGAAAAACCCCGAGACGGTGAAGCGCTTCAATGCCGCGCTACAGCAGGGCATCGCCTGGGTGAGCAAGAACCTGGGCACGAAGGAGCTGCACGAGTTGCTCTCGGGCTACACCAAGATCCCGGTACCGCTGCTCGCCAAGATGTCGCCGCTCGTCGATCCGCCGCGCAAGGTGGATGCGGACTCGATCCGCAAGACCCTCGCGCTCATGAAGCAGCACGACCTGCTGACCGGCGACGTCGCCGTCGAAACGTTGCTCGCGCCTTCGGCCCGGTGAGCGGGGCGCTAGGCCTCTGCTTCCCGGTAGAGGCCCAGCGCTTTCATCGCCGGGAAGTCGTTGAAAGAGAAGAGCACGGCCTCGCTCGAGGCGCCGTGGCGGTAGCGCGTCCACGAGGGGACGACGAAGATGTCCTTCTCTTGCCACTCGAACCGCTGCTCGCCGATCTCCGACCAGCCGTGGCCCGAGGCGACCTGGAAGACGCTGCTTCCTGTGTTTCTTTTGAACTTGCTTTCTTTGGAAATCCGCTCGAGTTGCGCCCCCATGGTCGGCATCACGGCGCCTCCGGTGAGCGGGTTCTTGTATTCAAAGATCTTTTCTTTCTTCAGTTCCCGGTAGGAAGAATCCCATTTGTATAAAAACACCGGGGAGTAGGGCTTCTTCCAGCTTTCCCGCGAAAGCGGCGAGGGCGTCTGCACGGTTTGCGGATGCACCTCGTAGAAGTTCGCGTCGAGCGAATTCATGAGCGGGATGTCGAGGCCGTCCTGCCAGATGCATTGCGTGCCCGAGGCCTCCACGCCGTGGTCGTGCCAGGTGCCGTTCGGCGTCAGGACGAAATCGCGGGCGCCAAGCTCGAGGCGCTCGCCGTCTACGACGGTGTAGGCGCCTTTGCCTTCCATGACGAAGCGAAGGGCGGAGGCCTGGTGGCGGTGTGCGGAGGTGAATTCACCCGGATTCATGATCTGCACGCCGGTATAGAGCAGGCCCGCGGCCGCGCTCCATTCCTTGCGGCCCGGATTGACGAGCATGACGACGCGCCGCGCGGCTTTCTCCGCGCTCACGAGCTCGGGCGCCTTGCGCACGAGCGGCTCGATCTCGCGCCATTTCCAGTGGATCGGCACCGATTTCGGCTGCGGGTACCAGGGCTCGATCTCGTTGGCCACGTTCCAGAGCGCGCCCAGCTCGCGCTTCTCCAGC
>DATAHF010000012.1:0-6084 GCA_036263315.1 Burkholderiales bacterium
TCCGCCTCAAGTACTCGCATCCGATGCTGCTCGACGATGTGGCGGCCGATTTCCCGGACATGCCGATCATCCTCGCCCATCCGTCGTTCCCCTGGCAGGAGGAGGCGCTGTCGGTCGCGACCCACAAGCCGCAGGTGTACATCGATCTCTCCGGCTGGTCGCCCAAGTACTTCCCGCCGATCCTCGTCCAGTACGCCAACACGCTCCTTAAAGACAAGATCCTCTTCGGCTCGGACTATCCGGTCATGTCGCCCGAGCGCTGGATGGCCGACTTCGACAAGCTGCCGATCAAGCCCGAGGTGCGGCCGCTGATCCTCAAGGAAAACGCCGCGCGGCTGCTGGGGTTGGGCGTATAGTTCGGTCTGTCATGAATCGCTTCGCGTTAGTCGGCAACGGAACACGGCTTTCAGCGCTAGCACCACGCTAGCTGCAACTCCGTCTGCGCCGGGAACTCTCCGGCGCATCCGTTAACCGAATACGCAGGGGGTTCACATGCCCGTCAAGCAGCAGATCCGCGAAGGTTTGGTTCCGGTCCAGGTCTATACCGAGGAACTGGAGCCCTCCGCCCGCCAGCAGCTCGTCAACCTCTCGCAGCTCCCGATCGTCCATCACCACGTCGCCGCTATGCCCGACGTTCACCTCGGGATTGGGGCGACCGTAGGCTCCGTCATCCCGACGCTGAAGGCCATCATTCCCGCCGCCGTCGGGGTCGATATCGGTTGCGGAATGATCGCCAGCCGCTTGTCTCTTTCCGCAAACCAGCTTGAAGAAAAGACGCTGAAGAGCGTGTTTGCGCAAATCTCCAGGGATGTGCCCGTGGGGTTCAACCAGCATGACGAGGCCTCGGATGCGGCCCGACCCTTCAAGAGAACGTTGAACCCCATTCTTCAAAAGCATCCCGGCGTCGAGAAGCGCATGGGCAAGAACTCGAGCTGGGCCCGCCAGATGGGCACGCTCGGCGGCGGCAACCATTTCATCGAGCTCTGCCTCGACGAATCGAACCGAGTCTGGGTGATGCTGCATTCGGGCAGCCGCGGCATCGGCAACGCGATCGGCATGTACTTCATCGAGCTGGCGAAAAAGGACGCCGAAAAGCATCAGATCCATCTCCCCGACCGCAACCTCGCCTACTTCCGCGAGGGCGCGCAGCACTTCGACGACTATGTCGAGGCAGTGGGCTGGGCGCAGGACTATGCGCGCGCGAACCGCGAGGAGATGCTCGATCTGGTGCTCGGCGCGATGAGGCGCCACCTGCCTTTCTTCGAGGTCACGGAGGAGGCGGTCAATTGCCACCACAACTACGTCGAGCGCGAGCGCCACTACGGCGAGGATGTGTGGCTCACGAGGAAGGGTGCGATCCGCGCGCGCGCGGGCGAGCTCGGCATCATTCCGGGCAGCATGGGCACGCGCAGCTACATCGTGCGCGGCCGCGGCGCCGCCGAGAGCTTCCAGTCGTGCGCGCACGGCGCCGGGCGGCAAATGGGGCGCAACCAGGCGACGAAGAAATTCTCGATCGCCGATCTGGAGAAGCAAACCGAAGGCGTCATCTGCCGCAAAGACAAAGGCGTGCTCGATGAGATTCCGGGCGCCTACAAGGACATCGACGAGGTGATGGCGAACCAAACGGATCTGGTCGAGGTCGTACACGTTCTCAAGCAGGTCCTCTGCGTGAAAGGCTGACCATGCACCGTCGGGCGCTCATCCTCGCGGGCCTCGCGTATCCCCTCGTGGGCCGAGCGCAGCAATCCTGCGGCCTGCCCACGCCGGAAGACATCGAAGGCCCGTTCTACAAGCCGGGCGCGCCGCTCAAGGCGAGCCTCGTGGAGGCGAATTCGACCGCCGAGAAGCTGATCGTGACGGGGCTCGTGCTCTCGATGAGCGCCTGCCGGCCGCTTGCCGGCGTGAAGCTCGATTTCTGGCATGCGAACGACAAAGGCGAATACGACGCGCTCGGCTTCCGCTACCGAGGCATCGTCGAGACCGACGCGCAGGGCCGCTATCGGCTGGAGACCAACCTGCCGCCGCCCTACATGGGCCGGCCGCGCCACATCCACGTGAAGACGCAAACGCGCGGCGGGCCGCTTCTCACCACGCAGCTCTATTTTCCCGGCGAAGCGCGCGGCGCCGACCGCTCGCTCATCGTCAAGCCGGGACCTGCCGGACCGGTCCGCACCGTCACTTACGATTTCGTGCTCTAGGCCGTTCGCTGCCCGACAGCGCGCGCCCGGCGCGATTGCCAAGCCGCTGATTCCAGAACAAGCGCTTCTCGGCACGGCGCTTGCGCGCCCGTGAGGACCGGCGAATCCGTTCGCCGCTTCGCAAAATCACCAAGGAGATCCCATGACAAGAGTCAGATGGACAGCAGTCGCATTTATCGCCGCAAGCGCCTTCGCAAGCGGCGCGGCATTCGCCCAGGCCGCCGGTGGCGCGGGCGCAGGCGCGGCTGGCACGGGTGCGGGTACAGGAGCCGCGGGTACGGGCGCAGCCGCCGCGGCGGCGCCTGGCGGCACGGGTGGAACCGGGGCCGCGGGCACGGGCGCTGCGGCAGCGGCAGCCCCCGGCGGCGCGGCGGCGGGCCCCGCGGGCAGCGCCGACGCCTCCTCGGGCACCGGAGCAGGCAGCGGCGGCCCACCGACGGTGACCGGGCCCGGCTTGGCGACCAACACCGATGTGACCGGCGCGCCGACGGTCTATCCGGCGCAAGTGGCCTGCGCGGGGTTGACGGGATCGGCCAGGGCCAACTGCATCGACAACGACGCGCGCCTCGCGCGCGGCAGTCCGCGGTAACAACGTTCGTGGAAACAGGGCTCGCCCCAGCGGGCGAGCCTTTTTCCTTTACGCGGCGAGCCCGCCCCTCAGGCGTTGCTCGAGATCCGCGGCGCTGGTCGGCCCGCCAAAGAGATCGCCCTGGCAGAGTCGGCATCCGACGCCCAGCAGAAAGTCGCGCTGCGCGGCCTGGCGCACTCCTTCGGCGACCACTTCCAGATCCAGCCCGCGCGCGAGATCGACGACCGCGCGCGCGATGGCCGCATCGTGCCGGTCGCCCGGCAGGCCGTTCACGAACGCCTTGTCGATCTTGAGCACGTTCACCGGGAAGCGCTTGAGGTAGTGCAGCGCGGAGTGCCCGGTGCCGAAGTCGTCGAGCGCGATGCGCACGCCGAGGTCGGCGAAGGCGCGCATCGCACGCTGCGTGTGCTCGGGCGCCTGCATCGCCATCGATTCGGTGATCTCGAGCTCGAGGCGCCACGGCGGCAACGCGTTTCCTTCCAGCGCGGCGCGCACCTGCTCGATCAGCTCCGGATTGCGCAGCTGCCGCATCGAGAGGTTGACGCCGACGCTGATGCGGCCCCAGCCCGCCTCGGTCCAGCGGCGTGCCTGCGCGCAAGCCTCGCGCAGCACCCACTCGCCGATCGGGACGATCAGGCCGTTGTCCTCGGCGAAGGGTACGAACTGGTCGGGCATGAGCAGTCCCTGCTCCGGATGGTTCCAGCGCAGCAGCGCCTCCACCGCGACGATGCGGCCCGAGGGCACGTCGACACGCGGCTGGTAGTGCAGGGCGAACTCGCCGTGCGCGAGCGCATGGCGCAGGCTCGAGGTCATCGCCACCGCGCTCATCGCGCCACGGTTTTCCGCCGGCGAGTAGAACTGGAAGTTGCCGCGCCCCTGGTTCTTGGCGCGGTACATGGCGATGTCGGCGTGCTTGAGCAGCGTCTCCATGTCGTGGCCGTCATTGGGCAGGCAGGCGATGCCGATGCTCGCCCCGACGTAGATGTCGTGCTCGCCGATGCGATAGGGCTCGCCCAGCTCGGCAAGGAGCTTCTGCGCGACGGTGGCCGCCTCGCGCGGCTCGTTCAGGTCCTGGAGCACGATGCAGAATTCGTCGCCGCCGAGGCGCGCCACCAGGTCCTCCTGGCGCACGCACTCGCGCAGGCGCCCGGCGACGAGCTGCAGCAGGTCGTCGCCCACGCCGTGGCCAAGCGAGTCGTTTACGTTCTTGAACTGGTCCAGGTCGACGAAAAGGAGCGCGAGCTGCTTGTGGTGCCGGCGCGAGAGCGAGACGGCCTGGCGCAGGCGCTCCTGCAGCATGACCCGGTTGGGCAGCTCGGTGAGCGAGTCGTGGTGGGCGAGGAACTCGAGCCGCGCCGCCACCGCGGCGAGCTCGCGCGAGGCCTCGCGCTGGTTCTGCCGCGCACGGTTGAGCGCGGTGACGTCGCTCGCGAGCTCGTAGAAGCCGACCACCTCGCCCGAGTGATCGAGGTGCGGCGCGTAGGCCACCTGCAGGTGGCGCGCCGATTCGCCCTCGCCGAGCGAGTATTCGAACTCGACCGGGTGCCCCGAGAGCACGCGCTCGACGTGCCCGCGCAGCTCCTCGTACACCTTGTCCCCGGAGACCTCGCGCAGCGTGCGCCCGACCATCTGCTCGTGCGGCAGGCCGAACCATTCGCCGTAGGTGCGGTTCGAGAAGCGGAAGCGCTGGTCGCGGTCGATGTAGGCGATGAGCGCCGGCACGGTGTTGGCCATGAGGAGCAGCCGCTCCTCGCTTTCGCGCCGGCCGGTCTCCGCGAGGTCGGCGCGGCGCAGCAGCGCGCGCGTGCCGAGCGCGGCGGCGAGCACGAGCAGCGCCGCGGCGCCGAGCATGACGTAGAAGAGCACCTCGCGCATCCAGCGCGAGGCCTCGCCGAGCGTGAACGAGAACGAGTCCTCGAGCGGCTCGAGCGCGGCGTTGACCGAATGCAGCTCGTCGAGCAGCCCGCCGATGCGCCTGGGGTCGCGCGTGCCCTGGATCTCGCCGTGCAGGCGGGCGGCGATCGCCCGCAGCTCGCCGATGCGCTGGTCGCCCTCGGCCCAGATCGAGATGGCCCTGGCGACGTAGCTCGCGCCGCGGAAGCGCACGAAAAGCCGCGCCATCGAGTCGACGTCGTCGGGGTGGTTGCGCCCCTCGATGAAGCCGGCCCGCGCCGCCGCGTAGTCGGGCTCGGCCCGCTCGAGCGCCTCGCGCGCCTTGCGGTCGCCGAGCGGCACCGCGATCGCCTGCTGGTAGCGCTGCCAGTCGCGCTCGTCGAACGAGCGCGCGTAGAAAAGCAGGTGGTGGACGGCGTCCTTCTGCGCCTTGGACCACAGTCCTTCGCCGGCGACGTAGGCGCGCCCGGCCGAGAGCGTCTCCATGCTTGCCTCGACGAGGGCGAGCAGCGCCGCCACGATCACGAGCAGCGGGACGAGGAGATAAAGCGCGCGCCAGCGCTTCGAAGCGAAATTCAAATGACGATCCCTTGGGGCCGCAGACTAGCGGCTTGGGCCGGCATCAACAACCCCGAAGGTCACATTTTTGTGGCCCGTTCGGGGCGGATGCGACGCCGTTTGCCTACGAACCGCTGAACCAGTTATAGCCCTGGTCTTCCCAATAGCCGCCGGGGTCCTCGTTTGTCACGAAAACCGCTACAACGTGCTTCGGATTCTTGAACCCGAGCTTGGTCGGCATCCGCAGCTTCATCGGAAAACCGTACTTCGCCGGCAGCACCTGGTCGGCGTACTTGAAGGCGAGGAGCGTCTGCGGGTGCAGCGCCGTGGCCATGTCGATGCCCGTGTAGTAGTCGTCCGCGCACCTGAAGCCGACGTACCGGGCGCCGAGGTCGGCGCCGATCCGCTGCAGGAAGTCCGAGAAGCGCACGCCGCTCCACTTGCCGATCGCGCTCCAGCCCTCGACGCAGATATGCCGCGTCACCTGCGAGGTCTCGGGCAGCGCGTAAAGCTCCGGCAGGCGCCAGGCCTTCTTCTCGCGCACGAGGCCGCCCACCTCGAGCCTGTAGCCCGCCGGATCGACCACCGGCGCCTTGTCCTCGGCGTAGAACGCGTTGAACGGGAAGGGCCGGGTGATCATGCTTTCGGGAAATTCGGGCGCGAGGCGCTTGGGATCGAAGAGCCAGGCCTGCGCCCGGTCGTTCCAGCGGGACATCGCTGTGAGCACCCGTTGCACGCTCTCGTCGTCGGTCAGGTCGCAGCCGGCGAGGAGCGAGAGCGCGCCGAGCGAAAGTCCCCGCCTCAGGAAAAGCCGCCGCTCCAGGCTGGCGAGGAGCGGCCCGCGAT
>DATAHF010000013.1:0-6709 GCA_036263315.1 Burkholderiales bacterium
GCGCTCGCCTACGACGTGAACGGCGTGGCGATCGGCGGCAAGGAGATCGACGTCAAGAAGGCCTTCCCGAGCGTGCACTGCAAGGAGCTCGAGTGGCGCACCGACGCGGCCGACCGGCGCTGTGACGACGCCCTCATCCAGCTGGGCGGGGTCGAGGCGAAAGTCACCTTCTACCTCAAGGCCGGCATCATCCGTGCCTTCGACCTGCGCTTCGACATCAAGGACGTGGACAAGGTGAAGGCGGTCCTCAAGTCGCGCTGGGGCGCGCCGCTTGCCGAGGCGACCGAGACGATCGGCGCGCGCAAGAAGGGCGAGAAGGACCGGCACGTGTTCAAGGTGCGCTGGGAGAAGGGCGAGGATCACGCCATCCTCACCGCGCAGCTCGAGAAAAAGCGCGCGGCCGTCGAGGCCGCGCGCGGCAAGTTCTTCGACGAGGTCTACCGGGTCAAGTAGTCGGGTAAATCCACGGCCGCCGGGCGCGGTCGGCGGCCTCGAAGGCGGCGATCTTGGGCTCGAGCGCGAGGGTGAGGCCGAGCTCGTCCAGGCCCTCGAGCAGCATTTTCTTGCGGCGCGGCGAGATCTCGAAGCGGACTTCTCCGTTGATCAGCTGTTGTTCGAGATCGATCTTGAACTCGATCCTCGATTCCGCCTGCTCCATCAATGCCTGGACTTCCGCCGCGGGCAGAACGATCGGCAGCAATCCGTTCTGGAAGCAGTTGCCGTAGAAGATCTGGCCAAACGAGGGCGCGATGAGCGCGCGGATGCCCATGCCGGCGAGCGCCCACACCGCCATTTCGCGCGAGCTGCCGGTGCCGAAGAACTCGCCGCAGACGAGGATCTTCGCGCCGCGGTAGCGCGGCTGGTTGAGCACGAACTCCGGGTTCTCGCTGCCGTCGGGGCGAAAGCGCGCCATCTCGAAGGCGTATTTGCCGATCTCCTCGCGCGGCGTGCCGGTGCAGCGCTCGATGCGGATGATGTAATCCGTGTCGACGTTCTTTTGCGGGATCGGCGCCGCGACCGATTTGAGGGTTTCGAACTTGTTCACGTCAGAGGGTCCTCACGTCCGTGATTTCCCCGGCAATCGCCGCGGCCGCCGCCATCGCAGGGCTCGCGAGATGCGTGCGCGCCTGGGGGCCCTGGCGTCCTACGAAATTCCGGTTTGAGGTCGAGACGCAGCGCGCGAGCGGCGCGACGTAGTCGCCGTTTGCCGCCACGCACATCGAGCAGCCGGCCTCGCGCCACTGGAAGCCCGCGGCCTGGAAGATCTCGTGCAGGCCCTCGGCCTCGGCGTCCTGCTTGACGCGCCAGGAGCCGGGCACGACCCACGCTTCGACGTGCTTCGCCACCTTGCGGCCCTTGGCGATCGCGGCGGCGGCGCGCAGGTCCGGCAGGCGCGAGTTGGTGCACGAGCCGACGAAGACGCGGTCGACCTTGGTGCCGGCGATGCGCTTGCCGGCCTCGAGGCCCATGTAGGCGAGCGCGTCGGGCTTTTTGTCCGGAATCGTGCCGTCCACGCCGATCACGTCCTCGGGACTGGTGCCCCAGGTGATCTGCGGAGCGAGCGCGGCGCAGTCGAGCGCATGCTCGGCATCGAACTTCGCACCCGCGTCGCTCGGCAGCGTTTTCCAGTGCGCGAGCGCCTGGTCCCAGCGGGCGCCCGAAGGCGCGAGGCGCCGGCCCTTGAGATACGCGTAGGTCTTTTCGTCGGGCGCCACCATGCCGACCTTGGCGCCCAATTCGATGGAGAGATTGCACACGGTCATGCGGCCTTCCATGTCGAGGCCGCGAATCGCCTCGCCCGCGTATTCGACCGCGTAGCCCATGCCGCCCGCGGTGCCGAGCTTGCCGATGAGCGCGAGGATCAGGTCCTTGCCGGTGACGCCCTTCGCGGGCGTGCCGCGGAAGTCGATACGCATCGTCTTCGGCTTCTGCTGCACGACCGTCTGCGTCGCGAGCACGTGCACGAGCTCAGTGGTGCCGATGCCCCAGGCGGCTGCGCCGAGCGCGCCGTGCGTGCAGGTATGGCTGTCGCCGCAGACCAGCAGCGTCCCCGGAATCGTGAAGCCGGTTTCCGGGCCGATCACATGCACGATGCCCTGGCCGTCCTCGCCGATATCGAACAGGCGGATCCCCGACTTGCGGCTCTCGGCGCGAAAGCCCGAGATGATGCGTTCGGCGTTGGCGTTGTTGCCGCCGCGAGCGCCGGGCGCGGTCGAGACGACGTGGTCGAACGAGCCCACCGCGAGCTCGGGATTGCGCATCCTGAGGCCGCGCTTGCCGATCACCTCCTGCGCGCGGTAGCCCGAGAGCTCATGGATCACGTGCCGGTCGACGAAAAGGAGCTGCATGCCGTCGCCCAGCTCGTCGACGACGTGCATGTCCCAGATCTTGTCGAAAAGCGTGCGGCCGCTCCTCATTTTCCTTGCTTTCGCTCCACGTGCTTCTTCTCGAAGTCCCAGACGTCGGGAAAGCCGACCAGCTCGTGCATTTCCTTCATGTTGAAGCTTTTGACGCCGGAATCCCTGGTAGTTCCGTTTTTCAGCAGAAACTCGTAGGAAGCCTGGAGCGCGGCGCACGCCGGTCCCATGCCCGCGCTCGGATAGATCGCGATCGAAAAGCCGTATGACTTCAGCTTCTCCGCGGACACGACCGGCGAGCGGCCGGTGGGCACCATGTTGGCCAGCAGCCACGCCTTTTTCGAGAGCGCCTCACCCGCGCGCCGGAACTCGTCCTCCGACTCGGGCGCCTCGACAAAGAGGATGTCCGCGCCCGCTGCAGCGAATGCGTCGGCGCGGCGGATCGCCTCATCGAGGCCAAGCGCGGTGCGCGCGTCGGTGCGTGCGACGATGAGGAAATCCTTGCTGCGGCGCGCTTCCACCGCCACTTCGATGCGCTTCACCGCGTCGGCGAGCGGCACCACGCGCCGGTCGGGGGTGTGGCCGCACTTCTTCGGCATCTCCTGGTCCTCGATCTGGATCGCCTGTACGCCCGCCGCCTCGTAGCCGCGCACCGTCTCGCGCACGTTCAAGAGGCCGCCGAAGCCGGTGTCGGCGTCGGCGATGAGCGGCGTCTTCGTTCCTTGCGCGATGGTGCGCGCGCGCTCGACCATGTCGCGGTAGGTGACGAGGCCCGCGTCGGCGAGCCCGAGGTGCGAGGCCGAGACGCCGTAGCCAGTCATATATAACGCCTGGAAGCCCAGGCGGTCGGCGATTTTCGCCGAGAACATCTCGAACACGCCCGGCGCGACGATGAACTCGCCGGCCGAAAGAATGGATTTGAGCGTTTGCGCCATCAGCGGGGTCAGCGTGGATAGGAGCCGTCGTTCACGTCGAGCGTCGTTCCGTTCACGTAAGCGGGGCAGGCGCTGCCGAGCCAGAGAATCGCACCGGCCACTTCGGCCGGCATGCACACGCGGCCTGAGTAAACCGAGCGCATCACGCCGTCCTTGCGCGATTGCGGCAGCTGCTCGTACATCGCCGTCTGCGTCGGGCCCGGCGCGACCGCGTTGACGAGCACGCCGTGCGGGCCGAGCTCGCGCGCCCAGGCCTTGGTGAGGTTGAGCACGCCCGCCTTGGTGATGCCGTACCAGAGGTCCGGATGCCCGGTGAAAGCCGCGACCGAGGCGAGGTTGACGATGCGGCCGGATTTTTTCCGTTTCATCTGCGGCGAGAGCGCCTCGATCAGCGCGACCGGCGCTTCGAGGTTCACGGCGAGGATCTCGCGCTTGTGCTTCTCCGGGATCTCGCCGAACGGGTCGCAATGTAGGACGCCCGCGTTATTCACCAGCGTGTCGAGCTCGCCGAGCGAGGCGATCAGATTCGGGATGCCCTCGAGGTTTTGAAGGTCGTACTGGATTTTCTGTCCGTGCGGGAAATCCGAAAATTCCCGGTCGAGACCCAAAACCGTCCAACCCGCCTTCGCGAACGCCGCCGCGGTGGCGAAGCCGATGCCGCGGCCGGCGCCGGTGATGAGAGCAGTGGGCATGGCCGTATTCTAGGCGGTCAGAAGAAGTCCCAGACCGCGTTTTCCTCCGGCGTGAGGAGGAGCCGCTCGCGCAGCCGCTGCACGCTCGGGCACTCGTGCTGCCAGTCGTTGCCCTCGACGAGCCGCTTCGCCGCGCCGTCGGCGCCGAACACGCAGGTCTGCACCGTGGTCTGGACGGGCAGCGGCGGATAAGTCACGCGCTGGAGGCGGGGCGCGCCCGCTTCGTAGTAGGTCACCGATGCGTAATCCCAGGGCGTGATCGGCGTGCCGTAGGCGACCCATAGCCATTGGCATCCCGTGTACCGCGCGCCGGGATTGACCGGAAAGAGGCGCGCCGGCAGGCCGCGCGGCGGATAGAGGCCCTTCGCGGCCGCCTCGGGCGGCACGGTCAAGCTGCAATTGGGCGCGGCTGCAGGGATTTCCTGGGCGATCGCGGCAGTGCTCACGCCAAGCAGCAGGAGGATCGGAACCATAGTCATGGAACGCCATTAGAATCTCCGCATGCCTTTCGACGCAATCGTCATCGGCGCCGGTTTCGCGGGGCTCTATCAGCTCCACGCGCTGCGCGACCGGCTTGGGCTGAAAGTGCGCGTGCTCGAGGCGGGCGGCGACCTGGGCGGCACCTGGTACTGGAACCGCTACCCCGGTGCGCGCTGCGATTCCGAGAGCCACGCGTACCGGTATTTCTTCTCGAAGGAGCTCTACCAGGAGTGGCAATCCTCCGAGCGCTATCCGGGACCGGCGGAGATCCGCGCCTACCTCGATTTCGTCGCGAGGAAGCTCGAGCTGCGCCGCGACATCCAGTTCGGCACGCGCGTCACGGCGGCGCGCTACGACGAGGCCGCGAACCGCTGGAACCTTGAAACCGAGGCGGGCGAGCGCTTCTCCGCGACTTGGCTCATCACCGCAGTCGGCTGTCTCTCCACCGCGAATGTGCCGGCCATTTCCGGCCTCGCCGATTTCAAGGGGCGCTGGTTCCACACGGGTAAATGGCCCCACGAAGGCGTGAATTTCCACGGCCAGCGCGTGGGCCAGATCGGCACCGGCTCGACGGGAATCCAGGCCGCGCCCGTCATCGCCGAGACGGCGGCGCATCTCACCGTCTTTCAGCGCACCGCCAACTACAGCGTGCCCGCGGGCAACCACCCGCTCGAAGCCGAGTTCCAGCAGTGGGTGAAGTCGAATTTCGACGAGATCCGTGCCGTCACGCGCTCGACCGTGAACGGCCACGCCTTCCGCATCTCGGAGCGAAAGGCGCTGGAAGCCTCGGCCGAAGAGCGCCGGGAGGTGTACGAAAAAGCCTGGCAGACGGGCGGGCTGCAATTCCGCGGCACGTTCTACGACCTGCTCACGAGCCGCGCGGCGAACGACACCGCGGCCGAGTTCATCAAGGCGCGCATCCGCGCGATCGTGAAGGATCCCGCGACCGCCGAGGCGCTCGCCGACATCGACCACCCGTATGCGGCCAAGCGCCCCCCGATCGACACGAACTACTTCGAGACCTTCAACCGGCCCAACGTGTCCTTGGTCAACCTGCGCAAGGATCCGATCGAGCGCATCACGCCGAACGGCATCAAGACGCGGACGAAAGAGCACGTGCTCGACATCATCGTCTTCGCGACCGGCTTCGACGCGATGACCGGGCCGCTCCTTGCGATGGACATCCGCGGGCGCGGCGGGCGAAAGCTGCGCGAGGACTGGAAGGCGGGGCCGCAAACCTACCTCGGCGTGCAGATCGCGGGCTATCCGAACCTCTTCACCATCACCGGGCCGGGCAGCCCGTCGGTGCTCACCAACATGCCCGCGGCGATCGAGCAGCACGTCGAGTGGATCACCGATTGCATCGCGCACCTCAGGAAAAACAACATCCGCACCATCGAGCCCGCAGCGGAGGCGGTGAAGGCCTGGGGCGAGCACGTGCAGGAATGCGCGCGCGCGACGCTGCTCTTTGACGCGAAGCACTCCTGGTATTTCGGCGCGAACGTCGCCGGCAAGCCGCAGGTCTTCATGCCCTACGCGGGCGGCCTCGCGCGCTACGCGCGTCACTGCGCCGAGCTGGCCGAGCGCGGCTACGAGGGATTTGTGCTGGATCGCGGGCGAGCCGCCGAGGCGGCGGCGCCGGTCGCGCAGGCCGGGGTCTAGCGGCCCGCTACAACCCCGGCATCGAGAAGCCGGCGCCCTTCAGCTCAGTGATGACCTGCTTTTCCTGATCCGGCGTCAGCTCGACGAGCGGCGGGCGCACGGTGCGCCATTGCGGATCGTTGCCGAAGTGCGCAGTGACGGCCTTCAGCGCCGGGATCATCGGCACTTTCTGCATGATCTTGCGCGTCGCGGTGATGCCGGCCTGGAGCTTGTCGGATTCGGTCGAGCGCCAGTTGCGGAACACTTCCGAGATCGGGCCCGGGTTCACGTTGCCGGTCGCGGTGATGCAGCCCTTGCCGCCCGCGCGCAGGCCGTCGAGCAGGAACACTTCGCTCCCCGGGAAGACGTCGAATGATCGGTCCTTGAAGCGATCGAGCATCGCCTTGGTGTTCTCCCAGTCGCCCGAGGAATCCTTCGCGCCGGCGACGATGCCGGGATAGCGCGTGAGGAGCTTCTCGATGAGCTCGAGCGTGATCGCGACGTTCGACACCGGCGGGATGTGATAGAGGTACAGGCGCAGGCGTTCGTCGCCGACGCGCTCGATCACTTCCGCAAAATTCCGGAAGAGCCCTTCGTCCGAGAC
>DATAHF010000014.1:0-33520 GCA_036263315.1 Burkholderiales bacterium
TCGAGCTGTCGGTGCCCAAGCTCATGACCTCGGCCGAGCCGGTGTCGCAGGCGAAGCGCGAGAAGATCGAGCGCAGCTGGGGCGGCCGGCTCGTCGACACGTTCGGCATGACGGAGGCCGGCATGATGGGCTGCGAGGACGTCCCGGGCGCGGGGTTCCGCGTCTGGACCGATCTTTACTTCGTCGAGGTGCTCGACCCGAAGAGCTTCGAGCCGGTGAAGGAAGGCGAGGTCGGCACGCTCGTGGTGACCTCGCTCTTCACGAACAACGTGACGCCCTTCCTGCGCTGGAGCTCGGGCGATCTCGTCACCTACAGCGAAGCCGACGACGAGCGCGAAGGCGCGGCGCCGGGCGCCTTCTCCGTGTTCCCGCGCGTGAAGCATGCGCATCGGACCACCGGGTTCTTCAAGGTGCGGGGCGTCAACCTCGGGCACCAGGACCTGGAGGATTTCATGTTCCGCCATGCGGAGATCGGCGATTTCCGCGCCGAGGCGCTGAACGAGGGCGACAACGACTTCCTCAGGCTTTCCATCGAGGTGCGCCGCGGCTTCGATGCCGCGGCGCTCGCCGCCCGGGTCGCGGGCGAAATGCGCGAGAAATTCGAGCTGTTGCCCCAGGTGGTGGTGCTGGAGGCGGGCACGCTCGCGCGCGAGTTCGAGGCGAATGTCAAGGCGGCGCGGTTCGTCGACCGCCGCGGCTGAGCTCGACGCCTAGATCGAGTCGAAGTGCGCCCGCATCCTGCGGCGCAGCGTCTCGTCGGGCAGCGGCCCGCGCGCCGCGCCCAGGTTGTCCAGCATGTGCTCGGGCTTGGCGGTGGCGGGGATGGCGCAGGTCACGGCCGGGTGCGACACGATCCACTTCAGGAAATACTGCCCCCAGCTTTGCACGCCGATCTCCGGCGCCCAGGCCGGCAGCGGCTTGCCGCGCACCTTGCGAAACAGCGCGCCTTCCGCGAACGGCCGGTTGATGAGCACGGCAATGTTCTTCTCGGCGGCGAGCGGCAGCAGCCGCTCCTCGGCCTGCGGCTCGGCGAGCGAATAGTTGATCTGGACGAAGTCGTACGCGCCGCTGCGCAGCCATCGCTCCACCTCGGCATGCGCCGAGGCGCTGTAGTGCGTGATCCCGATGTAGCGCACGCGGCCCTTCTCTTTCCAGTCCTGCAGCGTCTTCGTGTGCGTGACGATGTCGAGCAGGTTGTGGATCTGCATGAGGTCCATGCGCGCGACGCGCAGCTTGCGGAAGGAATCCTCCATCTGCTTCACGCCTTCGGCGCGTCCGCTCGTCCATACCTTGGTGGCGATGAAGAGCCGCTCGCGCACGCCGAGCTCCGCCACGAGGTCGCCCGCGACCGCCTCGCTCGAGCCGTACATGGGCGATGAGTCGATGGCCCGGGCGCCTGCCTGGGCGAAGACCTTCAGCACCTCGCGCAGCGGCGCGCGCGCCGCGGCATCGCGGCCGACGTCGAAGCTCTGCCAGGTGCCGAGCCCCACCACCGGCAGCGATTCGCCGGATTTTCCGATCGGTCGGGAAACGCTCGCGCGGCTGTCCTGCGGCATCACGGGGTCGGCGGCCAGCGCGGCGAGGGCGCCGAGGAGGGCGCGTCTTCGCGGGTCCACGCCTTCATTCTAGCGCCGAGGTAGAGCGCCACCGCGAGCCAGCCGGCGGAGAGGCCGGCGGCCAGCGCGGCGATCGCGGGCAAGCCGCCGAGCGCCCAGCCGGCGAAGGCGTCGCCGCCGCGATAGACCACCGTGTCGATGAAGTTCTTCGCCTTGTACCGCGCTTCGCGCGGCACCACGGTGAAGAGCGCTTCGCGCGCGGGCCTGGCGATGGCGAACTCGCTTACCCGCCGCGCGACGCCGAAGCCCACCAGCGCGGCGAGCGTGGGCGAGGCGCCCAGCCAGGAAAAGCCGGCGATCGAGACGATCGGCGCGACCGCCAGCATGCCGCCCGCGCCCAGCGCAAGGCTCAGGCGGGCAAAGCCGAAGACCTGCAGCGCCAGGGTGAGCGCATTGACCACGAGATCCACGCTCGCGAAGAGCCGGGTGCGTTCCGCCGCGTCGGGGAGCTCGGCGCGCACGATCTCGACTTGCTGGAAGTAGAGCGCGGTGGAGAGCACCGTGTAGCACAGCAGGTAGGCGCTGATGGCGAGCAGAAACGGCGAGCTGAGCGCCGCACGGGCGCCGGCGATGACCGAGCCGCCGATGGCCTGCGCCGGCGGCGGCTCGTGCGGGCGCGGATGGGCGCGCGCCCAGCGCCCCAGCATGGCGATGCAGGCCACCGCGCCAATGAGCAGCAGCCCCGACAGGGCGAGCAGGCCGCGCGCATGCAGCGTGTCCGCCAGCGTCGCGGCGACGAGCGGCCCCGCCACCGCGCCGCAGCTGCCGCCCGCGGCGATCGTGCCGTACAGGCGCGCCGCCTGCGCGGCGGTAAAGAGGTCCGACATGAAGCTCCAGAACACCGACACGACGAACAGGTTGAACACCGACAGCCAGACGAAGAACAGCGGACCGTCCAGGCGCACGCAGAAGAGCGCGAGGTTCGCGGCGAAGAATCCGTAGACCGCGGGCAGCAGCTTCGCGCGCGGCAGGCGGGCGCAGAGCCAGCCGAACACCGGCACGAGCGCGAGCATCACGGCGAAGGTCGCGGTGAAGAGCCACTGCAAGGCGCGCGTGCCGCTTTCCACGGCGAGCGAATCGCGCACCGGACGCAACAGGTAATAGCTGCACAGCAGGATAAAGAAATACGCGAATGCCCAGCCGAGCGCGGGGAGCTCGTGCGGCTCGGCGCGCAGCGCCCGGCACGCGCGCGGCCGCAGACGGGCCATCAGGTTCATACGCTATAGTAAGAGCGCCGGTAAAAAACAGCAGGGAGAAAAGCCTGACTTACTTCGAGAACCAGCTGGCCGCGCGGCGGCGCGCGGGCACGGCGCTGCTGCTCTACGCGGCCGCGCTCGTCGTCCTGGCGGTCGCGGTCGACCTCCTCCTCGGGCTGGTCTGGCGCTACGGTTTCCCGGAGATCTACGGCGCGCGCGTGCCGGGCGCCCTGTATTTCTGGGGCGCGCTGCTCACCGTGCTCGCGGTCGTCGGCATGACGCTCTGGCAGGCGCTGCGCATGCGCGAAGGCGGCGAATCCATCGCGCGGCTGCTCGGCGCGCGGCGCGTCCTGCCGGAGACGCGCGACACGCTGGAGCGGCGCCTGGTGAATATCGCCGAGGAGATGGCCATCGCGGCCGGCACGCCCGTGCCCGCCCTGTACATCATGGACAACGAGCCCGGCGTGAACGTGCTCGTGGTTACCGCCGAAACGCTCAGCCCGGCGCTGATGCTGACGCGCGGGGCGCTGCAGACGCTCAACCGCGACGAGCTGGCCGGCGTGATGGCGCACGAGTTCAGCCGCGTCGTGAAGGGCGAAGCGCAGGCGGGCCTGCGCACGGTGGCGCTGCTGAGCGGTCTCGCGGCGCTGCCGTATGCCGGGCGCATGTGTGCGGGCGCGATCAAGGCGGCGCTCGCGCGCGGCAGCGCGTTGTCGGCGGACGCTGCAAGCGCCGAGTTCACCGGCAACCCGATCGGCATCGCCGGGGCGCTCGACCAGATCCGCGCGTGCGCCGCCGGCGCCGTGGTGAAAGCCCGCCATGCGGACGCGCTTTCACACCTCTTTCTCGATGCGTGCTCGAGGTCCTGGGCCCCGGCCGCAGGCGCGGTGCACCCGCCGCTCGAGGAGCGCATCCGGCGCGTGCTGCCGAGCTTCGCCTCGGCGGATTACCGCGCACGCCGCGCCAAAGCCAGCGCCGAGGATCGCCCCGCGCCGGCGCGGCCGACGCTCGCCGAAGGAAAGCGCGCCACGGACCAGGCGCACCGCTGGTGGCGCACGCCCGAAGAAAGCCTCGGGCTGGTGGGCGCGCTTTATTCGGGCAAGGTCGATTACGCCCGGCGCCTCATGGAAGCGCTCCCGGTCGCGCTGCGCGAAGCGCTGCGCCGGCGCGATAGCTCGCCCGCAGTGACGCTCGCGCTGTTCCTGGCGGCGCATCTGGAAGTGCGGGAGCAGCAGATCGCGGCTGCGCGCGCCGCAGGCGCGGGCCCGCTGGCGGAGGCCGCGGCCAAGCTCGCGCCGGAGGTCACGGCGCTGTCCCCGGAATTGCGCCTGCCGGCGATCGAGCTCGCGCTGCCCACGCTGAAGCTGGTTCCGAACGAAGCGCGCCGCATGCTGCTCTCGGGCCTGGAGGCGGTGATCCGCTCCGACCGGCGCGTCTCGCTGCAGGCGTTCATCCTGCTCGCGTGGCTCGAGATCGCGCTGGGGCCGGGGCGGCACGCCGGCGCGGCGAGCTCGCTCGGCCAGCTGCGCGGCGAGGCGACGCTCGTGCTCTCGCTCCTGGCGCGCGGCACCGCGACCGGCGCGGGCAGCGCGCAGGAAGTGGAGGCGGCGTTTCGCGCCGGGGCGAAGCTCCTGGAGATGCCCGATGCGGTGCTCGTTGCGCGCGAAGCGCTCAGCACGGAGGCGTGCAGCGCCGCGCTCGGGCGCCTGCGCGGCCTGTCGTGGCCGGCCCGGGCGCAGCTGATGCGCGGGCTGTTCGCGGCCGTCGCGGCCGACGGCAAGGTGCGCATGTCCGAGGCCGAGCTCATGCGCGTCATCGGCGCCTGCCTCGATTGCCCGATGCCGCCGCTCCTCGAAGCGCTCTAGTTCCGCCGCTTGCCCGAAAGTTTCTGCTGGATGGCCGCGCGCGTCTGTTGCGCGGCCTCGGTGAATGGGCCGCCCGCCGCCACGGCGCGCTCCGCGAACGGCAGCGCTTCGTCGTTGCGCCCCTCGTCGGAGAGCGTCTGGGCGAGGTTGTTCAGCACCACGACCGAATCGGGCGCGTGCTGCGCCGCTTCGCGCAGCACTTTTTCCGCCGCGGGCAGGTCGCCAATCGCGTGATAGGCGTTGGCCAGTCCGATCGCAGCGTTGGTGTTCTTCGGCCAGCGCTGCAGGTAGGTCGCGTAGGCCGTGCGCGCGCTGCGCGCGTCGCCGGTGCGCTCCAGCGCCGCGATCGCGGCGAGGTAGCGTTCCTCGTCGGCGGTCACGGGGATGCGATCGGGCGGCAGCGCCACCATGGCCCAGTAGCCGCTGCGCGCCCAGACGAATTCATGCACCGCGAAATTCAGCTGCTCGCGCTCGGTGATGCCGGAGCGCATGAGCAGGTCGCCGGTGTCGTAGTCGTAGCCGACCACCACCGCGTAATGCCAGCCGTCGGATAGTCCCAGGTTCTGCAGCACCACGACCGGGTTGCCCGCCGCGACTTCCTTCATCAGGTCGACGAACTTCGGCGCGAGCAGGTACGACACCATGCCGTGGCGGCGCGGCGCGGCCAGCATCTCGATCTGCAGGCTGCCCTTGCGCTCGGGCAGGTAGACCTCGGGCACCAGCTGCTCCGGCGTGACGTTGGCGCCGAAGCTGTCGAGCGCCGTGGCAAGCGCAGCGGGCCCGCACTGGTAGTCGAGCTGGGGGAAGAACGGCACGTTCTTCAGCTCGACCTGCCGCGGCAGGCCCTCCGGGAGCGCCTCGCGCAGCGCCGCGGTCTGCGGCACGAGGCTCGCGCACCCGGACAGGGCGGCGACCAGCACGCAAACGAAAACGCCCGCGGTGAGGCGGGCGTTTTCGAAGGCCTTGCGGCCGGCTTGCGCTAGCGCTTCCAGACCCACCAGACGACCGCGATGATGATGATCAGGAGCAGCAGCCCCGAACCATTCGCGCCCGCGGGCATCGAGTCAATGCGGCCGGCGAGGTAGCGCACTTCGTCGTCGGTCAGCGCGGCGACGCGGTCTTTCGCGGTCGACGCGTCGATGCCGAAGGACTGCAGCTGGGCTGCGACGTCCGCGCGGCTGACGAAGTTGAGCACGGACCCGCGCTCTGCCTGGGTGGCGGTGGAGATCACCTGGTCGGTGCCGATCATTCCGGCCTGGGCAATCTGGTACGGCGTCCAGGCCATCAGCACGATCAGAAGGCGGCAAACAAATGCTTTCATGTGCACTCCTTGTGGTTGGGAAAACCTAGCGCTTCGTCGCGACCCACCAGATCACGGCGACGATGATGATCAGCACGACCCAGCCCGAGCTGCTGGCGCCTGCCGGCATCGAGTCGATGCGCCCGGCGAGATAACGCACTTCCTCGTCGGTCATGGCGGCGACGCGATCCTTCGCGGTCGATGCATCGAGGCCGAAGGACTGCAGCTGGCTCGCCACATCGTTGCGGCCGATGAAGTTGAGCACGGTGGTGCGGTCGGCCTGCGCGCTCTGCGCCACGACCTGGTCGGTACCGATCATCCCTGCCTGCGCGTACTGAAACGGCGTCCAGGCCATCAACACGATCAACAGACGGCAGATTGTTCTTGCCCAAGCGTTATTCATGGTTGCTCCTAGGGTTTGGTTTTTGAGCGAAAGAAGATTTGACCGATGACGTGGTTCCCGACGACCCCTTTCCACACTGCGACGGCCGTCTACGGGGCAATCTAGACCCCACCCCCGGCGAAGTCAAGAAACGGCCGGCCGTTCTGCGAGTAAAACCAGCCACTTGTTGCGAACCTGGGGGGCGAGGCGCTGTGACAAAATCGATAAGTGGTAGTGATTCAGCTACATGACGGCTGAGCTGGGCGTCTGGGCCCTGGGTTTCGTGGCCCTGGTCTGCCTCCTTTCGGGATTCGCGCACGGCGCCATCGGCTTCGGCTTCCCGATGGTCGCCACCCCGCTGGTCGCCCTGGTCATCGACATCAAGCTCGCCATCGGGCTGCTCGCGCCCATCACGCTGGTGCTGGTCCTCATCACGGCGCTGCGCGGCGGCGGCCTGACCGGCATGGCGCGCCGGTTCTGGTACCTGCCGCTGCTCGTGGCGGCGGGCGCCTGGCTCGGCACGAAGCTCCTGCTCGCGGCCCCGCCCGAGCCCTTCGTGCTGGTGCTCGCGCTGGTCATCCTGCTCTACCTCAACCTCGATCGCGTCGGGCGCGGCAGCAGCCCCGCGGTGCAGCGCATGCCGGTGCTTTTCGGCGTCGCGTTCGGCTTCACCGCCGGGGTGTTCGAGGCCGTGGCGAATGTCGCCGGGCCGGTCCTGCTCGTCTATTTCATGCTGCTCGGGCTCGCCCCCGTGGCGCTCGTCCAGGCGCTGAACCTGTGCTTCTCGTTCGGCAAGAGCACGCAGGTCGCCGCGTGGGCGCTTTCGGGCGCCATCGCGCCCGCCGACTGGGCCGCCATCGGCGCGTTCTGCGTTCCCTCTGTGGCGGCCCTCTTCGCCGGCATGCGCCTGCGCAGCCGCATCGACGCGGAGACTTACCGGCGCTGGCTGCGCAAGGCCCTCGGCGTGATGGCGCTCCTCCTGATCGGACAGTTCGCCGTGTCGACGCACGCGTTCGCCGCCAACGATGAGCTGTTCGCGGCGATCGAGCAGGGCAAGGAGCTCGCCGCCGAGGGGCTGCTCGCGCGCGGCCGCGCGCAGCTGGAGGCGCGCGACGGCGAAGGCGAGACCCCGCTTCACCGCGCCATCGAAAAGGGCATGAAGGGGCTGGTGCAGGCGCTGCTCCAGTCGGGCGCGAGCCTGCGTGCGCGCTCGGGCCACGGCGAGACCGCGCTGCATTACGCGGCATTGCACGTGGATCCGGCGCTTGCCGACGTGCTGCTGCGTGCCGGCGCCGAACCGCGCGTGCGCAACGACGAAGGCGAATCGCCGCTCTTCTGGGCGGCGCTCGCCGGCAACGTAGAGACCGCGCGGCGCTTGATCGAGGCCGGCGCGGATGCCAACGTGCCGGACATCCGCGGCAGCCTGCCGCTGCACGGCGCGGCCGAAGGCGGCTATGCGGACATGGTCGAGCTCCTGGTGCCGCTCACGCTGGCGCCCGCGGCGCCGAACCGGGAAGGCAAGCGCGCCGAGGACTACGCGCGCAGCCGCGGCCACGACGACATCGCCGAGCTATTGAAACGCCTGCGCGAGTAGCTCGTAGGAGCGCAGCCGCGACTCGTAGTCGCCGGTGATCGTCAGCAGCATCACTTCATCGGCGCCGTAGCGCTCTGCCATCGCCTCGAGCGCCGCGCGGCAGCTCGCCGGCCCGCCAATGACGGCCCGGGCGCGCTGGCTCATCACATAGCGGCGCTCTTCGTCGGTGTAGCGATGGCCCAGCGCTTCGTCGGTCGTCGGGATGGGCGAGTCGACGTTGAGCGCCATGTGCAGCCGGCGCAGGTCGATCGACGCGGCCAGCCGCTCCGCCGCCTCGTCGGTTTCCGCGCAGATCGCGAAGGTGCACACGATGACGCGCGGCGAGGGCTCGCGCGCCGACGGCTGGAAGTTGCTGCGGTAGTAGCGGGACACCGCGTCGCCGCCGCGCGCGTTGATGAAATGCGCAAACGCGAACGGCAGTCCGAGCTGGGCCGCGAGGGCGCCGCTGTAGTCGGAGGAGCCGAGCAGCCAGACTTCGGGCGCGCCGCCCACCTCCGGCTGCAGGCGCACGCGCTTGAACGGATGCTCGGGCGGCAGCGTGCCGTCGAGATGTCCGACGAGCTCCCACACCTGCTCGGGAAAGCGCTCGGCGTCCGGCACCCGCCCGCCGCCTACGGCCTGCGCGGTGCGCAGGTCGCCGCCGGGCGCGCGCCCCACGCCGAGGTCCACGCGTCCCGGATAGAGCGCCTCCAGCATGCGAAACGCCTCGGCGGTGCGAAAGGCGCTGTAGTACGGAAGCAGCACGCCGCCGCTGCCGATGCGGATGCGCGCCGTTTCCGCGCCGAGCCGGGCGAGGAGCACTTCGGGGCACGGGTCGGCGAGCGCCGCAATCGCGTGGTGCTCCGCGAGCCAGTAGCGCTCGTAGCCGAGCGCATCGGCGCGCTTCGCGAGGCGCAGGGTCTCGGCGATGGCGCGCGGCGCGTCGAGCCCGCGGATGATCGGAGATTGGTCGAGCACGGAGAGCCGCATGGGCGCCGATGTTAAGCGAGCCCGGAAACGTCGCTCTTCAGCGACAAAGAAACAGGAGTGCGATCAAGGTCCTTGCACGAATGTGAAGTCCTTCGTCGCCGCACCCCGACGTTTGTAGGGTGGTTCGCGACAGCGGCGTTTGTCACGGATGCCGTCCAACCCCTTGGCGCAGCGGCCGAATTGCGAGCTGGCACGCCGGTTGCAGGAGAGCGGCGGGGAGGCAGGAGAAAACACCAATGATGATCGGTACGCCGAATTATCCGCTCTGGATGGCTACGGGCCTCGCGGTAGTGATCGCCGGCCTGATCGGAAGCGCCGCCGTAAGCGGGACGCTGCCGAAGCCGGCCGCAACGCCGGCGGTCGTGAAAACCTGCAAGACCTGCGGCGTGGTTTCAGAAATCCGCAAGCGCGCGCTCTATGACGTCACGGTGAAGATGGACGACGGCCGCCTGGTCACGATCTCGCAGCCGCAGCAGCCCGCCATGGAGCTGGGCGACCGCGTCCGCATCAACGGCGACGTGCTGGTGCGGGGCTAAGCCATGGAGCTCAAGCGCGAGTTCGTCTCGCTGCGCCAGGCGACCCTGGGCCTGGTGTTCGTGCTCCTCGTGCTCGCGGGCATCGGCGGGACGATCTATAAGGTGATCTCGCCGAACGGCTGGATCGCCCATGCGTTCGGGCGCAGCTTCTCCGCCGGGGCGGCCGCGCTCGGCTCGCTCCTCATGATCATCGCGCTCGCCTGGTTCTCGCGCGGACGCGGCACCGGCCGCACGCGCCACCGGTTCTCCGACCTCTTCGTCTACACGTTCGCCGCAGCCGGCGCGCTGTACCTCGCGCAGCTGTGGCTGAAGGGAAGCTTCTAGCGCTTCAAGCGCAAGCTCAACACGCCGTCTCCCCCGGGGCCCGTCCTTCCCCCCTACAGGATGGGCCCTTTTTTTTCTTGCGGCGTCACACCGCGATCGGGGCCTTGATCGACGGGTGCGGGTCGTACTCCTCGAGGGTGAAGTCCTCGTAGCGGAAGCGGAACAGGTCGTTCACCTCCGGGTTGAGGCGCAGGCGTGGAAAGGCGCGCGGCGCGCGCGCGAGCTGCTCGCGCGCCTGCTCGAGATGGTTGAGATAGAGGTGCGCGTCGCCCAGCGTGAGGATGAATTCGCCCGGGGCGAGGCCGCTCACCTGGGCCATCATCAGCGTGAGCGCGGCGTAGGAGGCGATGTTGAACGGCACGCCGAGAAAAAGATCGGCGCTGCGCTGGTACATCTGGCAGGACAGGCGCCCCTGCGCGACATAGAACTGGAACAGCGCATGGCACGGCGGCAGCGCCATGCGATCGACGTCCGCGGGATTCCATGCGCTCACCAGGTGGCGGCGCGAATCCGGCTTGGTCTTCAAAGAACGAATCACGTTGGAAATCTGATCGATTTCACCGCCCCCGGGCGTGCGCCAGTGGCGCCACTGGTAGCCGTACACCGGGCCGAGCTCGCCGTTCTCGTCGGCCCACTCGTCCCAGATCGACACGCCGCGCTCCTGCAGCCATTTCACGTTGGTGTCGCCGCGCAGGAACCACAGCAGCTCGTAAAGGATGGACTTGAGGTGCAGCTTCTTCGTGGTGAGCAGCGGGAAGGACGACTGCAGCCCGAAGCGCAGCTGGCGGCCGAACACCGACAGCGTCCCGGTGCCGGTGCGGTCGGACTTGCGTGCGCCCTGCTGCAGCACTTCGGCAAGAAGATCGAGGTACTGCTGCTCTTCCTTGTTCATTCCTTGCTCATATGGCGATCAGCGCGAACAGCTCGCGCGCGCTCTGGAACCGGTCCGCCGGCTTCTTGGCGAGCAGCCGGTCGAGGATCGGCTGGTAGCCTGCCAGGCGCTCGGGAAGCTGCGGCAGGGGCGCGTTCATGTGCAGTTGGGCGAGGCGCGCAGGGTTCTCGGTGTCGAAGATCTTACGGCCGGTGAGCATCTCATAGAAGATCACGCCGAGGCTGTAGAGGTCGCTGCGCGCGTCCACCGCCTCGCCGCGGCACTGCTCCGGGCTCATGTAGCGCGGCGTGGCGATCAGGCCGTGCAGCGCCGTGAGGCTCGAATCGGCGCCGAGGTCGCGCGCCAGGCCGAAGTCCACGATCACCGGCGCGCCATCGGGCCGGAACAGGATGTTGGCCGGCTTGAGGTCGCGATGCACGATGCCGCGCGAATGGATGGCGTCGAGGGCGCGCGCGATCTGCGACGCGATGCGCAGCGCCGCCCGCGAGCTCAAGCCCTCGTGGATCCTCGCGGCGAGCGTTCCCGAGGGCAGGAACTCCATCGCGATGTAGGGAAGCTCGCCGCTGATCCCCTGGTCGTAGATGCGCGCGACGTGCTCGCATTGCAGGCTCGCGATGAGCTGGTATTCGCGCACGAACCGCTCGAGGAAAACGCTGTTCGCGCGCAGGCGCGGCTCGAGGATCTTGAGCGCGACGCGCAGGCCGTCGCTGTCGCGCTCGGCGAGATAGACCCTCGCCTGGCCGCCCTGTCCGATGCTGCTCAGCACCGTGTAGCCCGAAACCAGCGCGGGCTTGAGGGCGTCGGCAGCGTCGGTCTGCTCCACGGCGCCATGATACGATCGATCGAGTAGGAGAGGCGGAGGGGGACGCAGCATGTTGAAGCTCTTCGGCGGCGGCAAGCCCGACCATCCCATGGCCGACGCGCGCGAAGCGCGCCGCATCCTCGAGCAGCTGCCGGCCCAAGATCCGTTCAAGGCGCTCGAGGAGCTCGCGCATTGGCACGAGTCGATCGGCGCCGCGCCCGGCTTCCGCCTCGACAGCCGCGCCGCGCTCCTGCTCGCGATCGACGATGCCGCCCAGCCGCGCGTGCGCAAGCTCGCCAAGGATTATCTGGCGGCGACCCGGCCTTCGCGCTTCCAGGAGAACCGCCTGTGGATGCATTGCCACGAATACTGGCGCCAGGCGGGCGCCGCGTTCGGGCGTTGCGTCGAGGGCTATGCGCAGGATTCCAAGGCCTCCGATGCGGCGCGCGCCAATCTCGTCCCGCTCGTCATCCGCGCGCTGCGCAGCCTGGCGCAGCACATCAAGTGGATGCACCTGCGCTACGGGCCGGTGGATCCCGCGGCCTGGGCCATGCTGAACAGGACCTATGCCTTCGCCGAAGGACGCGGGCTCGCCGCGACCCGGGCGCCGGGCTACGCCGGCCTGCCGGAATCGTCGCCGCGCGAGGAATTCCTCAAGGCGGCCATGTTCAGCGCAAGCTCGCCCGACAGCCTGCTGCCCCAGGAGGTGGTGCTGGCGGAGCGGCTGATCGGCGATCTCGTTGCCGGATTCGCCCTCGCTGCGGCGCCCGCGCCGGAGCTGCCGTATTGCATCGCGCTCGACAAGCCCATGGCGCCGGCGCGCGCAGCGCGCGCGGGGGCGGGCGGCGGCGCCGAGCGCTTTCTGGGCGGCGGCAGCGCGCTCGCTGCGCTGCAGGCGCTCATCCAGAAGATAGAGGCCACCGGCCAGGTTCCCGCGAGCGCGAGCCTTGGCGAGGCCTACGAGCCGGAGATGGCGCTCGACGTCATGCAGCACCTGGCGATGTACTGGTCGCCGATCCCGCCCGAGCGCCGGCACCCGCGCCACCTGGTGAAGTCGCGCCTCGCCGTCGTGCAGGGCTTCGACGGCGTCGTGCGCGCGCTTTCGGGCGCCGCGGTCGAGGGCGCGGAAGCGTGGATCGTGGAGAACGTCAGCGCGGGCGGCTTCGGCGCCGCCGTGCCGCAGGTGCGCGGCGACTGGCTGAAAATCGGCGCGCTGCTCGCGATGCAGCCCGAGGGCGGCAGCAACTGGGTGGTGGGCATGATCCGGCGCGTGAACCGCGTCTCCGGCCAGCAGGCGCGGGTCGGCATCCAGACGCTCTCTCGCGCGCCGCTCGGCGCGCAATTCGAGGTGCGCGGCACGGGCCGCGTGCCCGGGATCCTGCTCCCGAGCGGGGAGCCGGGATCGGCCGAGACGGCGATCGCGCTGCAGCCCGCGGTGTTCGTGCCCGGGCTCAACATCGAATGCGAGCGCGGCGGACGCCTTTACATGTACCTGCCGCAGGGCATCGTCGAGCGCGGCGAGGACTACGAGATCGGGCGCTTCAGGGAGATGATCCGAGAAACCTGACGAGCGCCCGCGCGATGTCGCCGATCTCCTCGGCGCATACCGAGTGCGGCATCGGGTAGGTTTTCCAGTCCACCGCGTAGCCCGCTCTCGCCAGGGCCTCCCTCGAGAGCTCGGCCTTGCGCAAGGGAATGATGTCGTCGTGCTGCCCGTGCGCCATGAAGATCGGCACGTCGCGATTGGCTTCGCTGCGCTCCGCGGCGAGCTTCGAGGCGATCGGCAGATAAGTCGACAGCGCGAGCACGCCGGCCAGGCGCGCGGGATGGCGCAGCGCCGTCTGCAGCGCGATCGCGCCGCCCTGCGAGAACCCCGCGAGCACGATACGAGCCGTTTTCACGCCCTTCTTGTTTTCATTTTCGATGAGATTTTCTACGAGCGCCTGCGAGGCGCGGACGCCCGCTTCGTCCTCCGGGCCGCCGCCCAGCTGGAAGATGTCGTACCAGGCGCGCATGCGCATGCCGTTGTTCAGCGTCACCGGGCGCACCGGCGCGTGCGGGAACACGAAGCGCAGCGCGAGCGACCCGGGCAGCCGCAGCTCCGGCACGATGGGCTCGAAGTCGTGGCCGTCGGCGCCCAGGCCGTGCAGCCAGATCACCGCCGCGTCCGGCGTGGCGCCGGTCTCGATCTCGATCGTTTCCAGGCTCATGGCTTGCGAAGGGCGGACTTGGGGCGAAACGCCTTGACGACGGCTTCGTGCGTCTCGATGTACGGCCCGCCGATGAGGTCGATGCAGTACGGGACGGCGGCGAAGATGCCCGGCGCGTCCGGCAGGCCTTGCAGCGTCTCGCGGATGGACTTGGGCTGGCCGGGCAGGTTGATGATGAGGCAGCGCTTACGGATCACCGCCACCTGCCGCGACAGGATCGCGGTGGGCACGAACTTCAGGCTGATGGCGCGCATCTGCTCGCCGAAGCCGGGCATCACCTTGTCGGCGACGGCGAGCGTCGCTTCCGGCGTCACGTCGCGTGCGGCCGGCCCGGTGCCGCCGGTTGTGAGCACGAGCTGGCAGCCGGCCGTGTCCGCCAGCTCCTTGAGCGTCGCCTCGATGACGGGCTGCTCGTCGGCGATGAGGCGCGTCTCGTCGCGCCATGCGGGCGAGGCGATCGCGGCGGAGAGCCACTCCTTGAGCGCGGGAATGCCTTCGTCCCTGTAGACGCCCGCCGAGGCGCGGTCGCTGATCGAGACGAGGCCGACCACGAGCTCGGCGCTCATTGGACCTCGAACACCTGCAGCTCCACCTCGGCCTGACGCCGCTCGCCGCTTGCCACGCACACGACGCGGTTCAGCCACGCATAGCGCGCATCGCCCGTCTCGAAGCGCGGGACGGTGCGCATGTAGTAGCTCTTCGGGTCGACCGCCTCTCCGGCCGCCAGTCTTTTGAGGACCTCGGGCGGGCCGTGCCGGTACCCGAAGTTGCTGACGTAGATCAGGGCGCCGTCGCCCGTCTGCAGCATGTAGCGCGCGTCGAGCTCGGCGACGCCGTCGTGGCGCACGAGCTGCCAGTCGGCGCCGCCCGGGAGCACGCGGCCCGACATACGCTCGCCGGAGAACTCGCCGCCGGTAATGGGGATGATGCGGCGCCGGCCGTGCGGCGCTTCGCCGAGCTCGCGCGGCGCGCCGAGCGCAATGCGCGCGCTCAAGAGCGATCGCAGTTCCATCTCATTCCGAGCATTGCTTTACGAAGCGGAAAAGCTCGCGATAGGCGCGCGGCGGCTTCTGCTCCTTGGCTTCCTTGCGCGCGTTGCGGATCAGCGTGCGCAGCGCCTGCACGTCCGCTCCCGGATGGGCGCCGGCGAACTCGGTGAGCGCCGCGTCGTCGGCGAGCAGCCGCGCGCGCCAGGCTTCCAGCCGTCGATGGTGGGCGCTCGCCTGCGCCGAGTTGCCCTCGAGCGCGGCGAGCCGCGAGCGGATCGGCTCCGGGTCCACCTCGCGCATCAGCCGGCCGATATATTGCAGCTGGCGGCGCTTCGCCTCGTGGCTCCGGATGCGCTTCGCCTCCAGCACGGCATCGCGCAGCGGCGCCTCGAGCGCGAATTCGCGCAGCTGCGACTCGGGAAGCTCGACAAGCGCCGCTCCGAGCGCCTGCAGCTCGGTCATTTCCTGCTTGCGGCGGGTCTTGCTGACGACGTCCTGTTGCATTGCGCTGTTATGATAACGCGCCCATGCCGCAGTCCTCCGCGCCGGAGCGCGCCCGCCGCCCCGGCTTCAGCTGCAGTGCCGACGAGCTTCGCGACATCGCGCGCGCCGTGCTCGAGCGCGCGCGCCGCGCCGGCGCCGCCGGCTGCGACTGCGACGTGTCCGAGGGCTACGGCCTGTCGGTGACGGTGCGCAAAGGCGAGCCCGACACCATCGAGCACAACCGCGACCGCAGCGTGGGCGTATCGATCTATCTCGGCGAGCGTCCGAAGGTGCGGCGCGGCCACGCCAGCACCTCCGACTTCTCGCGCGCCGCGCTCGAGCAGACGGTCGACGCCGCGCTCGCGATCGCCCGGCACACCGCCGAGGACGATTGCGCGGGCCTGCCGGATGCCGGCAGCCTCGCGAAGCGGTTCCCCGACCTCGACCTCTTCCATCCCTGGGCGATTTCCACGGAAGAGGCGATCGAGCTCGCGCGCCGCTGCGAGAAAGCCGCGTTCGACGCCTCGAAGAAGATCCGCAATTCCGAGGGCGCGAGCGTCTCGGCGCAGCACTCGCAGTTCGTGTTCGCCAATAGCCTCGGCTTCATGGGCGGCCATCCCGGCTCGCGCCACTGGCTGTCCTGCTCGGTGATCGCGCAGGAAAAGGGCCTCATGCAGCGCGACGACTGGTACAGCGCGTCGCGCTTGCCCGCGAAGATCGCCGACCCGGCGGCGCTCGGGCGCTACGCCGGCCTGCGCGCCGCGGCGCGGCTGGGCGCGCGCAAGATCGCCACGTGCCAGGCGGCGGTGCTGTTCGAGGCGCCGGTCGCGATCCAGCTCCTCGGTCACTTCATCTCGGCGGTGAACGGCGCCAACCTCTACCGGAAGACGAGCTTCCTCGTCGATAGCCTAGGCAAGCAGGTGTTCTCGCCGCTCGTGGACCTGGCGGAGCGTCCGTTCGAGCCGCAGGGATCGGCCAGCACGCCGTTCGACGAGGAGGGCGTGGCCACGCAGGAGCGGCACGTGGTGCGCGCCGGCGTGGTCGAAGGCTATTTTCTCGGCAGCTATTCCGCGCGCAAGCTCGGCATGAAGACCACCGGCAATGCCGGCGGGCACCACAACCTGGTGCTGCGCTCCGAAGGGCCGGACTTCGCCGGCATGCTGCGCGAGCTCGGCCGCGGCCTGCTCGTCACCGAGCTGCTCGGCCAGGGCGTCAACATGGTGACCGGCGACTACTCGCGCGGCGCCGCGGGCTACTGGGTGGAAGGCGGCGAGATCCGCTTCCCGGTGGAGGAGATCACCATCGCCGGCAACCTGCGCGACATGTACAAGGGCATCCGCGCCATCGGCAGCGACGTGCTGGTGCGCAGCGGCCGCTCGAGCGGCTCGATCCTCGTGGACAACATGACCATCGCCGGAGATTAGCCATGGAGAAGCTCGTCATCGAAGTGGTGTCGGATGTGATCTGCCCGTGGTGCTACATCGGCAAGCGCCGGCTGGAGAAGGCGCTGCCCATGATCCAGGGGCTGCAGGCGGAGATCCGCTGGCTGCCGTTCCAGCTGAATCCCGACATGCCCGCGGGCGGCGTGCCGCGCGAGCAATACCGCAAGGCGAAGTTCGGATCGCTCGAACACGCGCGCACGCTGGATGCCCGGGTGGCGAAGGAGGGCTGCGGCGAGGGGATCGCGTTCGCCTTCGACCGCATCGCGCGCACGCCCAACACCACGCGCGCGCACCAGCTGATCGAGCTCGCGCAAAAGCAGGGGCTGGGCAACGCCGTCGTGGACGCGCTGTTCCGCGCCTACTTCGAGGAGGCGCGCGACGTGGGCGACGCCACCGTGCTGCAGGAGATCGCCGGGCGCTGCGGCGTGCGCGACTGGCCGCAGGCCGCGGATGCGGCCACGGTGGCGCAGCTCGAAGAGAGCATGCGCGGCCTCGGCATCTCGGCCGTGCCCACCTTCGTCTTCGAGCGCAAGACCGGCGTCTCCGGTGCGCATCCGCCGGAGTCGCTCGCGGCGGCCATCCGGGATGTGATGCGGCCAGGCCTAAGTAAAGTCGAGGCGGGTGTCTAGCAGGATGCCGTAGATCACGAGCGGCGGGCGCCGCCCGAGCTCGAGCGGCGGCAGCGCGCGGGCGCCGGTGGTCCCGCCCATGGTCTTGGTGACCGCGCCGGAGAGCACGATCTCGCCGGCGCGCGCGCGGTGCACCAGGCGCTCGGCGATGCTCACCGTGTCGCCGAAAGCGATATAGCGCTGCGCGCCCGAGGGGCCGGCCATCCCGAACACGGTTTCGCCAAGATGCAGCCCGAGCGCGACTGCGACCTGCAGGCCGTATTCCTTCTGCCATTTCTCCGCGACCGCGCCGAATTCGCGCTGCACCACCTGCGCCGCCTGGAACGACTGCTGCGCGAACTGCGGCGCGCTCGCCGAGGTGAAGGCGACGACCAGCGTATCGTTCTGCACCCACATCACGCTTCCCCCGCACATGTCGGCGGCGCGCGCGGTGAGGCTGAAGAATTCATTGGCAAGGGCGAGCACGCGCTCGGGCTCCAGCATCTCCGACATGCGCGTGAAATTGCGCAGCTCGGCGTACAGGATGGCGGCGGGTTTTCTTTCTGTCTTGCCCATGATCAGGATCCTTGTTCCGCATCGCCGGCGCTCGCGATGCCCTCGAGGTAATGCTGCCAGACGTACAGGTTGCGCTCGCACGCGGCGACCGCGGCGTCCTCCATGTGCAGCTCGCGCGCGAATTTCTCCACCGCTTGCCATCCCATGTCCGAATGCTCGATGTCGGCCTCGGTGTGCAGCTCGAAGAACTCCAGCTCGTCGTCCTTGAGCGCGAAGAGATCGCCCCAGCGGCGCCGCTCCATGCCGAACCAGCCGCGCTTCCTGAACTCGCCGCTGCCGTAGCCCGGCACGTTGACGCGCTCGGCGCAGGTGTTCGCGACGATGCCTTCGAGCCAGTGCCGGTTGGCCATCAGCCCTTCCCAGGCGGCCCAGGCGAGCTCGGTCGAGGGCAGCGGCTTCGCTTCCGTGAGATCGCGCCGCTTCAGGCCGATGCGCAGGCCGAGCTCTTCCAGGATCTTCCAGTGCGCCCGCCCGGCGCCGTGCTCGTGGTCCGCGATCACCTCTTCGCTGCACGCGCGCAGGATGCGCATGCGCAGGTCCCAGTCGGGGCAGTTGGTCGCCACCTTGAGCTTGAGCACGGAATTGCGCTGGCGCGTGTTGAGGCGGTGCTGCCTCGCGAACATGCGGGCGCGGCCCTTGGTCATGGGCTCGTGAAAATAGCGGCAGCGGCCGACGAAGTCGTTGACCACGCGGTCCATCCGCGCGACGACGCTCTTCCTCACGCCGCGGCGTTCAGCCGAAGAAGGCGGCGAGCGCCACGCCGGCGACCACGAGCGCGCCGGCGGCGAAGAAGCGAAGCGTGGTGTCGGAGGCGTCGGGCAGGTCCGGGTCGCGCGGCACCGGCTCGACATGGTGCTCGTCCTCCTCGGCGCCGTGATGCTCGGCGCCGCCGTGGGCGCCGCCCGGCGCGGCGTGCAGGGCGCCGACCTTCTCGTTGAAGTTGCGGAAGAAGTCGTCGGCGACTTTCTTCGCCGCGGCGTCGACGAGGCGCGAGCCGATCTGCGCGAGCTTGCCCCCTACGCTCGCCTTCACGTCGTAGGCGAGCTTGGTCTCGCCGCTCTTGTCGGAGGAAAGGCGCACGTTCGCGCCGCCCTTGGCGAAGCCGGCCGGGCCGCCCTGGCCCTCGAACGCGATCGAATAGGAATCGGGCGGCTTGATGTCGGAGAGCGTCAGCTTGCCCTTGAACTTCGCGCTGACCGGGCCGACGCGCGCGACCATCAGCACCTGGTACTGGTTCTCGCCGATGGGGTCGATCGACTCGCAGCCCGGGACGCAGTCCTTCAGCATCTTCGGATCGTTGAGCGCTTCCCAGGTCTGCTGCTGGGAAGCGGGGATGAGCTGCTCGCCGGTCATTTCCATGCTGCGGTCTCCTCTTTGATGCGCGCCATCGGCTTGCTCAGCGTTCGCGCGAGCTCCACCAGGCTCTTCAGATTATGCACCGGCAGGAAAAGGTCCACGTGCGGCAGCATCGCGCGCACGCCCGCCGGCCGCGCCTCGAACTTATCGTAGCGCAGAAGCGGATTCAGCCAGACGAGGAAGCGGCTCGATTTCGCAAGGCGCTCCATCTCCTCTCCCAGGCCTTCGCCCGCCTCGCGGTCCAGGCCGTCGGAGACGAGCAGCACGCAGGCGTTCTGCCCGAGGACGCGGCGCGCCCATTTCCAGTTGAACTCGCGCAGGCTCGCGCCGATGCGGGTGCCGCCCGACCAGTCCTTGATCGCCTCGGCCACGCGCGACATCGCCACGTCGACATCGCGGTGGCGCAGCTGGCGCGTGATGTTGGTAAGGCGCGTGCCGAATACGAACACCGACACGCGGTCGCGGTCATTGGTGATGGCGTGCAGGAAGTGGAGGAACATTCTCGAATACGGGTTCATCGAGCCCGAGATGTCGCACAGCACGACGAGCGGCGGATGCAGCTCGCGCGGCGCAGCGCGCACGATGGGGATGACGTCGCCGCCTTCGCGCAGCGACGCGCGCAGCGTGGCGCGCAGGTCGATCGCCTTGCCGCTCCTCGAGATTTCCTTCCTGCGGGTGCGCACCACGGGCAGCGGCAGGCGCAGGTCGGCGATCATCTTCTTCGCTTCCGCGAGCTCCGCCGCCGACATGGTGTCGAAATCCATGTGCTGCAGGACCTCGCGCGAGGAGAAGGTGAGGCGCGCCTCCATCTCGATGCGCTCCTCGGCGTCCTGGTTTTCCTTCTTCTGGTTGAAGAGCGCGTCGGTGAGGCGCTGGCTCTGCTGCTCCTCGGGCTTCGCCGCGCGCCCGTAGGCCTGCGGCAGCATGAGCTGCATCATCTTCTCGGCGAGCTTGGGGTCGCGCCAGAAGATGCGGAATGCCTGGTCGAAGATCGGCCGCTGCTCCTGCTTGGAGAGCAGCACCGCCGACATGGTCCAGTACCAGTCGTCGCGGCGCGGCGGGAACTGGTGCGCGCCCGCGATCTCGAGGGCCCGCACGCAATCGATCATGCGGTCCGGGCCGATGCGCAAGCCCGCTGCGCGCAGCAGCCGGGCGAAATGCATCACGTTTTCCGCCAGGCGGCCCTGCGCTGCGCTCAAGCGGCGATGCCTCGCTTCATGCGGCGCGCCTCAAGCCGCGACCCCTTTGTCCACCGCCGCGAGCGGCGATTCGGCGGCAAGCTTCTGCAATGCCGGGGAGGCGACGACCGCGTGGTCGCGGAAGTAGCGCTCGTGGTTCTTCTCCACCTCGGCGAGCCAGTAGACGTAGTTCACCATCATGCCGGCCGAGCGCGCCATGCCCTGCTCGGAGGAGTCGCCCATCCAGTTCAGGCGCTCGAGCGCGGCGCCGTTCGCGAGGTGAAAGCGCGCCACCGGATCGAGCGGCTCCTTGTCCTGTTTGGCGTTCAGGAGGTAATAGGCGCACAGCTTCACAAGCAGCGCCTGGAGCGGCGGCGGGATGTCGCCGAGGTGCCAGGCCGGGTCATCCAGGCGCGCGAGCAGCGCGATGCGCTCGTTGCCGCCCGCGCCGAGCGAAAGCCGCACGCGGCTTTCCTCCAGCCAGCGCCGGAATCCGGGAATCGGCGACAGCGTGGCGAAGCGCTCGAGGTGCGGAAACTCGCGCTTCAGGTCCTCGGCGACCTGCTTGATGAGGAGGTTGCCGAACGAGATGCCGCGCAGGCCTTCCTGGCAGTTGGTGATCGAGTAGAACATCGCCGAATCGGCGTGCTGCGGGTCGGCGACCGGCGAGTTGACGTCGAGCAGCGGCTGCACGTGCGCGCTCATGCCGCGCGTGAGCGCCACCTCGATGAAGATGATCGGCTCGTCGGGGAGCTGCGGGTGGAAGAAGCCGTAGCAGCGCCGGTCGGCTTCCAGCCTGCGGTGCAGGTCGCGCCAGCCGTGGATCGCGTGCACCGCCTCGTACTGGATCAGCTTCTCGAGCACGATCGCCGAGGTGCGCCAGTCGATGCGCTCCATCTTCAGGAAGCCGCGGTTGAACCAGGAGCGCAGCAGGTGGCGCAGATCGGCGTCGATGACGCGCCATTGCGGGTTGGCCTTCATGCCCTTGAGGAGCAGGCGGCGCATCTCCACCAGCGCCGCCGTGCCGCCCGGCGCCATGTTGAGGCGGCGGAAGAGCTCCTGGCGCGGCGGGTCCGCCGCCTCCTGCAGGCGGATGAGATTCTCCGGCGAAGGATCGAGCCGGTAGGCATCCGCGGCGGCGCCGACGGCTTCCACCGGCGGTGAATAGGCGCGCGCCAGCACGTCGAAGAACTCGTGGCGGCAGCGCTCGTCGAGCGCCTTGTACGCGGCGAGCGCCTGGCGCGCGAGCGTGATGCCGGCGAACTCGGCCGGCTCGGCGAGCAGCGCCTCGCACAGCGCGCCCAGGTCCTGGGTGGCGCGGTCGACCTTCTGCTGCTTTGCGCCGAGCAGGCGGCGCAGGAACGAAGAGACCGCCATGCCGGCTCAGGCCGCGGCCGCGGCTTTCGCTTCCGTCACCAGGCGCGTCGCTTCCTCGCCCGCGATGCGCTCCAGGTCGTCGCGGTACTTGAGGAGCACGCCCAGCGTGTCGTTCACGGTCTCCGGATCGAGCGTGACGCGGTCGAGCGCCACCAGGCAGTTGGTCCACTCGATGGTCTCGGCGACGCCGGGAAGCTTGTAGAGGTCGGCGCCGCGCAGGCGCTGCACGAACTGCACCACCTCGCGCGACAGGGCCTCGCGCGCCTTGGGCGCCTTGCGCTGCAGGATCTCGAGCTCGCGCCTCGCGTCGGGGTAATCGACCCAGTGGTAGAAGCAGCGCCGCTTCACCGCGTCGTGGATCTCGCGCGTGCGGTTCGACGTGATCACCACGATAGGCGGCTCTTTCGCACGCAGCGTGCCGATCTCCGGGATGGTGATCTGCCAGTCGGAGAGCACCTCGAGGAGGTAGGCCTCGAAGGGCTCGTCGGTGCGGTCGAGCTCGTCGATCAGCAGCACCGGCGAATTTCCCTCCAGCGCGCGCGCGAGCGGCCGCTTCACCAGGAACTTCTCCGAGTAGATGTCGGCGGCGAGCCGGTCCTTCGATTTCTCGCCCGCGGCTTCCGCCAGGCGGATCTCGATCATCTGGCGCGAGTAGTTCCACTCGTAGGCCGCCTGCGCGATGTCGAGGCCTTCGTAGCACTGCAGGCGGATGAGCTCGCGGCCGAGGCTGTCGGCCACGACCTTCGCGATCTCGGTCTTGCCGACGCCCGCCTCGCCTTCCAGGAAGAGCGGGCGCTGCATGGTGATGGCCAGGAAAAGCGAGGTCGCGAGGCTGCGGTCGGCGACGTAGTCGCCGGAAGCGAGCAGTTGCTGAGTGTCGTCGATGGACTTGGGAAGGGCGCGGGGCATGGGCAAGCGGAAAAGACCTTATTTTCGGGTTTTTGAAGAAGCGCGGCTAGCGGAAAAGAAAAAGCCCGCCGAGGTGTGACCCCCGGCGGGCTTCCCCTTCCTCCGCCTCCTCTTGGCGTCCTATTCCAAAGCCTTCTGCACCGCGCGCTTGGCCATGACGGTGATGAGGTGCGCGCGGTACTCCGGCGATGCATGCAGGTCGTTGTTCAGGCCGTCCTGCTTCACCTTGATGTTCGCGACGGCGTCGGGCGAGAAGTTGGCCGACAGGGCTTTCTCCATTTCCGCCTGGCGGAACGCGGACGGGCCCGCGCCGGTCACGCCGACGCGCACTTTGCCGCCGCCGAAGTCCGCCACGAACACGCCGACGATCGCGAAGCGCGAGGCCGGGTTCTTGAACTTCATGTAGGCGGCGCGCTTGGGCGCAGGGAAGCTCACGCTCGTGATGAGCTCGCCCGGCTGGAGCGCGGTCTCGTAGAGTCCCTTGAAGAAGGCGTCGGCCTCGATCTTGCGCTTGTTGGTGGTGATGGTGGCGCCCAGGCCAAGGACCGCGGCCGGATAGTCGGCCGCCGGGTCGTTGTTGGCAAGCGAGCCGCCGATGGTTCCCAGGTGGCGCACCTGCCGATCGCCGATGATGCCGGCGAGCGCGGCGAGGGCGGGTATCGTTTTCTGCACGGCGCTGGATGCCGCGACTTCGGCGTGGCGCACCATGGCGCCGATCGTCACCGTGCTGCCCTCGACCTTGAGCGTCTTCAGGTCGCCGATCGCGTTCAGGTCGACGAGGTCGCTCGGCGAGGAAAGCCGCAGCTTCATGGCCTGCACCAGGCTCTGGCCGCCTGCGAGATAGCGGCCTTCGGTCTTCTTCTCGCCGAGGGCGATCGCGTCCTTCAGGCTGGCGGGGCGGTGGTATTCGAATGCATGCATCTTCTTCTCCTAGGCAGCTTGTCTGAGTGAGCGCCACACCGTCTGGGCGGTGGCGGGCATGGGCAGGTCGCGCACGCCGAGCGCGTCGGTGATCGCGTTCATGACCGCGGCCGGCGCGCCGATGGCGCCCGCCTCGCCGCAGCCTTTCACGCCGAGCGGATTGTGCGTGCACGGGGTCTCGCGCGTGTCGAGCTGGAAGAGCGGCACGTCGCCCGCGCGCGGGATGCAGTAGTCGGAGAACGAGCCGGTGAGGAGCTGGCCGGCCGGGTCGTAGCGGCAGCCCTCGGTGAGCGCCTGCCCGATGCCCTGCGCGAGCCCGCCGTGGACCTGGCCTTCCACGATCATCGGATTGATGATCTTGCCGAAGTCGTCCACCGCGGCGAAGCGCGCGATCTGCGTGGCGCCGGTGTCGCGGTCGATCTCGACCTCGCACACGTAGCTTCCCGCCGGGAAGGTGAAGTTGGCGGGATCGTAGAAGGCGTTCTCGTTCAGGCCGGGCTCGAGCTTGTCGAGCGGATAGTTGTGCGGCACGTACGCCGCGAAGGCGACTTCGCCGAAGGTCTTCTTGCGATCGGTGCCGGCGACGCTGAACACGCCGTTGTCGTACTGGATGTCGGTTTCCGCCGCTTCGAGCATGTGCGCGGCGATCTTCTTCCCCTTGGCGATCACCTTGTCGAGCGCCTTGACGATCGCGGTGCCGCCGACGGCGAGGGAGCGCGACCCGTAGGTGCCCATGCCGAACAGCACCTTGGAGGTGTCGCCGTGCACGATGTCGACGTTCTCGATCGGCAGCCCGAGGCGGTCGGCGACCACCTGCGCGAACGTGGTCTCATGCCCCTGGCCGTGGGAATGCGAGCCGGTGAACACGGTCACCGTGCCCGTCGGATGCACGCGGACCTCGCCCGCCTCGAAAAGCCCGGCGCGCGCGCCGAGGCTGCCGGCGACGTTGGAAGGCGCGATGCCGCAGGCCTCGATGTAGCAGGCGTAGCCGAGGCCGCGCAGCTTGCCGTTCTTTTTCGACTCTTCCCTTCTCTTTGCAAAGCCGGCGACGTCCGCCATCTTCATGACGGCATCGAGCGTCGCCTCGTAGTTGCCGGCGTCGTAGCACAGCGCGACGGGCGTCTGGTAGGGGAACTGGCGGATGAAGTTGCGCCGGCGGATCTCCGCCGGGTCCATGCGCAGCTCGCGCGCCGCAGTCTCCACCAGCCGCTCGACGACGTACGTCGCCTCGGGCCGGCCGGCGCCGCGGTAGGCGTCCACCGGCGTCGTGTTGGTGAACACGGCGGTCACCTCGCAATAGATGAGCGGCGTCGTGTACTGGCCGGCGAGCAGCGTCGCGTACAGGATGGTCGGGATGCACGAGGCGAACGTGGAGAGATAGGCGCCCAGGTTCGCCGTCGTGCGCACCCGCATCGCGAGGAACTTGCCGCTCTTGTCGAGGGCGAGCTCGGCGACCGTCACGTGGTCGCGCCCATGGGCGTCGGAGACGAACGACTCGCTGCGATCGGCGGTCCATTTCACCGGGCGGTTGAGCTGCTTCGCCGCCCAGGTCACCACGACGTCCTCGGGATAGAGATAGATCTTGGAGCCGAAGCCGCCGCCCACGTCCGGCGCCACCACGCGCACCTTGTTCTCGGGCAGGCCGAGCACGAAGGCGGTCATCAGCAGGCGCTCGACGTGCGGGTTCTGGCTCGCCACGTAAAGCGTGTAGTCGCCGCTTGCGCGCGAGTACTGCGCGTTGGCCGAGCGCGGCTCGATGGCGTTGGGGATGAGGCGGTTGTTGACGAACTCGAGCTTCGTGACGTGCGCCGCGGCGGCGAAAGCCGCGTCGACCTTGGCCTTGTCGCCCAGCGCCCAGACATAGCAGGTGTTGTCCGGCGCGACGTCGTGGAGCGGCTTGGCCGCTTTTGCCTTCGCGGCGTCCACGACCGCGGGAAGGATTTCGTACTGCACATCCACGAGCTCCGCCGCGTCTTTCGCCTGTTCGAGGGATTCGGCGATGACGACCGCCACGCGCTCGCCAACGTGGCGCACCTTGCCCTGCGCGAGCGCGGGATACGGCGGCTCCTTCATCGGCTGGCCCTGCGTGTCGGTGATCAGCCATCCGCACGGCAGGCCGCCGACCTTCGCCGCCGCGAGGTCGGCGCCGGTGTAGACGGCGAGCACGCCTGGCGCGCGCCTCGCTTCTTCAGCGTCTATTTTTTTCAGAACCGCGTGAGCGTGGGGCGATCGCACGAACGCCGCGAAGCTCTGCCCGGGAAATTCGACGTCGTCGGTGTACTGGCCGGCACCGGTGAGAAACCGGTAGTCCTCTTTGCGCTGGACCCGGGCGCCAATCAACGGAGCGTTCACAGGAACCTCCTGCCGTTCTCAGATTTTTCCGCCTGCCCTTTAGATCTTTCCGCCTGCCCTTTAGATCTTTCCACCCATGGCGCGGGCGCCCGCCATGATGCTCTTCACGATGTTGTGGTAGCCCGTGCAGCGGCAGAGGTTGCCTTCCAGGCTCTCGCGCACTTCCTGCTCGGTCGGGTTGGGATGGCTCTTCGCGAAGTCGAGCGCGTTCATCACCATGCCGGGGGTGCAGAAGCCGCACTGCAGGCCGTGGTTCTCCTTGAACGCCGCCTGCATCGGATGCAGCGTGCCGTCCGGCCGCGCCACGCCCTCGATCGTCATGATGTCGCCGCCTTCGGCCTGCATCGCCACGATGGAGCAGCTCTTGATCGCCTTGCCGTTCATGAGCACCGTGCAGGCGCCGCACTGCGCGGTGTCGCAGCCGACGTGCGTCCCGGTCAGCCGCAGGTTTTCCCGGATAAAGGTGACAAGCAGGGTGCGCGCCTCGACTTCGGCGGAAACGGGCTTGCCGTTGACCTTCATGGAAACCTTGACCGACATGGGCTTCTCCTTGCGAGCGGCGATTTGAATGCTGTGGGGGACTTTCCGGGGGGCTCATCCTATTCCAAGCCCTTATTCTGCCGCAATGTTGCACCGCAGCGTCAGCATTATGCAAAGTGGCTGACAGCTTGTGGACATGGCCGGTGCGTATCGTCGCCTGCCAATGAATTTGGGGGGATTCGCGCTGGCCGCCATTGCGGTGCTGGCGGCGGGGGCGGTTTCCCCGCCGTGCGCCGCGCGCGACCTCACGCTCGCGGAAACCGAAAGGCTGCTCGCGGCGAACAACCGCGAGCTGCAGGCCGCGCGCCGCGCCGTCGAGTCGGCCGACGCGCAAAGCCTCATCGCCGGCGCGCGCCCCAACGCGACGTTTTCCATCAACAGCTCGAGCATCAGCTCCAATCCGGGCCTTGGCCCGGGGCCGATCTACGACAAGCGCATGGACACGGTATTCCGGATCGACCAGCCCTTCGAGCGCGGCAACAAGCGGGAGCTGCGCCTCGACGCGGCGGCCGGCCTGCAGCGCGCGGCGCAGAACGATTCGCTCGAGGCGCTGCGCCAGCAGCTCGCTGCCGGGCGCGGCGCGTACTACGACCTGAAGCAGGCGCAGGAAAAGCTGAAGGTGCTCGGCGAGACCGCGCAGCTTTTCTCAGGCACGTTCAACGCCGCGCAGGCGCGCCTGAAGGCGGGCGATCTCGCGCCGGCGGACGTCGCCAAGGTGCAGGTGGACTACGAGCGCTCGCGCAACGACGCGCGCGCCGCGCAGGGCGAGCTGCTGCGCGCGCAGACGGCGCTCGGGTACATGATCGGCCTGGAGCGCGAAGCCGCGGAGCTGCGCGCGGTGGACGGCTGGCCGAGCGCCGAGCGCGCCGACGCGCAGGCGCTCGAGCAGGCGATCGAGAATCGTCCCGACGTGCTCGCCGCCAAGGCGCGCGTCGAAGCGGCGGAGAAATTGCGCGACCTCGCGAAGGCGCAGCGCACGCGCGACATCACCCTCGGCGCCCAATACGAGCGCTTCCCGGGCAACTTGCCGATCAACTCCGTCGGCGTGGGCATCTCGTTTCCCCTTTTCACGGGCTACGACTTTTCCGGCGACATCCAGAAGGCGGAGGTCGATCGCTACGCCGCGCTCGATGCGCTGGCTAGGGCGAAGGCCGTGGCCGCCACCGAGCTGCGCCGCGCGGCGAGCGACCTCAATGCCGCGGCCGAGCGCGTGGAGCGCTTCGACTCATCTCTGCTCGGCGCCGCCGAGCGCAGCGCACAGGCCGCCGAATTCGCGTTCCAGCGCGGCGCCATCTCGGTGCTCGAGGTCCTGGACGCGCGCCGCACGTTGCGCGCAGTGCAGCTCGAGGCGCTCGCCGCGCGCGGCGACCTTGCCAAGGCGCTCGCGGCATGGCGCGCCAGCCAGGCCACCGCGCAATCGCTGGGAACACAATGAAGAAAATACTGTTCGCGCTGTCCGTCGCCGCGTCACTCGCGGCCTGCAGCAAACCGCAGGAAAAAGCGGCGCCGCCGCCCCCGCGCGTCGAGGACGGCGCAGTCATCTTCGACCCGGCGAGCCCGCAGATCGGCTCGTTGCGCGCGGCAGCCGCGGAGCCGCGGGGCGAATCCATCGCGCGCTTCAGCGGCCGCCTGGTGTGGGACGAGGACCGGACCGCGCGGATCTTCACCCCGTTTGCGGGCAAGGTGCTGGCGATCTCCGTGAAGCCCGGCGACATGGTGCGCCAGGGACAGGTGCTCGCGGTGCTCGCCGCGCCCGAGCTCGGCGTTGCGCAGTCGGAGGCGCGCAAGGCCGAGCAGGACTTCGCGCTCTCGCAGAAGAATCTCGCGCGCGTCGACGAGCTTTTCAAGGCCGGCGTGGCGCCGGCGAAGGACCTGCAGGCGGCGCAGGCGGACGAGGCCCGCACGGCCTCGGAGCGCGCGCGTACGCAGGCCCGGCTGAAAAGCCTCGGCATCGAGGCAGGCAACGTCGACCAGCGCTTCAGCCTGCGCAGCCCGGTGGCCGGCGTCGTGGTGGAACGCAGCCTGAACCCGGGACAGGAAGTCCGCCCCGACGCGGCGCCGCCGAACGGCGTCTTCGTGGTGTCGGATCCCGCGCATCTGTGGTTCGTGCTCGACGTCGCCGAGACCGCGCTCGCCGCGGTGCAGCCCGGCCAGGAAGTGCAGCTGACGGCGTCGGCGCTCGGCGAAGAGCACGTGACCGGGCGCATCACGCACGTCGCCGACGTGGTCGATCCGCAGACGCGCAGCGTCAAGGTGCGCGGCACGCTCGACAACAAGGAGCGCCGCCTCAAGGCGGAGATGTTCGTGACGGCGGAGATCAAGGTGCCGGGGCAGCGCGGCCTGCTCGTGCCGACGAGCGCGATCTACCTGCGCGGCGAGCGGCATTACGTCTTCGTCGAGGCCGGCGCCGGACGCTACGTGCGCCGCGAAGTGAAGATCGGCCCGGTGAACGACGGCCACCAGGTCGTGCTCCAGGGCCTGCAGCCCGGCGACAAGGTGATCGTCGACGGCAACCTGCTGCTCGAAAAAATCCTCGCGGCGAAGGAATGACGTGATCCGGCGCATCGTCGCCTTCGCGCTCTACCAGCCGCTTTTCATCGTGCTCGGCGCGGTGATCTTCATCGGCGCGGGCGCGTTCGCCTTCAAGAACCTGCCGGTCGAGGCGTTCCCCGACGTGACCGACACGCAGGTCACCGTGATCTCGCTCTATCCGGGGCGCGCCGCCGAGGAGGTGGAGAAGCAGGTCACCGTGCCGCTCGAGGTCGGGCTGTCCGGCCTGCCCGGCGCGGTGCGCATGTTCTCGCACACGCAGTTCGGTCTTTCGTTCGTGATCATCACGTTCGACGACCGCTACAACGGCTATTTCGCGCGCCAGCAGGTGGTGGAGCGCCTGCGCGAAGTGGACCTGCCCGACGGCGTGCAGGCGGAGCTCGCGCCGTTCTCGACCGCGGTCGGCGAGATCTACCGCTACCGGATGAGCGGCGCGGGCTCCCCGCGCGAGCTGCGCACCTACCAGGACTGGGTGGTGGCGCGCCAGCTGCGCTTCGTCCCGGGCGTCGCCGACGTGGTGAGCCTCGGCGGCCTGGTGAAGCAGTACGAGGTGCGCCCGAACCTCGAGCGCCTGCGCGACTACAAGATCACCCTCGCGCAGCTTTCGCAGGCGATCCAGCGCGGCAACGCCAACGCCGGCGGCAGCTACGTCGAGCAGGGACGCCAGCAGTACCTCATCCGCGGCATCGGCCTGTTCACCGGGGTGGAGGACATCGAGAACGTGGCCATCGTCGAGCGCGGCGGCACGCCGATCCTGGTGAAGGACGTCGCGCAGGTTGCGCTCGGCGCCGTGCCGCGCCAGGGCATCGCCGGGCAGGACGACGAGGACGACGTCGTCACCGGCGTGGTGCTCATGCGGCGCGGGGAAAATCCCGCGGAAGTGCTGAAGGGCGTGCGCGCCAAGGTGGACCAGCTGAACGCCACCATGCTGCCGCGCGGCGTGAAGGTGGCGCCCATCTACGACCGCACCTGGCTCATCGGCAAGACGCTCACCACGGTGTTCACCAACCTGGTGGAAGGCGCCCTGCTGGTCTCCATCGTGCTGTGGCTCTTCCTCGGCAACCTGCGCGCCGCCGGCATCGTGGCGCTCACCATCCCGCTCGCGCTGCTCGCGACGTTTCTCGGCCTGACGTGGATCGGCATCCCCGCCAACCTGCTGTCGCTCGGCGCCATGGACTTCGGCATCATCGTGGACGGCGCCGTGATCGTGGTGGAGAACGTGTTCCGCAAGCTCTCCGAGGCGAGCCACGGCCACAAGACGCTGGACGAGGTGAAGCGCAAGAGCATCATCCTCGAGGCGGCGGTCGAGGTCGGGCGGCCGACGCTGTTCTCGATGCTCATCATCATCGCGGCGCACATCCCCATCTTCACGCTGCAGCGCCACGAAGGCCGCATCTTCGCCCCGATGGCCTATTCCGTGGTGTCGGCGCTGATCGGCGCGCTGGTGCTCTCGCTTACGCTCGTGCCCTTGCTGTGCGCGGTGCTCCTAAAGCGCAACCTGCCGGAGAAGGAAAACTTCGTGGTCCATGCCGCGCGCCGGCTGTACGAGCCGTCCCTCGCCTGGGCCCTATCGCACCGCCGAACCATCGTCGGCGCGGCGCTCGCCGGGCTCGCCGCGAGCCTCGCCCTGGTGCCGCGCCTGGGCACCGAGTTCCTTCCCGAGCTGAACGAGGGCGCGGTGTGGGTCAACCTCACGCTGCCCACCAGCGTGTCGGTGACCGAGGCGCAGGAGCTGACGCGCCGCGTGCGCGCCGCGATCCGCAAGTTTCCTGAGGTCGCGAGCGTGACCTCGAAGTCCGGGCGCCCGGAAGACGGCACCGATCCGAAGCTCATCAACATGGCGGAGTTCCTGGTGGACCTCAAGCCCGACTCGGAATGGAAGCGCGGCATCGACAAGGCCACGCTGCTCGCCGAGATGGACCGCGAGATCTCCAAGATCCCCGGGATGGAGCCGAGCTTCTCGCAGCCGATCCGCGACAACGTGCTGGAGTCGATCTCGCAGATCGACGGCCAGATCGTGATCAAGGTGTTCGGCGACGACCTGGAGAAGCTGCGCGACCAGTCGCTCGCGATCCTGAAGCAGGTGAGCACCGTCCCCGGCGTGGTGCGCGCGTTCGTCGACCGGCTGGGCGAGCTGCCGCAGATCCAGGTGCGCGTCGACCGCGCGCGCGCGGCGCGCTACGGCCTGAACGTGGCCGACATCCAGGACGTGATCGAGAGCGCGCTCGGCGGCAAGGCCGTAACCCAGGTCTGGGAAGGCGAGCAGCGCTACGCCGTGGCGCTGCGGCTGCCGGAGCCCGAGCGCGAGCTGACGCGCATGCAGTCGCTGCTCGTCGCCACGCCAAACGGCGCCTACGTGCCGCTCTCGGAGGTGGCGAGCTTCCGCACCGTCGGCGGGATGATGAACATCGCGCGCGAGGACGGCCGCCGCGTGCTCGCCATCGGCGTATTCATCCGCGATCGCGACATGGGCAGCGTGGTCGCGGACATGCAGGCCCGCGTGGCCGACAACGTGAAGCTGCCGCCGGGCTACCAGGTGACGTGGTCGGGCGAGTTCGAGAACCAGGAGCGCGCCATGGCGCGGCTCGCCGTCATCGTGCCGATCTCGATCCTGATCATCTTCCTGCTGCTGTTCGATGCGTTCAAGTCGTTCCGCTCTTCGTTCCTGATCGTCGCCAACATCCCGTTCTCGGTCATCGGCGGGATCCTGGCGCTCTGGATCACGGGCATCTACCTGTCGGTGTCCGCCGCGATCGGCTTCATCGCCCTCTTCGGCCAGGCGGTGCTGAACGGCGTGGTGATGGTGGCGCTCTTCAACGACCTGCGCGAGGCGGGAAAATCGGCCGCGCAGGCGGTCACCGAGGGCGCCGTGATGCGGCTGCGCACCGTCCTCATGACGGCGATGCTTGCCAGCCTCGGCCTCCTGCCGATGGCGCTGTCGCGCGGCATCGGCGCCGAGACGCAGCGGCCGCTTGCGGTGGTGGTCATCGGCGGCCTCGTGACGGCGACGCTGCTCGTACTCTATGTCCTGCCCGTGCTGTACGTTATGGTGATGGGCGGTCGGAAAGGCAACTAAATGCGCATCCTCATTGTGGAAGACGATCCTTCACTCGCCTCCGGGCTCTCCCGCATCCTCGAGGCCGAGGGCTATGCCGTGGACGTGACTTCGCGCGGCGAAGACGCCGTGCAGGCGGCGCGCCAGGAGCGCTTCGACATGGTGATCCTCGACGTGGGGCTGCCGGGGATCGACGGCTTCGAGGTTTTGCGCCGGCTGCGCGCCGCGGAATACCGCGCCCCGGTGCTGGTGCTCACGGCGCGCGACACGGTGAACGACCGAGTGCACGGCCTCGATCTTGGCGCGGACGACTACATGGCGAAGCCTTTCGCCATGCCGGAGCTGGCGGCGCGCGTGCGCGCGCTCATCCGGCGCTCGCAGGCGCAGATCGGCCCGAAGGTCGTGCACGGGCCGCTCACGCTCGATACGGTGGCGCGCCGCGCCTACCTGCAGAACGAGCCGCTCGAGCTCGCCGCCCGGGAATGGGCGGTGCTCGAGGTGCTGCTCGGCAAGGTGGAGAAGATCGTCTCGAAGGAGAGCATCATCCAGGCGGTGGCGGGCTGGGACGAGGAGCTCTCGCCGAACGCCATCGAGGTCTATATTTCGCGGCTGCGCGCCAAGCTCGAGCGCGCCGGGATCCGCATCCGCACCGTGCGCGGCTTCGGCTACATGCTGGAGGAATTCAAGCCGCGCTGAGCCTGGGTATCGGCGACGAAGCTGCGGATCGCCGCGAGGAAGGCCTGGCCGCCCGCAGCCGCGTTGTCGCCGTGCCGGCCGCCCTCGATCGCGACCAGGCGCTTCATGCCGTTGGCGCGCCGGTAGAGCTGCTCGCCCATGGAGAACGGCACGACCTCGTCGGCGGTGCCGTGGATGAACAGGACGGGCAGCGCGAGGCGCTCGACCTTGGCGATGGAATCGAAATGCTGGTTGAGGAACAGCTTCACCGGGAAGAGCTTGTAGGGCTTCTCGAGGCGCGCCATGTCGTAGATCGAGGTGAAGCTCGATTCGACGATCAGCCCGGCGGCTTCGGGATGCCGCGTGGCGAGCTCGATCGCCACCGCGCCGCCGAGCGAATGGCCGTAGATGTAGAGCCGGCGGGGGTCGATGCCCTTGTCGGCGACGAGATGATGCCAGGCCGCTTCCGCGTCTTCGTACACGGTCCGCTCTGACGGGAATGCGCCTTCGCTCTGCCCGTACCCGCGGTAATCGATCAGGAACACGGCGTACCCGAGCGCGCGCAGCGGCGCGATCTCCGGCATGCTGGTGCTGACGTTGCCGTCGTTGCCGTGCAGGTACAGGACCACCTTTGCGTCGGCGCGCCCTGCGCCGATCCACCAGCCGTGCAGCTGCGGGTTCGCGCCCGCCTCAGCCTGGACGGCCACCCGGGTGTCGAGCACGGGGAAGGAGAAATCGGCGGGCGTCGCGTGCATCTCGCGCGCCGGCTCGAAGACGAGGTGCCGCTGGTAGGCCCACAGCGCTGCGCCCGCGACCAGGTAGC
>DATAHF010000015.1:0-16836 GCA_036263315.1 Burkholderiales bacterium
ACCCGCACGCGCTCCATCATCGCGCCGCCGGCCGCGGAAAGCATTTCGGTCGTGCCGAAGCAGGTGCAGGCGTAGCTCTCCTCGGGCGAGGTCTCCACGTAGACGCCGGTGCCGCGGATGCCGATCGTCACGGTCTGCGCCACCACGCTGCGCGCAAGCCCGGGGCGGAAGGTCGCGCCCATCGCGCCGGTGACCAGGCGCAGGGTGTTGATGAACGCTTCGCGCCAATTGGCGGAGTGCAGGCGCAGCTCGCTGCGCGGCCTGAGGAAATACACGTCGCCCGCCACGCTGAAGGTGACGCGCCCATCGGCGCCGGTGCTCACCGTCTGTCCGCCCTGGATGGCGCTTTGCGCCGTGAGCGGCCGGCCGTTGAGAAGCACCTCGCCGGAGATGTCGTGGACCACGCCCCACTTAGATTGCGCGCCGGCCGGCAGCGGCAGGAGCGCGCCCGCCAGGCAAAGGAAGCGTCTTCTGGAATTCATGGGGCTTGGTCGGCTCCGAGTGGGCCCGCCTTACACGGGTAAAATGACCGGATGCAAGAGAACAACATGGTGCCGGTCACGATCCTGACCGGATTCCTGGGCGCGGGCAAGACCACGCTGCTCAACCGGATCCTCAAGGAAGACCACGGCCACCGCATCGCCGTGATCGAGAACGAGTTCGGCGAGGTGGGCGTCGACAGCGACATCATCGAGAAGAGCGACGAGCAGATCGTCGAGATGAACAACGGCTGCATCTGCTGCACCGTGCGCGGCGATCTCATCCGCATCCTCGGCGAGCTCAAGGAAAAGCGCGACTCGGGCGCCCTGAAGTTCGACCGCGTGGTGATCGAGACCACCGGCATGGCCGATCCCGGGCCGGTGGCGCAGACCTTCTTCACCGACGAGGAGATCGGCAACTACTTCCTGCTCGACTCCATCCTCACCATCGTCGACGCGAAGCACGCGCCGAAGCAGCTCGACGAGTTCCACGAGGCGCAGGAGCAGGTGGGGTTCGCCGACCGCATCCTGATGTCGAAGACGGACCTGGTGTCCGAGAGCGAAGTGGAAAACCTGTCCCAGCGCTTGAAGCGGATGAACCCGCGCGCGCCGATCAAGAAGGTGCACTTCGGCAACGCGCCGCTCGCCGAGGTGCTCGACATCCGCGGCTTCAACCTGAACGCGATCCTCGAGCTCGACCCGCAGTTCCTCACCGACATCGCCCACGAGCACCACGACGAGGTCGAGTCCTTCGTGTTCGAGTCCGACAAGCCGTTCAACGGCGACAAGCTGGAGCAGTTCCTCTCCGGGATGATCCAGGTCTACGGCCCGGACCTGCTGCGCTACAAGGGCGTGCTGTGGATGAAGGGCAATCCGCGCCGCGTGGTGTTCCAGGGCGTGCACATGATGATGGGCGGCGACCTCGGCAAGCCCTGGACCAAGGCCGAGAAGAAGCGCTCGATCCTCGTCTTCATCGGCAAGAAGCTGCCGCGCGACCTTTTCCTCGCCGGCCTCAAGGAATGTCTTGCAGGCTAGCCGGAATGCCTCGCTTTAGGCTGAAAGGCGCGCGGCAACGAAGATCAGCGCCGCGCCCAGGCTCGTGAGCCCGATCAGGACGAGCGCCGTTCCAGGCCCGGCCTGCGAATGCGCTTCGGGCAGGATGTCGGCCGCGCCGATATAGAGCAGGAAGCCGGCGAAAAAGCCGAGGTACAGGACGAGCGCGCCGGGCGGCACATCGAACAGCAGCGTCGATGCCGCGCCCGCCACCGGGGCGATCGCATCGACGAAGAGCATCGCCTTCGCGCGCAGGCCGGTGTTGCCGTGCACGAGCATGAGGCTCACGGTGTTCAGGCCGTCGCAGAAATCGTGCGCGATGACGGCGATGGCCACGGCGATGCCGACCGGCTCGGACACCTGGAACGCGAGGCCGATGGCGATGCCGTCCATGAAGCTGTGCCCCGCCAGCGCCAGCGCGGACACCACGCCGACGTGCGGGTGGCGGTGCGAGGCGTAGTCGGCCTCATGGCTGTGGTGGATGAGGATGAACTTCTCGAGGCTGTGGAACACGAGGAAGCCCACGACCAGGGCGAGCATCGGGCCCATCGCGTCGCTGCCGGTTTCGTGCGCGAGCGCGAAAGTCTCGGGCAGGATGTCGAAAGCGACCACGCCGAGCAGCACGCCCGCCGTGAACGCGAGCATGAAGTGCATGCGATCGCGGAACCTGAGCGCGAAGAGGCCGCCCGCGAGCGTCGAGAAGAGGGTAGTGAGGGAAAGGGCTACGGCGGTCATCGGCGCGGCGGCGTCATGCAGCATTTACATGTTACGGCAGTCCGGCCTGTAGAATTTGCCGCATGGGCGCCCGGTTTTGCCGTGTCCTGCTCGTCGCCGCGCTTCTGGCTGCGCAGCAGAGCGCGCTTGCGCACCAGATCTGGCACCTTGCCGCGAGCACGCACGCCGCCGTAGAAGCCGGCGTGCCGGGGCAGCCGCCGGCCCCGTCGCGCACCGACCGGCTGTGCGATTTCCACTCCGCGCTTTCGACGGTCCTCGGCGCAGTGAGCGCCGCGGCAACGCTCGCGCTCGCGAGCGCGCCGCTCGAGATTCCTTTCAGCGCACGCGCGCTGCCGGCGCTCGCTGTCGCAGCGCCCGCTCCTGCTTCGCGGGGCCCGCCGCTCTCCAGCCTCTGAGTCGTCGAGGGCGCCGGCCACGCCGGCGCGTTGCAACTTCGCTGGAGGGAAACGATGAACCGCATCGCATGGTGCGTCCTGGCGCTTGGCATCGCCGCGCTTCCGGCGCGCGCCCAGGATTCCGAGGTAGCAAAGCTGCGCGAGGAGCTGAAGGCGCTCCAGCAGAGGATGCTCACGCTGGAGAAGAAGCTGCAGGAGGCCGAGACGAAACCGGCTGCGGCGCAGCCGAGCGCGCAGGCGGGCGCAGAGGCGGGCGAGAGCGCCTTCAATCCGGGGATCTCGGCCATCCTGAACGGGGTGTACGCGAACCTGCAGCGCGATCCCGGCACGTACCGCATCAACGGCTTCGTCCCCACGATGGGCGACGTCGGCCCGGGCAGGCGCGGCGCGAGCCTCGGCGAATCGGAGCTGGGCTTGTCCGCCAACGTGGATCCCATGTTTCGCGGCACGCTGATCGCAGCGATTGCGCCTGACAACAACCGCATCGAAGTCGAGGAGGGCTATGTCCAGACGCTGGGCTTATCCAACGGAGTGTCCCTCAAGGCCGGGCGCTTCTTCTCGGAGCTCGGCTACCAGAACCGCATCCATGCGCACGCCTGGGATTTCACCGATGCGCCGCTTGCCATGAAGGCGTTCCTCGGCGGGCAGCTCGCCGAAGACGGCGTGCAGCTCAAATGGATTGCGCCCACGGAGCTCTATATAGATGCCGGCCTGGAGCTCGGTCGCGGGCGCGCTTTCCCGGCGAGCGACCCCGGCAAGAACGGCTTTGGCTCGACGAACCTCTTCACGCACGCGGGCGGCGACATCGGCGAAAGCCTGGCATGGCAAGCGGGCCTTTCGCTCTATGCCACCTCGCCGCGAAGCCGTACATACGGCGATACCGATTCGCTCGGCACCGCGGTCACCAACAGCTTCACCGGCTCGAGCCGCACCTGGACCTTGAGCGGCGTCCTTAAATGGGCTCCGGAGGGCAACAGCACCAACAACAACCTGAAGCTGCAGGGTGAATACTTCCGGCGCAGGGAGAGCGGCAGCCTGACCTACGACACGACCGCCGCGTCGCTAGGCACCATGACCGGAAGCTATGGATCGCGGCAATCGGGCTGGTATGCGCAGGCGGTGTACCAGTTCATGCCGATGTGGCGAGCCGGGTATCGCTATGACACGCTCAGCTCAGGAACGACCACGCTTGGCCTCGTGGACTCCGGCGCGCTCCCGGCCGCGAACTTTCCGATCCTCGGCGCCTATAACCCGAAACGACAAACATTCATGGTGGACTGGAGCCCGAGCGAGTTCAGCCGCGTGCGGCTGCAGCTCGCGCGCGACTATTCGCGCATGGGCCTGCCGGACAACCAGGTCTTCCTGCAATACATCATGAGCCTGGGCGCGCACGGCGCGCACACGTTCTAGGGCGGCCGCATGAAAAAGCTCCTCTTCCTGGCAGCGCTGGTCCTTTCGGCAGCCGCGCTTCCTGCGCGCGCTAACCTCAACGTATTTGCATGCGAGCCCGAGTGGGCCTCCCTCGCGCGCGAGATCGGCGGCGACAGGGTGTCGGTCTATGCGGCGACCACCGCGCGCCAGGACCCGCACCACATCGAGGCGCGCCCCAGCCTCATCGCGCGCGTGCGCACAGCAGACCTCGTGTTGTGCTCGGGCTCGGATCTGGAAATCGGGTGGCTCCCGCTGCTGCTCACTCAGTCGGGCAACGCCCGCGTGCAGCGCGGCACGCCCGGCTACCTTGAAGCCGCGCAGCTCGTTGCCCGGCTCGAAGTTCCGAAAAGCGTGGATCGCGCGCAGGGCGATGTCCATCCGGCGGGGAATCCCCACATCCAGTTCGACCCGCGCAACATCCTCAAGGTCGCGGACGCACTGACCGCGCGCATGACCGAGCTCGACCGCGCCAACGCGGCGCTCTACGCGGCGCGCGCGGCGGATTTCACCCGGCGCTGGGACGCCGCGGTGCTGCGCTGGCAGCAGCGCGGCGCCGCGTTGAAGGATGTCCCGGTGGTCGTGCACCACAAGGCGTTCTCCTACTTGATCGCGTGGCTCGGGATGCGCGAGGTCGGCAGCCTGGAGCCGCTGCCGGGCATACCCCCGAGCACGGCGCACCTGGCTGAGCTCGTCGACCAGATGAAGCGCGCGCCCGCGCGGATGATCCTGTACTCCTCCTACGACGATCCGCGCGCAGCGCAATTCCTATCGCAGCACTCCGGCCCGCCGGCCGTGATGCTGCCGTTCACCGTGGGCGGGAGCGACAAGGCGAAGGATCTCTTCGGCTTCTTCGACGACCTGCTCGATCGGCTGCTCGCTGCCGGCAAATGAGCCTCGACGCGAACGCCCTCGCAATCCTCTGGCCTGCGCTGCTCGCCGGGCTCCTCGTGACGGCGACGCACGTGCCGCTCGGCACCCAGGTCCTCAGGCGCGGGATCGTGTTCATCGATCTCGCGGTGGCGCAAATCGCCGGACTGGGCGTCGTCGTGGCCGACCGGCTCGGCTTCGAGCCGCAAGGCGCCGCAGTCCAGGTGGCCGCGCTGTGCGCAGCGCTCGCCGGCGCGCTCCTCCTCAACTGGACGGACAAGCGCTGGCCCGAAGTCCAGGAAGCGGTGATCGGGGTGACTTTCGTCCTGGCGGCGAATGCCGCGATCCTCCTGCTCGCGAGCAATCCGCACGGTGCGGAGCATCTCAAGGACCTGCTGGTCGGGCAGATCCTGTGGGCCGACCCGGCGCGCCTGCTCGTCGTCGCGCTCGCCTATGCCGTGATCCTCGCGGCCTGGCTTGCCCTGCGCGAGCGGATCGGCCGCGTCGGGTTCTATCTCCTCTTCGCCTGCGCGGTCACCGCCTCGGTGCAGCTCGTGGGCGTGTATCTCGTGTTTGCCACGCTCATCATTCCGGCGCTCGCGACGCGGCAGCTTGCGCGCAGGGCCATCGCGCTCGGATACGCGCTCAGCGCGGCCGCGTATATCGCCGGTCTCGGTGTGTCGCTCCTGTCCGACCTGCCGCCCGGTCCGCTCATCGTGTGCTTCATGGCGCTCTTCGGCGCCGTGTTCTTCGCGCGCCAGAAGCAGGCCGCGAGCGCGCATTCTTCCTGACCTTGCATTCTTGCGCAGGCGCCCCCATCCTTGATCGTTCCATGGAAGCTTTTCACGGCACCACCATCCTCTCGGTTCGGCGCGGCACCAGCGTGGCGCTTGGCGGCGACGGCCAGGTCACCCTCGGCAACGTCGTAGTCAAGGGCGGCGCCCGCAAAGTGCGCAGGCTGCACCACGACCGCATCCTCGCCGGCTTCGCCGGCGGCACCGCGGACGCCTTCACGCTGTTCGAGCGCTTCGAATCCAAGCTCGAGAAGCACCAGGGCAACCTGATGCGCTCGGCGGTGGAGCTCGCCAAGGATTGGCGCACCGACCGCATCCTGCGGCGCCTCGAGGCGATGCTCGCCGTCGCCGACCGGGAGCACTCGCTCATCATCACAGGGATGGGCGACGTGCTCGAGCCCGAGTTCGGCATCGTCGCCATCGGCTCGGGCGGGCCGTATGCGCAATCGGCGGCGCGCGCGCTTCTCGAGAATACCGACTTGCCGGTGAAGGACATCGTCGACAAGTCGCTCGCGGTGGCCGCGGACCTATGCATCTACACGAACCATCAACGCACCATCGAGGTGCTGGAGTGAGCGGCCTCGTCTCCGTGATGACGCCGCAGGAGATCGTGCACGAGCTCGACAAGTACATCGTCGGGCAGGGCAAGGCGAAGCGCGCGGTGGCGATCGCGTTGCGCAACCGCTGGCGGCGCCAGCAGGTGCCCGAACCGCTGCGCCAGGAGATCACGCCGAAGAACATCCTGATGATCGGGCCGACCGGCGTGGGCAAGACCGAGATCGCGCGCCGCCTCGCCCGGCTGGCGGACGCGCCGTTCATCAAGGTCGAGGCCACCAAGTTCACCGAGGTGGGCTACGTCGGGCGCGACGTCGACACCATCGTGCGCGACCTGGTGGAGATCAGCGTCAAGCAGACCCGCGAGCACGCCATGCGCGGCGTGCGCACGCGCGCCGAAGAGGCCGCCGAGGAGCGCATCCTCGACGTGCTGGTCGGCATGCGCGAGAGCGACGAGAGCCCGACGCGGCAGAAGTTCAGGAAGAAGCTGCGCGAGGGCGAGCTCGACGAGCGCGAGATCGAGGTCGAAGTCTCGGTCGGACAGCCGCAGATGGAGATCCTTGCGCCGCCCGGGATGGAGGAGCTCACGACCCAGATCCAGGGAATGCTTTCCAACCTCGGCGGCGGGCGCAAGCGCCTGCGCAAGATGCGCATCCGCGAGGCCGCGCGCCTGCTCACCGACGAGGAGGCGGGGCGCCTCATCAACGAGGACGACCTCAAGGCGCAGGCGGTGGCGAACGCCGAGCAGAACGGCATCGTGTTCCTAGACGAGATCGACAAGATCACGAGCCGCTCGGAGCTGCAGGGCGCCGACGTGTCGCGCCAGGGCGTGCAGCGCGACCTGCTGCCGCTCGTGGAGGGCACCACGGTCTCCACGCGCTACGGCATGGTGAAGACCGACCACATCCTGTTCATCGCATCGGGCGCCTTCCATCTCGCCAAGCCCTCGGACCTCATCCCGGAGCTGCAGGGCCGCTTCCCCATCCGCGTCGAGCTCGACTCGCTCTCGGTGGACGACTTCGAGCGCATCCTCGTCGCCACCGACGCGAGCCAGGTGAAGCAGTACCAGGCCCTGCTCGCCACCGAAGGCATGGCGGTCGAGTTCCGTCCCGAGGCGATCCGCCGGCTCGCCGAGATCGCCTTCCACGTGAACGAGAAGACCGAGAACATCGGCGCACGCCGGCTCTACACCGTGCTCGAGAAGCTGCTGGAGGAGATTTCCTTCGCCTCGGGCCAGCGCGGCTCGGGCTCGGTGACCATCGACGCCGATTACGTGGACGAGCGCCTCGGCGAGCTGTCGAAGGACGAGGATCTCGCCCGCTACGTGCTTTGAGCTCTTTTTAGTTCTTCCTCGAGGCAGCTGCGGCACAGGCAGTCGCGCCCGCTGACCGGCTTGAGCGGCGGCAGGCTCGCGCACCAGCACGGTTCTTCCGGCGCGCTCGCCCCGCACACAAAGGGCACGCCGCAGGCGGCGCAGCGCTTCTCAGGACCGGGTTCCAAGCTCGCGCACCGCTTTGCGGATGAATTTCATGTGCTTCACGAAATGCGCGCAGCCGTCGCACACGGCCAGGTGAAGGCGCAGGCGCACGCGCTCGGCGAAGCCGAGCCTGCGATCGAGCCCTTGGGACACCAGGCGCGTCACTTCCTTGCACGACAGCATCATTTCTTTCCGAACCAGTTCATGTCGAGGCATTCGCGCAGCGCCATGCGCGCGCGGTAGAGCAGCACCCAGCAATGCGTCGAGCTGATGCCCAATTCCTTACAGATTTCGTCAGTCTCGAAGCCCATGTGCTCGCGCAGCATGAAGACGCGCGCGGTCTTCGCGGGCAGCCGGCCGAGGCATTCCTCGAGGGTCGCAAAGAACTGCTTCTGGGTGAGCGAGGCGTCCGGGTCGCTCCACGCCGCCGGGAATTCGCGCCAGTGCCCGTCGGCCTCGAAGAGCTCATCGAGCTGTGCCTCGCCGTCCTCGCCGAGCGGCGCGGCGCGCGTCGTTTCCCGCGCCTCGCGGCGGATCGTGTCCACGATCTTGTGCTTCAGGATCCCGGTGAGCCAGGTGCGCAGGTTGGAGCGCCCGCCAAAGCTCGCCTCGCCGGCGAGCGCCGCCAGCAGGGTTTCCTGCACCGCGTCCTCGGCCGCGGACGACTCGCGCAGCTGGAGCCGGGCGTAGCGCAGCAGGTACGGCCGTTCCTCCTCCAGGCGGACACGGAAGTCGTTCATGTCCAAGGAATTTTAGCCGGGGCCCTTGAAACCCCCCAGGCCGGCCATACCTTTACAGCTACGGGGCAGGAGCCCCCGAACTAGCGAAAGGAAGGAGTCTCTTTTTATGGCCAACGTTACGCGATTTGACCCGTTCAACGAGCTGGTCGATGACCTGTTCCGAGGCTTCCTGGTGCGCCCCGTCGCCTACGAAGGGCGCGGCGAAGCGCTGGCGCGGATGAAGGTGGACGTCGCCGAGAAGAACGGCGAATACAAGGTCACCGCCGAGCTGCCGGGCGTGAAGAAGGAAGACATCCAGGTCTCGATCGACGGCGCGCAGGTCACGCTTGCCGCCGAGATCAAGCAGGAAAAGGAAGCATCGCAGGACGAGCGCGTGCTGCATACCGAGCGCGTGTTCGGCAAGGTGAGCCGCAGCTTCACGCTGCCGCAGGAGGTCGACGAAGCGGGCGCGCAGGCGAAGTTCCGCGACGGCGTCCTCGAGCTCACGCTGCCCAAGAAAGCCGCGGCGCAGCGCAAGCAGATCACCATCCAGTAACGCGCTTCGCGCGCGGGAAAGGGCCGGCCGCGCCGGCCCTTTTTTATTTGTAGAATGCCCCGATGAACGCGCCGCAGACGCCGCAGCCGCACCGCACCGAAGCCGCGGAGCACGCGCGCGTCCTCGCGGAAGCGTTGCCCTACATTCAGCGCTTCCACGGCCGCACCATCGTGGTGAAGTTCGGCGGCAACGCCATGACCGACGAGGCGCTGAAGGCCGACTTCGCGCGCGACGTGGTCCTGCTGAAGCTGGTCGGCATGAATCCCGTGGTGGTGCACGGCGGCGGACCGCAGATCGAGGAGCTGCTCGCGCGCCTGGGCAAGAAGGGCGAGTTCGTCAACGGCATGCGCGTCACCGACCGCGAAACCATGGACGTCGTCGAGATGGTGCTCGGCGGGCAGGTGAACAAGGAAGTGGTCGAGCTCATCAACCAGGCGGGCGGCAAGGCGGTCGGCCTGACCGGGCAGGACGGCGCCTTCATCCGCGCGCGCAAGATGCTGATTCCCTCGAAGGAGAGCGGCGCCATCGACCTCGGCCAGGTAGGCGAGATCGAGAAGATGGACCCGTCGGTGATCGCCGCGCTCGAGCAGGGCGGCTTCATCCCGGTGGTGGCGCCGATCGGCACCGGCTCCGATGGCACCACCTACAACATCAACGCCGATCTCGTGGCGGGCAAGCTCGCCGAGATCCTGCACGCGGAGAAGCTGGTCGTGCTCACCAACACGCCGGGCGTGCTGGACAAGAACGGCGCGCTCCTGACCGGCCTCACGCCGAAGAAGATCGACGACCTCGTGGCGAAGGGCGTGATCTCCGGCGGCATGCTGCCGAAGATCGGCTCCGCCCTCGACGCGGCGAGAAATGGCGTAAAGAGCGTGCACATCATCGATGGGCGCGTGCCGCACGCGCTGCTGCTCGAAGTCCTCACGGACCGCGGCGTCGGAACGCTGATCCGAAGCAAATAAGTGCGCATCGCCCGGCTACCGCCTTCCCGGCGGGTGTGGATTTTTGACCTCGACAACACGCTGCATGATGCGCGGGCGCGCATCTTCCCCGCGATGCACGACCAGATCAATGCCTACCTGCAGCGGCGCTTCGGCGTCGACGAGGCCGGGGCGAACGACATGCGTACGCGCTTCTGGCAGCGCTACGGCACCACGCTGAATGGCCTCATGCGGCATCACGGCGAGGACCCGCGCCGCTTTCTTGCCGAGACCCACGCCTTCCCCGAGCTCGCCGCGATGGTGGTGTCGGAGAACGCGCTGAAGCACGCGCTCGCGCGCCTGCGCGGCCGCAAGCTCATGTATTCCAACGCCCCGCGCCACTACGTGGAGGGCGTGCTGGACGCGCTCGGCGTGCGCCGCTTCTTCGACGGCGTCTACACGATCGAGGACGCGCGCTACCGCGGCAAGCCTGCGCTGCATGGCTTCCATTACGTGCTGCGCAAGCACGACCTGGATCCGCATCGCTGCGCTTTCATCGACGACGCCCTGGAAAATCTGCGCACCGCCCACCGGCTCGGCATGTCCACCGTGTGGGTGAGCCCCGCGCCGCGCCGTGTCAGGTTCGTGGACCTGCGCGTAAGCTCGATCGTGGAGCTGCCGCGCTTGGTGTTCCGCTATACCTGAGCATACAATTTCCGCGCACTTCCCCACCCACATGCCCCGAGCCAAAGGCGAACGCCGGCTGGACATCCTCACAGCGCTCGCGCAGATGCTCGAGGCTCCGCGGTGGGAGCGCATTACGACCGCGGCGCTCGCGGAGAAGCTGGAAGTCTCGGAAGCGGCGCTGTACCGCCATTTCGCCTCCAAGGCGCAGATGTACGAGGGCCTGATCGAGTTCATCGAGAGCTCGGTGTTCTCGGTGGCGAACCGCATCACGCAGGACGAGCCCGACGGCGGGCGCCAGGCCGACAAGCTGACCGAGATGCTGCTCGCTTTCGCGGAGAAGAACCCCGGCATGGTGCGCGTGATGACGGGCGATGCGCTCGTCGGCGAGCACGAGCGCCTGCAGGCGCGCATGAACCAGTTCTTCGACCGCTTCGAAGCGACGCTCAAGCAGGCGCTGCGCAACGCCGAGGACCCGGATCCGACGGGCCATGCCGGCGCGCTGCTGCGCTACACCATCGGCTGCCTGCACCAGTACGCGAAGAGCGGCTTCTCGAGGAAGCCGACGGAGAGCTTCTCCGCGCAGCGCCGCTACCTGCTCGCCGGCCAAGCTTGAGCTTTTGCCTGTTCCTGGAATTCGCCGCGGGCGAGGTGCCGCGCTTTGGCGCGCTGCCCGGCCTGCAGGCCGCGCTCGCGCACACGCCGGCGCGCGCGCACGATCCGTTCCTCGACGACGGCGCGCCGCCGCAGCTCGTGCTGCAACTCTATTTCGCGTCGCTGCCGGAGCTCGAGCAGGCGGCCACGCGGGTGACATGGCCGCAGAGCCTGGTCAGCTACGAAGCAATGCTCGTGCGCCGTTATCCGGTCCGTGACTCGGGGGCGGGCGAGCCGTGGTGCACCTATCTCGTGCGCTACGAAGGGCCGGCCCAGGATCCGCACGCCTGGCTCGCGCATTACCTCGCGCACCATCCGGCATTGATGGCGCGACTACCCGGAATCCGCGAGCTTGAGATCTACACCGCGCTCGACTGGGTGGGCGCGATGCCGGGCGAGCGCCTGCGCTCGCTGCAGCGTAACAAGGTGGCCTTCGAGAATCCCGGGGCGCTGAATGCCGCGCTCGACTCGCCCGAGCGGCGCGCCATGCGCGCCGACTATGCCGCGCTGCCGCCCTTCTCAGGACGGGTGCTGCATTTTCCTATGCTGACGCGCCGCATACCGGGCATTCCGGGTCTTTCCTGACGCGCACCGAGCGCCACTCGGCCGCTTTCGCGTCGAAGATGAGCAGCCGGCCGTCGAGCGTCTCGCCGGCCCCGGTGGCGAGCTTGATCGCTTCCATCGCCTGCATGGCGCCGATGATGCCGGTGAGCGGCGCGAACACCCCCATCACGGCGCAGCGCATCTCCTCCGCTTCGCCCGATTCCGGGAACACGCAGGCATAGCAGGCGGAGCGCTTGTTCGACAGGTCGAATACCGCGATCTGTCCGTCGAAGCGGATGGCGGCGCCGGACACCAGCGGCTTCGCATTGCGCGCGCAAGCGCGGTTCACCGCGTGGCGTGTCGCGAAGTTATCCGAGCAATCGAGCACGACATCGCATTGCGCGCTCAGCGTGCCGAGGGCGCGCTCGTCGAGTCGCAGCGGCACCGCATCCACCTGCACCTCGGGGTTGAAGCGCTCGAGCGCGTCGAGCGCGGCGTCGACCTTGCGCCGCCCTATGCTCTCGGTGCGGTACAGGATCTGGCGCTGAAGGTTGGTGAGCTCGACCTCGTCCGGATCGGCGATGGTGAGGCGCCCTACGCCGCTCGCGGCGAGGTAGAGCGCCGCCGGGCAACCGAGGCCTCCCGCGCCGACGATCAGCGCATGGGTGGCGCGCAGCTTCTCCTGCCCCTCGACCCCGATCTCGGGGAGGAGGATGTGGCGGCTATAGCGGAGAAGCTGCTCGTCGTTCAGTTCGCTCGTCGTTCAGTTCGCCGTTGCGGCGGGCTTGTTCTCGGCGACCGGGGGCGGCGGCGTCTTCACGACCGGCTCGCCTTTCAGGTAATGGATCGCCTGCGCGAGCTGGAAGTCGTCCTTCGATCCCATCTCGATCGGCTTCTGCGGCTCGGCGGGCTTTGCGACCGTCGGCTTCGCCGGTGCGGGCGCAGGCGCGCCGGCCTTGGCGGCCTTGTCGGCTTCCTGCTTCTCGATCTTCTCGAGGTTCTCGAGGTGGCGCTGCAGGTCGGCCTCGCGGATGCGGTCCTGCGGCGCGCCCGGCTCGTCGACGATCACGTCGGGCGTGATGCCGCGCGCCTGGATCGAGCGCCCGCCCGGCGTGAAATAGCGCGCGGTGGTGAGCTTGATGGCGGTGTTGTTGCCGAGCGGCATGATGGTCTGCACCGAGCCCTTGCCGAAGGTCTGCGTGCCGATGATGACGGCGCGCTTGTGGTCCTGCAGCGCGCCGGCGACGATCTCGGAAGCCGAGGCGGAGCCGCCGTTCACCAGCACGACCATCGGCACGCTCTTCACCGCGGCCGGCAGGTTCTTCAGCACGTCTTCGCCGCGGCTGCCGCGCGCGTAGTCGTCCGGCGTGGCGAAGAACTTCTTCTTCGCGTCCTCCGCGCGCCCGTCGGTGGACACCACGAGCGCCTTCGCCGGCAGGAACGCCGACGAAATGGCGACCGCGCCGTGCAGCAGGCCGCCGGGGTCGTTGCGCAGGTCGAGCACCAGCCCGCGGATCTGGCCCTGCTTGAACATGGCCTCGAGCGCCTTTTCCATCGCTTCGGCGGTGCCTTCCTGGAACTGCGACACGCGCACCCAGCCGTAGCCGGGCTCGATCACCTTGGACTTGACGCTCTGCACCTTGATGACCGCGCGCGTCAGCGTCACGACGATCGGCGTGGTCTCGCCCTTGCGCGAGATGGTGAGCGTGATGCTGGTATTGGGCTTGCCGCGCATCTTCTTCACGGCGTCGTTCAGCGTCATGCCTTTCACCGGGGTCTCGTCGAGCTTGATGATGAGATCGCCCGGCTTCACGCCGGCGCGGAACGCGGGCGTGTCTTCGATCGGGGAGATGACCTTCACGAAGCCGTCTTCCATCCCGACCTCGATGCCCAGGCCGCCGAACTGGCCTTGCGTGCCGACCTGCAGCTCCTTGAAGGCCTCCGTGTCGAGGTAGGCCGAGTGCGGGTCGAGTCCCGTCAGCATGCCGTTGATGGCCTCGGTGATGAGCTTCTTGTCCTCGACCGGCTCGACGTAGTTCGTCTTGATGGCGCCGAACACTTCGGTGAAGGCGCGCAGCTCCTCGATGGGGAGCGTGGTGCGGCCCGTCTTCAGGTCCGCGATGGCCTGGAAGTTGAGGCTGACCAGGATGCCCGCGATCACGCCGACGAGAATGAATCCGATATTGCGAAGCTTGGTTTGCATAGCCTGGATGGTGGGATGCCCGCTTATCTCAGCTTCACCCACCGCAGCGGGTCGAAGGCGCGGCCAAGGTGCCGCAATTCAAAGTATAAACCCGTTTCCTCGTTGCCACCGCTCGCCCCCGTAGTCGCAATGGTCTCGCCGGGCGCGACCGCGTCGCCCACCTGCTTGAGGAGCGAGTCGTTGTTTGCATAGATCGAAAGGTATTTCTCCCCGTGGTCGAGGATGAGCAGGTTGCCAAAGCCGCGCATCCAGTCCGCATACACCACTTGCCCGCCCGCGATCGCGCGCACCGGCTGGCCCTCGGGCGCGCGGATGAAGACGCCCTTCGCCTCCGCGCCCGCCGCTCCCCTTGGAGCGCCAAAGCGGCCGGTCAGTTCCCCGCGCACCGGGAAGCGCAGCTTGCCGCGCAGCGAGGAGAAGGGCGCTTTAAGCGAGGCGCCGTCCGGCACTTCGCTGACGCGCGCGTACACCACGCGCCCGATCTCCTCCACGAGCCGTGCAAGGCGCGCCTCGTCGGCGCGCAGCACCTTGATCTCCTTGCGGCTGCGCCGGATCTCGGCCGCCGCGCGATCGAACACGCGGCGCTTCTCGCGGCGCTCGGCGACGATGCGCGCCCGGTCGGCGCGCTGCGCCTGCTCCAGCGCGCGGCTGCGCTCGCGCTTTGCCTGCGCATCGCGCGCCAGCCCTTCGAGCCCGGCGATCGCGGCGCGGTAGGCGTTCAGCAGCTCCGCGGCCGCGCGCGATACATAGGGCAGGTAGTGCAGGTTGTGCGCCAGCTCGGCCGGATCGCTGCCTGAAAGCAGTACGCGCACGGCATCCGGCGGCCCGGCCCCCTGGCGCGCGAGCAGCATGCGCTCGATGCCGGCCTGGCGCTGGGCCGCGTCGCGCTCGAGCGCGCGGCGCCGCTCGGCGAGGCGCGTGGTCTCGACGCGCAGGCGCGCGCTCTCGGTCTCGAGCGCGGCGAGGGTCCGGTTGGCCTCCGAAATCGCGCGCTCCGAGGCACGCAAGGCGTCGCGCGCCTCGTTGCGCACGTCTTCCTTTTCGTGCAGCTGGCGATCGAGCGCTTCGATGCGGCTGCGCAGCGCCTGGAGGTTTTCTTCGCGCGGGGTGGCGCCGCCGCCGGCGCCGGCCCACGCCAGCAAGAGGAGGAGAAGAGCGTGCCGGCTCAGGTCCGGGCTTTCCCTTGCGCCGCCACGGAGGCGACGCGCCTCGCCACCTCGTCGGCATCGCCGAGGTAGTAGTGCTTGAGCGGCCGCAGGCTCGAGTCGAGCTCGTACACGAGCGGCACCGCGGTCGGGATGTTGAGCCCGACGATGTCGGCATCGGCGATGCCGTCCAGGTACTTGACGAGCGCGCGCAGCGAGTTGCCGTGGGCCGCGACCAGCACCTGCCGGCCCGAGCGCACCGCCGGGGCGATGGTGCTCTCCCAGTAGGGCACCACGCGCGCCACGGTGTCCTTCAGGCATTCGGTCGCCGGAACGCGCACGCCGGCGTAGCGCGGATCGCGCGATTCGCTGCGCGGATCGTCCGCTCCGAGCGCGGGCGGCGGCGTGTCGTAGCTGCGCCGCCACGCGAGCACCTGCTGCTCGCCGAACTTGGCCGCCATCTCGGCCTTGTTCAGGCCCTGCAGCGCGCCGTAGTGGCGCTCGTTCAGGCGCCAGCTCTTCTCGACCGGGATCCACATGAGGTCGAGCTCCTCGAGCGCCATCCACAGGGTGCGGATCGCGCGCTTGAGCACCGAGGTGTACGCGAGATCGAAGCGATAGCCGCCGGCCTTGAGGAGCTTCCCCGCGGCGCGCGCTTCCTGCAGCCCGGACTGCGAAAGATCCACGTCGGTCCAGCCGGTGAAGCGGTTCTCGCGGTTCCAGTCCGACTCGCCGTGGCGCAGCAGCACGAGCTTGTGCATGCCGTGAATTATAATGACCGGCTCCCGTGGAATTCGCCAACTTCATCCGCAATAACCTGTTGCTGTTCGCCGTCGCGCTGGTGTCCGGCGGGATGCTCCTGTGGCCGTTCATCCGCCGCACGACGGGCGGGCCGTGGGTGAGCACCGCGCAGGCCACGCACCTCATCAACCGCGAGGACGCGCTCGTCATCGACGTGCGGGAACCGGGCGAGTTCGGCGGCGGTCACATCCTGGGCGCGCGCAACGTTCCGCTCGCGCGCGTCGACGGTTCCGGCGAGCTCGCCAAGCGCAAGGACAAGCCGGTGATCGTCTATTGCGACGGCGGCGAGCGCGCCGCCAAGGCGGCCGCGGCGCTGAGAAAGCTGGGGTTCAGCCGCGTGGTCAACCTGAACGGCGGGCTGCAGGCCTGGCAGCAGGCCGGCCTGCCGGTGGAGAAGTAGTTGCCCGGGATCCTGAAGTAATGGCGAAGGTGCTGATGTACCTCACCGCCGCGTGCCCGTTCTGCCAGTCCGCGGAGCGCCTGCTCGCGCAAAAGGGCGTGCGCGACATCGAGCGCGTGCGGGTCGACCTCGAGCCCGAGCGCCGCGCGGAGATGATGCAAAAGAGCGGCCGGCGCACCGTGCCGCAGATCTGGGTCGGCAGCCGCCACATCGGCGGCTGCGACGATCTCTACGCCCTCGAGCGCCAAGGCGGGCTCGACCCCTTGCTGAAGGAGCCGTGATGAGCGCCGTGCCGCCGGAGCAGCCCGCATTCCAGATCGAGAAGATCTACGTCAAGGACCTGTCGCTCGAGATCCCGAACGCGCCCCAGGTCTTCCTGCAGCAGGTGCAGCCGCAGCTCGAGGTGCAGCTCGCGAGCGACTCGA
>DATAHF010000016.1:0-9361 GCA_036263315.1 Burkholderiales bacterium
CACGCGGTTGGCGCCCGAGATCTTGATCCAGGTGTTGCCGCGCCTCGCGAGCTCGAGCAGGGCGCGGAAGCCCGGCGCGCCGACGCCCGCCGCGGCAGGCTGGTAGGCGAAGTGCGCGATCGACATCGGCACCTCGAGCGCCGTGAACACCGGCATGAGCTCGAGGATGTCCTTTCCGGGAAAGAGGAACTCCAGGTGCCAGCGGAACGGCCGGATGCGCGCGGCGAGCTCGGGAACCTGCGCCAGCTCGATCGGCATGCCGCCCTTGTTGTCGGTGTTGAGGCGCACGCCGCGCACGCCGGAGGCTTCGAGCGCCGCAAGCTGCTTGTCGGTGAAGTTCATGTCGAGCGCGACCACGCTGCGCGCCCGATTCGGCGTCTTCGCGTTCAGCTTCGCCATGGCGTCCAGGATGGCGGCGTTGTCGATCCCGTAGATCGACGGCTGCGTGAAGACCACGCGCTCGATGCCCAGCGTGGCGTGCAGGTGCGTGAGGTCGGCGAGCGTGGAATGCGGCGGGGTGTAGCCGCGCGCCGGCGAGAGCGCATAGTCCGGCTCGAAGACGTGGACGTGCGTGTCGATCGCCCCCTTGGGCAGCGCGATGCGCGGGCGCCGCGGATGGCGGTCCGGCGGCAGGCATTCCCTGATCTCGCTCACGACTTGCCGAGCTCCATGAATTCCTTCAGCGCCTTCTCGGGCGGCTTGGCGAAGTTGGAGCGCCTGCTGACCGAGATGCCGGCATCGCGGCGCAGCTTCACCGCCATCTCCGCCGCCTTGGCGATCACCGTCATTCCATTCACGATCGGCGCGCCGTCGATGCTCGCGCCGCGCTCGGCGCCGTAGAGCATCATCGGGATCCCGCCCGCCGGGACGATGACGTCGGCGCCGGCATCGAGGAGCGCGCGGCATTCTCGCTCCCAGAGGGGCTTCAGCTGGTCGTATTTTTCGCGGGAGGCAAACGCGGCGATGTAGTCGAGCACCGCCGCATCCACCGCGCGCACGCCGACCACGCGGCTTTGCAGGCCGTACTTCACGATCTGGTCCTCGTGCCAGGGAATGAAAGCCGGGTTGATGGTGACGAGGCCGAGCTTGCGGCCGAGCGTGCAGGCGAAATGCAGCGTCGTCTCGCCGAGGCCGAGCACCGGGATGTCGACCGCCGACTTGGCTTCCGCCAATCCCGGATCCTGGAAATGCGTGACGGCTACCACGTCGTAGCCCTGGCGCTCGGCTTCCACGGCGTTGCGCACGAAGTTGTAGCCGACGCGGTACTCGGTGAGCGAATGCGTCGTGGTCGCGGGCGGCGTGGTGGTGTTGAAGGTGTAGCTGAAGTCGCTGTCCAGGACGCTCTTGAAGTGCGCCTCCACCTTGGCGATGTAGGGCGCCATGAACTGGCGATCGGTCGCGCCTTGGAACCAGATCTTGTGTTGGCTCATTGGGTTTCCACGAGTGCGAGTACGCGTAGCGGGCTGCCGCTTCCCTGGCGGATCTTGAGCGGCGGGGCGAAGACCACGGCGCCGGTCGGCGGCAGCTGGTCGAGATTGGTGAGGCACTGCAGGCCATAGCGCCCGGCGCCGTGCATGAAGGTATGGCACGGGTAGGGCGGGCGCAGGTGGTAGGCCTGGCCCGCGTCCGTGCCGATGGACTCGGTGCCGAATCCCAGCACGTCGCGCTCGTTCACCAGGAACTTCACCGCCTCGACATCGGGCCCGGGCGTGTGCTGCCCGGTCTCGTCGTAGTTCTGGTATTCCACGGGGTCGGTGCGCTTCGACCAATCTGTGCGCATCAGGACCCAGGAACGCGGGGCGATTCGCCCATGCCTCTTCTCCCAGTTCTCGATAAAGGGTTTCGTGAGGAGAAAATCCGGATCCTTCTTCGATTCCTCGCTGCAGTCGAGGACGAACGCCGGCCCGATGAAGCGCTCCGGCGGGATCGAATCGACGGCATTGTTGGGGAGGTCCTTGCCCGACACCCAGTGGATCGGCGCATCGAAATGCGTGCCGGTGTGCTCGCCGCACGAGAAGTTATTCCAGTACCAGGCGGGGCCGCGCTCGTCGTAGCGCGACACCTCCTCGATGCGGAACGGCCAGGCCTGGCCCATCTCCGGCGGCAGCGAGATGCTCGGGAAGTCGGGCGACAGGGTCTGGGTCAGGTCGACCACCCTGATCTTCCCTGTAATCAACTTCTCGGCAAGCAGGGATAACGCGTTCATGTCGAGAGCTCGCGCTCGAGCGCCTTGGGATTATCGCGCCAGCGCGCGAGCCATTCCTGCGCCACGTCGCCGGGATAGACGTCCTCGATGCCTTCGCTGAGCGCGCCGAGCACGGCGCGCGCTAGCGCCTGCGGCGCGACTTTCGGCGGTAGCAGGAGCTGGTTCCATTCGTCGTCGATCGGTCCCGGGAAGACGTTGACGACGCGCACGCCGGCCGGGCGCATCTCGGCGCGCAGGCATTGCGCGAGCGAATGCGCCGCCGCCTTGGAGGCGGAGAAGGTGCCGTGCGGCGGGAAATTGGCGAGCGCATAGATGGAAAGGACGTTCACCCACGCCACCGCGCTCGCCAGGCCGTCGGCGCCACGCGAGCGCATGGCGGGTCCGAATTCCTGCGCGAGCCTCAGCAGCCCGAAGTAGTTCACGTCCATCTCGGCGCGCGCGGTCTCCACGCCGGAGCGGTTGGCGATGCCGTAGGCGCGGTGCAGCTCGGCGTTGTTGACGAGGATGTCGACCTTGCCGCCGATCTCGGCCGCCACTTCGCGCACGCTTTTCGAGTCGGTGACGTCGAGCGGCAGCAAGGTGACCTGCGGGATCTTCCGCAGCTCGTCGAAGCCCGGGAATTTCTTCCACGGCTCGGCGTAGCCCGCCCAGATGATCTCCGCTTTCGCCTCGGCAAAGGACTTCACCAGGGCCTGGCCGAGGGCGGTCTTTGCGTCGGTGATGAGCACCTTGCGAAACTTCGGGTCGCAGGTGAATTCTCGCAGCTGGCGGTCGTCTGCCATGTTCGGCGTCTCCTCCAAAGGTAGTGCAACGAGCACCGCCTGGCCGGCACGGTCCAGGCGTGCGGCGACGCGCACGCGCGCCGGGGCGCGCCGCACGTCGGCATGCAAATGGGCAACCACGGACGGTCCGCAGTCGAGGCGCACCAGTCCCAGGCGCCAGGGCAGGCGCTCGCGGAAAAAGAGGTCGTTGCTGTGGTGAAGGGTCGTGTCCGCCAGAAGCTCGCCCGCGTCGTTTTGCCTCTTCCAGCTCAATCGAACCGAAAGGCAGTTCTCGCAGGCCTCCCTCGGCGGATACTGCACTTTTGCGCAGTCGGCGCATTGCTGCAGCTCGAAGCGGCCCTGCGCCGCGGCGGCGGTGAGGCCGAGCGCGACGCGGCTGCGGCTGCCCGGCGGCAGCGTGGGCAGCCGCGTGCGCAGCACCGGGTTCTTGCGCTTCGGTTTCTGTAGCGGCTCAACCACGCGAGAGCAGGGCGGCGCCCGAGCCGAGCCCCCTGTCGAAGTTGATCATGCCGAAGCCGCTGACGAGCCCGAGCGCGGCGTCCTTGACCTGCCGGGCACCGCTCGCGCCGGTGAGCTGCCGGACCGCCTCCACCGTGCCGAGAAACCCGCCCGCCGCTCCCGCCTGGCCGACGGAAAGCTGGCCGCCCGAGGTGTTGAGTGGAAAGCTGCCGTCGTGGGTGAAGGTGTTGGAGCGGACGAACTGCGGCGCCTCGCCCTTGCCGCAGAAGCCGAGGTCCTCGATCTGCATGAAGGAGATGACGGGATAGTCGTCGTAGGTCTGCACGAAGTCCACGTCGGCCGGCGCCGCGCCCGCCTGCCGGTAGAGCTCGTCGCGATCCAGCGCCCAGCCGGCGCGCATCTGGATCGGGTCGGAGGGGTAGGCGTTGTGCCGCTCAATGGTCCCGAGAAGCGAGCAATGTGGGACGCCCAGCTCACGCGCTCGTTGCTTACTTAGAACCAGGAAGGCGTCGGCGCCGGCGCAAGGCATCACGCAATCGAAAAGGTGCAGCGGCTCGGCGATCGGCCGCGCCGCCAGGTAGTCGTCGAGGCTGAGCGGCTTCTTGAACAGGGCGTGCTCGAACTTCAGGGCGTTGGCGCGTTGCGCGACGCACAGCTTGCCGAAATCCTCGCGGCGGGCGCCGTGCTCGCGCATGTAGTAGGCGGTGAGGACCGCGAAGCTCGCATTCGGGCCGCCGGCGCCGTACGGATACACCGCATCGCGCGCGAACTGGCTGAAGTTGGCGAGCGTGAGGCGAAACGTGTCGACATGGTTGGTGTCGCCCGCAAGGCAGGCGACGATGTCGGCATCGCCCGCCTGCACCGCGCGCGCCGCGCGCCGCAGCGCCACCACGCCGCTCGCGCCGCCGAGCGGGATGTGGTCCAGCCAGCGCGGCGAGACGCCGAGGTGCTGCGTGAGGCCGATCGCGGTGTCGGGCGCCAATGTGAAGCTCGAAATGGTCAGCCCGTCGATGTCGCTCTTCTTCAATTTCGATTGCTTGAGAAGACCGTCGAGCGCACGCGCGAGCCACCAGTGCGCGCTGCGCACCGAGTAGCGCACGTACGGCACCGTGACCGGCACGGCGACCGCGATGTCGCTGTAGGGCTGGCGCGCCATCAGCGCCGCTTCTTCCCGTCGCGCAGGTCGAAGCAGCGCGGGCTCGCCATCGGATTCGAGGCGAAATCCGCGAGGCGCGCTTTCTGCACCTTGTTCGTCGAAGTGACCGGCAGGCTTTCCACGAACGCGACGTAGCCCGGCGCCTTGAAGTAGGAGAGCTGCTCGAGGCAATGCCTCTGCAGCGACGCCGCGGTCTCGCGGTCGGGCCGGAACGCGTCGTTGAGGATGACGCAGGCGAGCACCTCTTCATCGCGCACCGGGTCGGGCGCGGCGACCACGGCGGCCTGGCGCACCGCGGGATGGTTGGCGAGCGTCGCCTCCACTTCGAGCGCGGCGATGTTCTCGCCCGAGCGGCGAATGATGTTCTTCAGCCGGTCGACGAAGTGCAGCTGCCCGTCGTCGCCCCGGCGCACCGCGTCTCCGGTGTGGAACCAGCCGCCGCGCCAGGCGTGCTCGGTCGCCGCTTCGTCTCTGTAATAGCCGGAGAAGAAGCCGCGGCGCGGATCGGTCCCGCGCTGACGTACGAGCAGCTCCCCGTCGGCCTCGATCCTTATATCCAGGTCCTCGCGAGGGGCGCCGAAGCAGCGTGTGCCGACATGGCGCGGCTCGCGGCTGGCCGCAACGAGGGCGCCGCCGCCCGTCTCGGTCATCGCCCAGGCCTCGATCAGGGGAAAGCCGAAGCGCGCCTCGAAGGCGGCGTGGTCCTTCGGATTCGCGTTGGCGCCGTAGCCGAAGCGCACGCGGTGGGCGCGGTCGTGGGGGCCTTCGGGAAGATTCAGCAGCATCGCGGGCATCACGCCCAGATAGTGCACGATTGTCGCGCCGGACTCGGCGACCTCGCGCCACCAGCTCTTCGGATGGAAGCGCTCGAGCTGGATCACGCAGCCCGCGGACAGGATCATTGCGGTCGTGGACACGGCGAGCGCGTTCATGTGGAAAAGCGGCAGCGGCGTGATGAGGCGCTCCTCCCCCTCGCGTACCGCGCACAGCCCGCCCTCGTCCAGGTAGCGCCTGCCGACGTTGAGGAAGTAGAAGTTGCTCAGGAGGCAGCCCTTCGGCTTGCCGGTCGTCCCGGACGTATAGAGCAGGGCGGCTTCGCCCGCGCCGGTGGGCTTGCCGGCCTTCTCGAGTTCGAAATCCGGCGTGACGACCTGCGTGGTCTCGCTGTGCTCGAGGATATAGGCGCGCTCCGCCTCGCGGTACTCCGGGTTGAGCGGCACGATGCTCGCGCCGAGCGAGTTGAGCGCCAGGAAATGCAGCAGGAATTCCTTGCCGCTGGGGAAAAGCAGCGCTACGCGATGGCCCGCGCCGAAGCCGTGCGCCGCGTACCTGGCCGCGATGGCCTGCACCTGCGCCAGGCTGTCCCGGTAGGAAAGCGCGGGCAGGAATGCTCGGGCGCCATGCCGTTGTGCGGTGCGCTCGAAGGCGGCATAGACCGTTTCCATCACAGCCGGAGGGTGGCTTTTGCCGGTAAAACTTGCAAATCCGGCCGTGCCGGCGGCCCGACCGGACTCGGAGCGCACGTTTCCCGCCGTCCGCCAATTGCTTTATGGGCGGGGGCAGGTATCATTCCACCTTAGAAAGTCGCACTAAAGGCCAGACAACAAACCGGTTTTTTGAGCGGAGGAGCGGCGGTGAATGAAGCCGCTAGCACCATCAAGGTGCTCGTCATCGATGACAGCAACACGATCCGGCGGAGCGCGGAGATGTTCCTGCGCCAGGCCGGCTTCGAAGTCATCCTCGCCGAAGACGGCTTCGACGCATTGGCGAAGATTTCAGATCACCAGCCCAACGTGATCTTCGTCGACATCATGATGCCGCGCCTGGACGGCTACCAGACCTGCGCGCTCATCAAGCAGAACCCGATGCTGAAATCGACGCCGGTCATCATGCTCTCGAGCAAGGACGGCGTGTTCGACCGCGCGCGCGGCCGCCTCGCGGGTTCCGACCGCTATCTCACCAAGCCCTTCACGAAGGAAGGCCTGCTCGAGGCCGTCCACCAGTACACCAAGCCCCTTTCAGTCACTTAAACCGAAGGAAGCAGTCATGCCCATCAAGAACATCCTCGTCGTCGACGACTCGCCCACGGACCGGCAGTACCTGACCGACATCCTCACGAAGAACGGCTTCAAGGTCACGACGGCGGAGAACGCGGAAGACGGCCTGACGAAGGTGAAGCAGGTGAACCCGGACCTCGTGCTCATGGACGTGGTGATGCCGGGCCAGAACGGCTACCAGGCGACGCGCACGCTCTCCAAGGACGATGCGACCAAGCACATCCCGGTGATCATGTGCACGACCAAGGGCCAGGAGACCGACAAGGTGTGGGGCATGCGGCAGGGCGCGCGCGACTACATCGTGAAGCCGGCGAGCCAGGACGACCTGCTCGCCAAGATCAAGGCGCTGGGATAAGCCCTTGGCGCGCACCTCGCTCAGGGACTACCAGCGCGACCTCGCGGAGCGGCTGCGCAACGCCGACCGCGGCGTCGCCGCGTCCAAGCTCGGGGTGCAGGCGGGCACGGCGAGCTGGCTGGTCGATCTGGCCGACGCGGGCGAGGTGATTCCCGTGCCGCCGATCACGCCGGTGCCGCTCACCCGGCCCTGGTTCCGCGGCATGGCGAACATCCGCGGCAACCTGTACAGCGTGGTGGATTTTCCGGCGTTCCTGGGCGGCAAGCCCGTGCCGGCGTCGAACGAGGCGCGCCTGCTCCTGATCGGCGAGCGCTTCCGCACCGGCGTCGCGCTGCTCGTGGACCGCTCGCTCGGCCTGCTCGGCGCCTCGCAGCTCCAGCCGCGCGCCGCCGCGGGCGCGGAGCGCGCGCCCTGGGTGAAGGGCGAGCACACCGATGCCGGCGGCCGCGAGTGGATCGAGCTCGACGTGCCGCAGCTCATTCAGCATCCCGATTTTCTAGGCGTAGCGACTTAAGGGGGTTCTCGTCATGGCATTCAAGCTGGCTCTGAAACTACCGTTCCGGGGGCGCCCGGACGAAAAGGCCGCGGCGAAGGCGCCTGCCGCGCCCGCCGCTTCGAAGCCGCTGCCGCTGATCGGCAGGCTCTCCACCGCGCGGCAGCTGCAGATCCTCACCTCCGCGCTGGTGCTCTTCCTCGTGGTCGACGCCGCGATCGTGGCCTACGACACGCGCCAGAGCACGTTCGACACGGTCTACATCGCCTCGGCCGGAAAGCTGCGGATGCTCTCGCAGCGCCTCGCCAAGGCCGCGCAGCAGGCCTCGGAGGGCAACCGCGAGGCCTTCAAGCAGCTGCGCGAGAGCCGCGACGAGTTCGCCTCCATCGTGAAGCTGCTGACCGAGGGCGGCACTTCGGGCACGGTCACGCTGCCGCCGACGCCGGACGAGGTGAAGCCCGCGCTCGACGCGCTCGCGAAGGAATGGTCGAAGACCGAGCGCAACGCGAGCACGGTGATCTCGCAGGAGCGCAGCCTGGTGGGCCTCGGCCAGTCGGTACGCAACATCAACGCCAACAACCCGACGCTGCTCGAGCTCGCCGACGAGATCGACGCCGACCTGCAGGCGAGCGGCAACGCGCGCCAGAACGGCGCCTCCGGGCAGCTCGTCATGCTGACGCAGCGCATGGCAAAGAACGCGAACGCCATCCTCGCGGCGAACATCGTCGATCCGGAAGTGGCGTTCCTGCTCGGCAAGGACACCAACACGTTCCGCAGCCTGCTGCAGGCGCTGCTGCAGGGAAGCGACGCCATGCGCATGGGCCGCGTCACGGACGCGGAGGTGCGCGGCAAGCTCGGCGAGCTCGAAGTCGCGTTCCGCGAGTACCAGAACGGCGTGAGCGCCATCCTAGGCAACATGCAGGGCCTGGGCCACGCCAAGCGCGCCACGCGCGACATCTTCAACGACAGCGAGGCGCTGCTGAAGTCCGCCGAGGAGCTGAACTCCGGCTACGAGGGCCTGGTCGCGTCTCGCCAGCTGACGATTGTCGCCCTCGCGGTCGTGTCGGTGCTCGCCTTCATCGTGCTGCTGCTCATCGGCAAGGTGTACATCGACGACGGCCGGCGGCGCGCGGAGGAAAGCGAGCAGACGAACCGGCAGAACCAGGAGGCGATTCTTCGCCTGCTGGACGAGATCAGCAACGTGGCGAACGGCGACCTCACGGCGCGCGCCCGGGTGACCGAGGACATCACCGGCGCCATCGCCGACTCGATCAACTTCACGATCGACGAGCTGCGCCGCCTGGTGGCGGGCATCACCGAGGCGGCGAACCAGGTGACCTCCGCCACGCAGGAAGCCAACACGGTCTCGAGCCAGCTCCTGCAGGCGACGCAGAAGCAGGCGGGCGAGATCCAGGGCGCGGGCCAGTCGGTCACGCAGATGGCGCAGCTCATGACCGACATCTCGGCCAAGGCGAACGATTCGGCGAAGGTGGCGCAGACCTCGCTGAACGCGGCGGAGAAGGGCACGCAGGCGGTGCAGAACGCCATCAAGGGCATGAACGAGATTCGCGACCAGATCCAGGAGACCTCCAAGCGCATCAAGCGCCTTGGCGAGAGCTCGCAGGAGATCGGCGAGATCGTGCAGCTCATCTCGGACATCACCGAGCAGACCAACGTGCTCGCTTTGAACGCGGCCATCCAGGCGGCCTCGGCCGGCGAGGCGACCAAGCACATCAGCGCGATCGTGAAGTCGATTCAGCGCGACACGCAGGACGCGGTGGCGGCCATGGAGCTCTCCACGCAGGGCGTGGTGCAGGGGACCAAGACCGCGGACGAGGCCGACCAGGCGCTGC
>DATAHF010000017.1:0-4112 GCA_036263315.1 Burkholderiales bacterium
GGCGACCGCGTGCTGCTGCTCTCCCCGCGCCCGGGAAGGATCGACACGTCGCTCGAGGTGCCGTTCGAGCGCCCGCGCCGCACCCAGATCCAGGCGCTTCCGGAATTTCAGCAGCTGGTGCAGCGGCTGCGCGACCGGCTCGAGGCGATCACGTGAGGCGCCGCAATTTCGACATCACCTGGGTGACGACGCCCGCGCTCATCGCGCTCTTTGTCGCGTGCTGGCATTTCTACGTCGTCTGGTCCGGCGTCTCGAAGTTCATCATCCCGCCGCCGCTCGCGGTCTGGGAGAGCCTGCTGGACCTGCTCGGCTCGGCGAGCACGCTGCACCACGCCTGGGTCACCCTGTACGAGACGCTCATCGGCTTCCTCTTCGCCACGCTGATCGGCGTCGGCCTGGGAACGCTCCTCGGCAAGGTGCTCTGGCTCGAGCGCGCCGTGAACCCGTTCGTCGTCGCCACGCAGGTCGTTCCCAAGGTGGCGCTCGTTCCCCTCTTCATCCTGTGGTTCGGCTTCGGGCCGGAGTCGAAGATCGTGGTGGCCACGGTGCTCGCGTTCTTCCCGATCCTCACCAACACCGTGCTCGGCATCAAGTCCGTCGAGCGCGGCTATCGCGACGTTATGACGGTGCTCAACGCGGGCCGGTGGCAGCGCTTCGTCGCGCTCGAGCTGCCGAGCTCGCTGCCCGCGGTGCTCGCCGGGATGGAAGTCGGCATCGTGCTAGCGATCATCGGCGCGGTCGTCGGCGAGTACCTCGGCGGCAGCGATGGCCTGGGCCACCTGCTGGTCGCCTCGCTCAACGACTACAAGGTCGGTACGATGTTCGCCGTCATCCTGCTGCTCACCGCGATGGGCTTCGTGCTCTACGCGTTCATCGGCGGCATCAAGCGCTTCGTCATTCCCTGGCACGAGTCCGCCGGGCACCCGGAGGCGACCCTCAACAGCTAGGCGTCGTCGCGGTGCACCGTGCCGGGTGAGAACGCGGGCAGGCACACCGCGACGTACTCGGCGCCGCCCGCCTCCGGCGTGCTGTAGCGCACCCATTCGCCCGGCGCCGTGACGACTGCCTGCCCAGCGCGCACCTCGAGCGCGCCCTTCTCGTGCTCGACGCGCAGCAGGCCGCGCAGCACCAGGGTGATTTCCTCGAACTCGGGCCGCTGGCCCGGCTCCTGCCAGCCCTGCGGCGACAGCATGCGCGCGACGCTGACGCTCGCGTGGCCGCTGTTCACGCGGCCGGCGAATTCCTCGATGCGCTTGGGCTTGGTGCCGGCGGCTTCGATGATGGCGGGCTTGTCGATGAGCTTGGGCATGGGCTTTCGCTTTCTCCTTCAGAGGCGTTCCAGGAATTTGTCGATCGCTTCGTTCACCACGTCGGGATGCGTGAGCGGCCCCATGTGGCCGAGCTTTTCGAACTCCACATGCTGCGCCCGCGGCAACGCGGCCGCGAGGATCCGCGCCACGCCAAGGGCGGACGGCGTGGAGCGCTTGCCGGTCATGTAGAGCACCGGGACGTCGAGCGAGCGGAAGGCCGAAAGCGGCGTGGGCTCCTTGAGGAGCGCGTGCGCCCACCTGCGCACGTTCCTGGTGGAGGCCGCGATCGCGGGCTTGCGCGCCTCCGGCGTCTGCTTCCATGCGCCCGCGCCCATCCAGTAGTCGATGAAGTGCTCCGCGGCCGTGTCGAAGTCGCCTGCTTCGAGCGCCTTCACCGACGCAGCCACCGCGGTGCGGATGCCATCGGCGTCGTTGGGCGGAGATTTCTCCGCGTCGATCAGCGCGAACAGCGTCGGCTCGTAGAGCGCCAGGGCGCGCACGCGCCCCGGATTGTCCAGCGCGGCCACGAGCGCGACGGCGGCGCCGTAGGAATGGCCGACCAGCACGAGCGGCGAGCCCGCGCGCTCGAGCACGGGCTCGATGAGCGCCGCTTCGTCGCGCAGCGTGATGACGCGGTCCGAGCCCCAGTGCGGGCCCTTGCCGGAATCGTACGAGTCCGGCGCCAGCACGCGGAACCTGGGCGAGAGGCGCTCCATGAGCCCGCGCCACTGCGCCGACGAGCTCGCGTTCGCGTGGATGCACACGACGCCGGGACCGGCGCCCGCTTCCCGGAAAAAAGGCTCGGCCATTGCATAATCATAACCAGCGTGCAGATCCTCAAATTCGTCCTCTGGACCTGGCCCTCGGCCACCGCGTCGGTGGACGGGTTCCGCGACAGCCGCGTGGAGTTCCACCGCGTCATGGCACGGCACAAGGTGGATGGCTTCCTCGGCTCGGGCATGTTCAGCGTCGATACCGCGCCGTGGGCGGGCGCGTTCCTCTTCGAGAATTCGCCGTGGTCCACGGGGCACCGCACCGTGTTCGAGGAGTGGTACCTCTTCCACGGCTCCGCCGCGCTCGACGCGATCAACGAGCGCGTGCATGAAGGCCCTTACAAGGAAAGCCACGGCAAGTTCCTGCGCCAGGACCTGGGCGGCGAATGCGCCGGCCTGTACTACGCGCGCAAAGGTGCGGTGGAGCAGGCGCTCGACGGACTGACGAGGCCGCGGACCACGCTCTGGTTCAACAAGACTTCCGGGACCTATGACGCCCTGCTCGATCGCCTCGGGCCGGCCATGGGCGCTAGCCGATGCGTGCTATGGCGCCGGCTGCTCGTCCTCGGGCCTACTCCGGAGTTCCATGTCGACGTCGACGCCGATACCGCGCTGCCCGAGGACCTCCGCCCGTTCCGCGTCCGGCGCACGCGCCTCTTCCCGGCGTGATCCGTTGTCAAAAAGTGTGAACGCCGCGGCATCGTGCATGGCAGCCGGCGCCCGCCCATGATGGAATCCACCTCCATGAACACCGCCCTGAAATCGCTGCTCCCCGCCCTCCTTTGCGCTGCCGGGCTGCTCGGCCCGCTGCGCGCCGCCGCCGTAGAAGTGCCGCCCGACGTCCTGGTGAAGACCGTGACGCTCGAAGTGGTCGACCTCATCGCGAAGGACAAGGAGGTCAAGTCGAGCAAGGCGAAGCTGGTGAGCCTGATCGACGCGAAGGTGCTGCCGCACTTCGACTTCATCGCCATGACGCGGCTCGCGGTCGGGCCGGCGTGGAACAAGGCGAGCGCCGAGCAGAAGAAGCGCCTCGCCGAGGAGTTCAAGAGCCTGCTCGTGCACACCTACGCGAGCGCGCTCGCGGCCTACAGCAACCAGAAATTCGAGTTCCGCCCGCTGCGCGCCAAGCCCGCCGACACCGACGTGACCGTGAACGTGCGCGTGCTGCAGCAGGGCGCGCAGCCGGTAGCGATCGACTACAGCATGGAGAAGTCGGCCGCCGGCTGGAAGGTCTACGACATGATCGTCGGCGGCGTGAGCCTGGTCGCCAACTATCGCACCGAGTTCGCGAACAAGATCCAGCAAAACGGCATCGACGGCCTGATCCACGACCTCGAGATCAAGAACCGCTCGCTTGCCGGCGCGTAGCGCCGAATAGTTGATATCGCGACTTGGCGGTTCCCGGGCGCATGTGCAGAATATGCGCAGTTCCACGTTGCGACCTGCACTAAATCCCTTTGGGGGGAAGTTGCCGCCCGTAGCCACGAAAGCGCCTCAGCGAGCGCTCCGCATCCTGGTTGTCGACGACAACCTGGACCAGGTGCACAGCCTCGCGTACCTGCTCAAGGACGACGGCCACCGCGTGGATTTCGCCATCAATGCGACCGCGGCGCTCGATCTGGCGCGCCGCGCGCGCCCGGAGGTGGTCCTGCTCGATATCGGGCTGCCGGACGCCAACGGCCTGGACGTACCCGCCCTCATCCGCCGCATCCCGGACCTGCAGAAGGTGCGCATCATCGCGGTCACCGGACGGCAGATCGGCGAGCAGGAAATCCGCACCGCGGGCTTCGATGGCCTGCTGCGCAAGCCCGTCGACTACGGCGAGCTGCAGAGCGCGCTGAGCGACTCCTAGCCGCGGGCCGCATCTCCCGGCGCGGCACGCTCCTTGCGTCCTTCTGATGCCGGGCGCGTTTGGTCAGTGGCCGCAACCAAGGCACGGTAGACGACCCGAGATCAATCCGCGCCCGGTCCTCGCCTCCGTGTCCCGCACGGAACAGAGCCGCCGTCGAAATATGTCGGCGGCCGACAT
>DATAHF010000018.1:0-10535 GCA_036263315.1 Burkholderiales bacterium
GGGGTCGAGCCCGGCGGTCGGCTCGTCGAGGATGAGGAGATCGGGCGAGAGCGCGAGCGCGCGCGCGAGCGAGACGCGCTTCACCATGCCGCCGGAGAGATTGGCCGGCAGCAGGCTGCCGTGCGCGGGCTCGAGCTCGACCTGCTGCAGCTTCGCGTGCACGATGGCGCGGATCGCGTCCTCGTCGAGCCCGCCGCGCTCCCGCAGCGGAAAGGCGATGTTCTCGTACACGGTGAGCGCGGAGTACAGGGCGCCGTTCTGGAACAGCATCCCCATGCGCTGGCGCGCGGCGTGGATCTCCTCGTGCGCGCCTTGCTGCCAGTCGACCCCGAAGACGCGCACCGTGCCGCCGGCGGGGCGCTTGAGCCCGAGGATCACGCGCAAGAGCTGCGTCTTGCCGCTGCCCGAGCCGCCGACGAGCGTCATCACCTCGTCGCGGCGCACCTCGAAGTCGAGGTCCCTGTGCAGCACCACGTCGCCGCCGACGGTGTTCAGCAGGCCGCGCACCTCGATGACGTTCTCAACCGACATTGCGCAGCAGGATCGCGAACAGCGCGTCGAGGATGATGACGCAGGTGATGGAGGAAACCACCGAGCGGGTGACGCCCACGGCGAGGCTGTCGGTATTGGGCAGCACGCGCAGGCCGTAATGGCAGGCGACGAACGCGACCGCGAAGCCGAACGCGCCGGACTTGCCGATGCCGATCCAGAAATTGACCACCTCGACCGCGCGCGGCAGCGCCGCCAGGAACGCCGCGGGCGTGATGCCGAGCGTGAAGCGCGACACCAGCATGCCGCCGGCGAGGGCCGCCATGTCGGTGCAGAACGCCACGAGCGGCATCGCCACCGCGAGCGCCAGCACCTTCGGCAGCACCAGGCGCGCGGTCACCGAGATGCCCATCACCGAGAGCGCCTCGATCTCCTCGGTGACCCGCATCACGCCGAGCTGCGCGGTGATCGCGGAGCCCGAGCGGCCGGCGGCGATGATGGAAGCGAGCATCGGCCCGAGCTCGCGCACCACGCCCACGCCGACGATGTTGATCACGAGGAGATCGGCGCCGTAGCGCTGCAGCTGCAGCGCCGAGAGGTAGGTGAGCACGATTCCCACGAGAAATCCCACCAGCATCGTCACCGGCAGCGCGGTGACGCCGGAGCGGAACACCCCGGCCGAGAGCTCGAGCAGGGGAATGTCGCGCGGGCGGCGCGCGAGGGAGAGCGCATCGAGCGCCAGTTGGCCGAGCATGGCGACGCCGTCCACCAGGTGGCGCGCGAAATTCGCACCGCCGGCGCCGACGGCAACGATTGCTGCCAGCGGATCGCGCGCGCGCTGCGGCTCCCGGGGAATGAGCAGCCCCTCGCTCGCCTGGCGCAGCATCTCCTTGTGGCGCGGCGCGACCTCGATGTCGGAGGCCTGGCGCAGCGCGCGCGCCAGCCAGACCGCCCCGGCATCGTCGAGGTCGCTGATTTCGGTCAAATCCCAGGCGAGCGAGCGCCCTCGCGCCCGCTCGATCTGCGCCAGCGTCCGCGCCAGCTCGCCGCGCGACCTGACCAGGCCCTGGAAGGTCCACGTGCCGCGGGCGCGGGCGCGCAGCGCCCCCGAGGCAATGGTTTCGATTTCCAGCGCGGCCGCCCCCTCCCCCATAGCGCGGAGATGATAAGCTTGGTCGCATACCCACCGGTTGGACAATTTCAGGGAGCGCCCTATGGAAAACCCCGCAGTCAGCCGAGAGAAGCTGGTCTCCGATCTGAGAATCGTCATCGGCGACGCCGAGGAGCTGCTGAAGGCCACGGCGCACAGCGCGGGCGAGACGGTCGCCGCGGCGCGCGCCAAAGTGCAGGCCAGCATGAATGGCGCGAAGAAGCGCCTGTCCGACGTCGGCGACGCGACCGTGGACGGCGCCAAGGTGGCGGCGCGCGCCACCGACGAATTCGTCCGCGAGCATCCCTGGCAGGCCGTCGGCATCGGTGCCGCGATCGGCGTGATCCTGGGCATGCTGATCAGCCGTCGCTAGCGCGTGCTCGACGCGCTGCGCGGGCTCGCGCAAAGCGCGCTCGGCGCGCTGCAGACGCGGGTCCAGCTCCTCGCCGACGAGATCGAGGAGCAGGGCCTGCGCATCGCGCAGGTCGTCGCGCTGTGCGCGCTGGCCGGCTTCTGCCTCGCGCTCGCGGTAGTCCTCGGCGCCGTGCTCCTCGTCGTGCTCTTCTGGGATACGCATCGCTTCATCGTGCTCGGCCTGCTTTGCGGCCTGTTCGCCGGCGGCGGCTTCGCAGCGCTGATTGCCGCCCGCGTGGTCGCCGGCGCGCGCCCCCGCGCGCTCTCCGGCACGCTCGCCGAGCTCGCCGCGGACCGCAGCGCGCTCGAGCCCGCCGAGGACCGGCCGTGACGCGGCTGGACGAGCTGCGCGCGCGCCGCGCGCTCCTCCTGGCCCGTGCCCGGACCGACCGCGTGGCGATCGCCGCGGGGCTCGAGCGCCTCGCCGTGCCGTTGAAGATCGCCGACGCGGGCTGGAACCTGGCCCTCTGGCTGCGCGAGCGCCCCGCCGTCGCCGGCGTTGCCACGGCGCTCGCGGCCGCGATCGGCGCGCGCCGCGGCCTGCGCTGGATCCGCTTCGGCCTCGCCGCCTGGCAGGCATGGCGCTGGGTGCACGCGCGGAGCGCGCAGCAATGAAGAAATTGCAGATCACGGAGCGCATCGCGCAGTCCCCGCTTCTGCTGCGCAAGTTCTTCACCACGATGGACCGGGAGCGCAAGTACCTGGTCTCCGAGCTCGTCCAGGTGAAGGGCCTGATGCCGCTGCTCATGAAGCCGCGCAACAAGATGCACTGGAGCGAGCAGGACAAGCACGAGCTGATGGACCACCTGCACCGCCTGCAGCACCTTTCGCCCTATATCGCCGTGTTCCTCCTGCCCGGCGGCATGGCGATGCTGCCGATCCTCGCCTGGTGGCTCGACCGGCGCCGCGGCCGCCGGGTCGTGCAACCGGCATAATCGGTTTCACCGATGGACCGAGCCGCGCCGCTGCAACGCTGGAACGAGTACGAAGCCCCGCACGCCGACCTGCGCGAGTTCGTCGCGCGCGCCGAGCGCGCGGGCGAGCTGCTGCGCATCCCGGGCGTGGACTGGAACCTGGAGATGGGCACGCTCGCCGAGGCGATCTACCAGGGCGCGTCGGCGAATCCTCCGGCCCTGCTTTTTGAACGCATCCCGGGCTACGGACCCGGGCACCGCGTGCTCTCCGGAAGCACGAACTCGGCGAAGCGCCTCGCGCTGACCCTCGGCTTCCCGGTTCCGCAGCACTCGCTCGACGTCGTGCGCGCCTACCGCGACCGCATGAAGACGCACGCGCCGATCGCGCCGCGCGTCGTGACGCAGGGTGCGGTCCTGGAGAACGTGGATGCGGGAGCCAAGGTCGACGTCCTGAAATTCCCGGCGCCCTTCCTCCACGAGCTCGACGGCGGGCGCTACATCGGCACCGACGACATGGTGATCATGCGCGATCCCGACGGAGGGTGGGTCAACGGCGCGACGTACCGCTCGATGGTCGTGGACAAGCAGCGCGTCGCGCTGTGGATGTCGCCGGGCAAGCACGGCCGCCAGATCCGCGAGAAGTACTGGAAGCGCGGCAAGCCCTGCCCGGTGCTCATCAGCTGCGGCCACGACCCGCTGCTTTTCCTCGCGAGCGGCAACGAGCTCAAGTACGGCCTCTCGGAATTCGACTACGCGGGCGGACACCGCGGCCTGCCCTACGACGTGGTGGAGTCGCAGCTCTACGGCCTGCCGATGCCGGCGCACGCCGAGATCGTGCTGGAGGGCGCGCTGCACGAGGGCGAGACCGCGCCCGAAGGGCCGTTCGGCGAGTTCACCGGCTACTACGCCGGCGGGCGCACCGAGCAGCCGGTGATGCGGGTGGAGCGCGTCTACTACCGCAACGATCCCATCCTCACCATGGCGACGCCGATGGTGCCGCCCTCGGACTTCTCGTACTCGAAGTGCGTCATGAAGTCGGGGATGATCTGGGACGAGGTGGAGCGCGCCGGGCTTTCCGGCGTCGCCGGCGTGTGGTGCCACGAGCCGGGCGGCGCGCGCATGTTCAACGTGATCGCGCTCAAGCAGGCCTATCCCGGCCACGCGCGCCAGGCCGGCATGCTCGCCGCGAGCTGCCAGTCCGCCTCCTACTTCGGGCGCTTCGTCGTGGTGGTGGACGACGACATCGATCCGACCAACCTGTGGCAGGTGATCTGGGCGATGTCCACGCGCTGCGATCCGGCGCAGGACATCGAGTTCATCCGCCGCGCCTGGAGCGGTCCCCTGGATCCGCGCCTGGACAAGGCGAGCTCCACCAATTCGCGCGCCGTCGTCGTCGCCACGCGGCCCTTCGAGCGCCTGGGCGACTTCCCGCCGGTGGCGCGCGCGAGCGCCGAGCTGCGCCGCAAGGTCGAGGCGAAGTTCCAGGACATCCTGAAGAAGCTATGAAGCGTAGAGGAGCGCGCCGGCGATAACGGCCGCATCGAGGCCGATCCAGCCGATGCACGGCAGGTAGATGTTCTTGTCGCGCTTCTGCACGCCGTACCAGAACCACAGCAGCGCGGAGAACAGGTAGGCGCCCCACGACCAGACCGAAACGCCTGCCGCCTGACGCCCGATCCAGATCGTGAGCACCTGCGGCACGGTCATGAGCAGCGTAAAGACCGACATGCCGCCCAGCAGGCGCCGCAGCAGCGTCTCGGAGCGTGCATCGTAGCCGGCCGGGGTCGTGGAATCGGGCGCCATGGTGTTCTCCTCTGCGCTTGATTTTCCGCTTTTTCGGCCCCATCTTGCGCGGATGCTGGAGCTTAGACGCAGCGAAGACCGCGGCCTCGCCGACCACGGCTGGCTCAGGTCGCGCCATACCTTTTCCTTCGCCGACTACTACGATCCGGACCAGGTCGAGTTCGGCGCCTTGCGCGTCATCAACGAGGATCGCGTGCAGCCCGGCAAGGGTTTCGGCACCCACGGCCACCGCGACATGGAGATCCTGAGCTACGTGCTCGAAGGCGAGCTCGAGCACAAGGACTCGATGGGAAACGGCTCGATCATCAGGCCCGGCGACGTGCAGCGCATGAGCGCGGGCAGCGGCGTGCGGCACAGCGAGTACAACCCCTCTGCGAGCGCACCGGTGCACTTCCTGCAGATCTGGATCGTGCCGAACGCCTACGGCATCGCGCCCGGCTACGAGCAGAAATATTTCGCGCCGCAGGAAAAGCGCGGCCGCCTGCGCCTCATCGCTTCCGGCGACGGCACCCACGGGTCGGTGAAGATCCACCAGGACGCCGCCGTGTATGCCGGCCTCTTCGACGGTGGCGAGGACGCCTCGCTCGCCTTGGCCGCGAATCGCCTGGCGTATGTGCACGTGGCGCGCGGCGAAGTCACCGTCAATGGCGAGCGGCTGTCGGCCGGCGACGGGCTGAAGGTCGCGAAAGAGAAAGCCCTGCGGGTCTCCGACGGGAAAGCCGCGGAAATCCTGGTGTTCGACCTTCCCGGGGCCTAGCGGATCTGCGCGCGCACGCTCGCCACGGCGAGGAAGATCTCGCGCATGAACACCGCCAGGCTGCCGGTGAGCGCGAGGAGCGCGAGCACGAAGAGCGTCGCCACCAGCTTGCCGAGATCGAGCGCCACGAACGCGTCGATGAACGCGATCGGGATCATCAGGCAGACGACGAGCGCCGAGAGCACGGCGAGCCCGATCGCCACGTACACCAGGCGGATGCGCCGGTGCTCGAACTCGAGCTCCTGCTGCGCCAGCGCGGCAATGTCCGGGCCGAGGCCCGGCATCTCGGCCGTCAGCACCCGGCGCCGGTCCACCGCGCGGCCGAGGCGCCCGGTCAGCACGTTCAGGATCGCGCCGATGGCGGTCAGCAGGAACACCGGCGCGATCGCGAGCTGGATCACGTGGCCGATCTCGCTGAGCGGCGTCGGCATGCTCAGGCAAGCGCGCGGTTCACGCGCGGCATGACCTCGGTCGCCATCAACTCCATCGAGCGCCGCGCCAGGGACTCGTCGACCCAGTCCATCCCGGCGTAGACGATCTCGCCGAAGTCGCCCGCCTGCGCGCGCAGCGCGAGGATCTGCTCGGCCACGCTGTCGGGCGTGCCGCACAGCACCAGCTCGTCGAGCAGCCTCTCCACCGTCACGGCGGAGTCGTCCTCGCGCTCGTCGCGCTTGAAGATGACGTGGCGCTTCGCGCGCATCATCTTCTCGCGCAGCTGCTGCCAGTAGAAGCGGTAGGGGCTCCTGGGATCCTCTTTCCCGTAGCGGCGCGCGGTCTGTTCATCGTCCGCCACGAAGATCGTCCTCGCCACGCGCCAGTCGGCGCTGCTTGCCTTTTCGCCCTTGTTCGCCTTGCCGCGGGAATAGTTTTCCCAGTGGCTCGGCAGCCAGTGCGGCAGCAGGAAATTCGCCGACATGGGATGGAAGTCGCGCTCGCCCATGGCGATCACGCCCTTCGAGTGCGGCGCCACCACCGTGCCGACGATCTCGGGCCGCGGCTTCTGGAACGGCTTGTACATGACGCCGCGGCCGATCTCCGGCGCCTGGGTCCTGGCGGTCGAGACCTTGAAGCGGTTGCCCGGGAAATCGATGTCGTAGGGCGGCTCGCGCTCCCAGATGGCGAGGATCACGTCGATCGCCTCGGCGAACATCTTGTTTCGGTCTTCGTTGAAGATGCCCAAGGCCTCGGCGTCCGAGGACAGCGCGCCGGGGCTGATGCCGAAGATGAAGCGGCCCTGGGCGAGGTGGTCGAACATGGCAGCGTGCGCGGCGACGAGCGCCGGGTGCGTGTGCGAGAGATTCGACGTCCCGGTGCCGAGCTTGATGGCGCGCGTTTCCTGGATCAGCGTCGCCAGGAAGATGAAGCTGTTGGTGACGTTCTCGCAGCGGTCGGTCAGGTGCTCGCCGACGAACGCGTCGTGAAAGCCCAGCCGGTCGGCGAGCAGGATGGCCTCGCGGTCTTCCTGGAGCGTGCGCACCGGGTCGCGCTCCGGCGGATGCAGCGGCATCATGAAAATGCCGAGCTTCATCGCGCTAGCTTTCCGGCGGGAAAGCTTTTCCTGTCAGGTACGACCCCGCGCCATCACGCGAGCAATCACCGAGTTTGCGAGCGCTTCCAGCGCGGCGCGCGCCACCGGGTCGTGCCGGATCATGATTTCGTGCAGGTCCTGCATGGCGAGCAGCGCGGGGGTGATGGCGGTGCTCGCGCGATCGAAGGCGCGCAGCCAGACCGCGATCGGGCTCTTCGGACTCATTCTTGGATTCATGACGCTCCCAGCCGTCACTTTACCCGCCGGGCCCGCATTGCACCAGCACCTTGCCCACCGCGCCCTGCTCTACCGCGACATGCGCGTCCGCGAGGCGCTCGAGCGGAAACCTGGTGAACGGCGGCAGTAGCGCGCGGCCGGCAATGAGCCACGCGTTCACGTCCCGGGCCGCGGCTTCGATCGCCTCGGCGGGCATTTCGTACACGAATACCCAGAGCAGGCGAAGGTTCTTGAACATCATCGGGTAGAACGGCAGCGCAGGCTCCGGCTTTCCCATGGAGGCGTAGGTCGCGATCGAGCCGCCGTCCCTGACGCAGGCGAGCGTCTGCGCAAGGTTGGCGCCGAAGTCCACCTCGACCACGTGGTCCACCGCCTCCTCGACCTTCGCGCGCTTGTAGTTGACGACGGCATCCGCGCCGGCCTTGCTCGCGAGCGCCGCCTTGTCTTCGCCGGACACCGTGGCGATCACGCGCGCGCCGCCCCACTTGGCGAGCTGGATCGCATAGAAGCCGACGGCGCCGGCGCCGCCGGTGACGAGCACCGTCTTCCCGGTCACCGACCCGCAACCGAATACTGCGCGGTGCGCGGTCATGGCGGGCACGCCGAGCGAAGCGCCCGCCTCCAGGGAAATATTGCCCGGAAGCGCGATTGCGCGAGCCCCCGGCGTGACGGCGTATTCGGCGCCCGTCCCGTGGGGCCGCTTCCATTGCGTGCTGTGCAGCCACACCCGCTCGCCGATACGGCGCTCGTCGACGCCGGCGCCGACCCGATCGATGACCCCCGAGCCGTCCATGTCCGGTATCACGCGCGGAAAGGGCATCGCGGCGACATTGGAGCCGGCGCGGCGCTTCACGTCCGAAGGATTTACGCCGGAATAGGCAACGCGCACCCGCACTTCGCCCGGCGCGGGTTGCGGATCCGGCATCTCGCCGAACTGCAGCACTTCCCGGGCAGGGCCCAGGCGCTCATACCAGACTGCTCGCATGGCCCCTATGATAGGGCCACGCGCCCGCTAGTCGCCGTACGGGATCGGGTTGGCGCCTTCCGCACAACCGGCGGCGAGGGCCATGGAATGGCCGCAGCCGGCGTTCTGGCCGGCGGCGCAGGCGGCGAGCAGCAGCGCGAACATCACGACAAGCATCGTCTTCACGGGCAATCTCCCTTTAAGTCACCCATGGCGTAAACAACGCCCGCCTGCTGAAATTCCGAAACTTCGTTTTCGCGCAGGGGTCCATCCAGAAGATGCGCTTTTCCGCCGCCCTTCTCGCCGCCGTTTTCGTCCTTCTCATGAGCGCGGGCGACGCACTTGCACGCGGGCGCGGACACGGGCGCTTCCACCATCGCCCCCACGTCGTTTTCTTCAGCGGCTTCTATTTCGGCCCGCCCTACTTCTACGGGCCGCCGTTCTACTACGGCCCGGCTTATGCGGCGACGCCCGTGCCGCCGAGCGTCTACGTGGAGAAATTCGACGGTACGCCGAGCGAGGACACGCCCGGCGAGTACTACTGTCCGTCGAGCGGCGCCTATTACCCCGAGGTCAAGGACTGCGGCAACGGCTGGCAGCGCGTGTTCCGCGCGCCCGCCTCGGGCTAGCTCCAGAGCTGACGGCTGGCGATGCGGGCGCCCTCGGCGAGCGCTTCGAGCTTGGCCCACAGGATCGAAGGATGCACGCGGCGGTGGAACGGCCCCTGCGCGAATCCGCAGTCGGTGCCCGCCATGACGTTCTCGCGGCCGAGCAGGCACGCGTAGCGCCCGATACGCTCGGCAACGAGCTCGGGATGCTCGACGACGTTGGTGGCGTGGCTGATCACCCCGGGGACGAGGATCCTGCCCTTGGGAAGCTTCACCGACTCCCACACCCGCCATTCGTGCTCGTGGCGCGGATTTGCGCCCTCGATGAGATAGGCGCCGGCGCGCACCTTGAGGATCAGGTCGACGATGTCCCTGAGCGGCACGTCGGTGGTGTGCGGCCCGGGCCAGCTTCCCCAGCACACGTGGTAGCGCACGCGGTCCTCCGGGATCCCTTCGAGCGCATGGTTGAGGACCTCCACGTGCATCGCCACCCAGCGCCGGTAGTCCGCGAGCGTCGCAGGCGGCACCATGCGATCGTAGGTCACCGCGGCGCGCGCATCGTCGAGCTGGAGCAGCAGGCCGGCGTCGACGATGGCGCGGTATTCCGTGCGCATCGCCTCCGCGATCGCCTGCAGGCACTCCTCATCCGTCTTGTAATACTCGTTCTTCCGGTCGGGAATGACGCTCGAAGGCGCCGCCACCGGCAGGAACCCCTCCTCGATGCCCGCGGCGGCAAGCGCGGCCTTGAAGTTGCGGATGTCGAGCTCGAGCTCCGCCTGCCCCGTATAGCGGATGGGCGCGACGCAAACGGCCTGCCCGACCGCCGCACCCGCCGAGGTAGCGGCGCCGCGCGCCATGCCCTCTCCTGCGTCGAGCTCGGCATAGAACTCCGGAAAGCGCGCCCGGTCGGCGCCGCGGGCGAACGGGTTCTGGCCCGGCTTCACCGGCCGGCGCTCGAAGCCGCTCAGGCGCTCGAGCGCGTATTGCGACCAGCTGATCGCCTTGCCGAACTCGCCGTCGCTGGGAATGTCGACGCCCGCGTCCTTTTGCTTCTTCACCACCTGCGAGACCGAGCTTTGCAGGCACGCCGCGTACGCTTTCTCGTCGTAGGCGAGCCCGCCCTGCTTCTTCGCAATGAACTCCAGCAGCTCGGGCGGACGGATGAGGCTGCCGACGTGGGTGGTGAGGACGCGCTGGTCGCTTCGTTTCATGGGGCGCCATCTTAGTACGGATGGATAAGTGGGCAGCGTCCCGCGGTGGTAGTTTCGATCGAGGGGAGGATGCCATGGCACGCACCGCGGCATTGATCGACGCGCTCAAGCGCGAACTGAAGGCGCGCAACATCACCTACGCCGCGCTCGCGAAGCAGCTGGCGATGAGCGAGGTCAGCGTCAAGCGCATGTTCGCCCAGAAGGAGTTCACCCTCTCGCGCCTGGACCGGATCTGCGAATGCGCCGGCCTGGAATTCTCCGACCTCGCGCGCTCGCTGTCGATCGGCGACGCGGTGATCTCGCAGCTCACCTACGAGCAGGAAAAGGAGCTGGCGGCCGATTACCGGCTGATGCTGGTGGCGCTGTGCACGCTCAACCACTGGAGCTTCGAGGACATCGTCGCCAGCTACGGGCTGCCGCACCCGGAAGCGATCCAGCTGCTCACGCGCCTGGACCGGAT
>DATAHF010000019.1:0-13883 GCA_036263315.1 Burkholderiales bacterium
CTGCGCTCAGGATGACGCCCGTTTTGGGTTTTGCGCACTGCGCAGGGTCCAACACCGGTGTCATCCTGAGCGCAGCGAAGGATCCTTAGTCTGCTTGGCTAATAGTTGACGAAGTCAATTAATTGATTGACGATAGCAACCTTCTCGGAGGTTGCCATGGCAGCGTCGTCGCTCGCGTCCCGCATCGAGGCGGTTCGCCGTTTCTCGCGCTTCTATACCCGCCGCATCGGCGTGCTGCGGCCCGGCATCGTCGGCAGCCCCTACACGCTCCCCGAGGCACGCATCCTGTATGCGCTCGGGCGCGACGCCGGCGGCACGGCGAGCGCCATCGGGCGGGAGCTTTCCCTCGACCTCGGCTATCTCAGCCGGCTCCTCCAGGGACTGCGCCGGCGCGGCCTCATCCAGGCAAGGCGCGTCGCGCACGACGCGCGCCGGCAGCACCTCACCCTGACGGAGAAGGGCCGCAAGGCCTACGAGATGCTCGACGCGCGCTCGCGCGAAGAAATGGAGCAGATGCTCTCGCCGCTCGAGCGCGCGGAGCGCGACCGCCTGGTCGGCTCCATGTCGGCCATCCAGGCGCTATTGGAGAAAGAAAAGGGCGGGGAAGCGCCGATCGTGCTGCGCGAGCATCGGCCCGGGGACATGGGCTGGGTGGTCGAGCGCCACGCGGTGCTCTACCACGAGCAGGACGGCTGGGGCGCAGCGTTCGAGGCCCTCTGCGCCGGGATCGTCAAGGACTTCCTAGAGAAGTTCGATGCGGCATGGGAGCGCTGCTGGATCGCGGAGCGCGGCGGCGAAAGACTGGGTTGTGTTTTTCTCGTCAACGACAAGAACCGGATTGCGAGGCTCCGCCTGCTTCTTGTCGAGCCCTCCGCACGCGGCAGCGGCCTGGGCCGCAGGCTGGTGGAGGAGTGCATCCGCTTCGCCCGCGAGAAGGGCTACCGCAAGCTCGTCCTGTGGACGCACGCTCACCTTGGGGCGGCGCGCGCGATCTACCGCAACACGGGGTTCCGCAAGCTGCCCAGGACCGAAGCCCACAGGACGTTCGGCCCCCGCGCCGTCAGCGAGTACTGGGAGCTGGAACTCTAGGCAGGACGGTAATGCTCGACGCGGTTGCGCGTCTGCTTCGCCTGGTACAGGGCGCGGTCGGCGCGCCCCGCGAGCGCATCCAGGGTGCGGCCATGCTCGGGGAAGGACGCGACGCCGATGCTCACCGAGGACACGACCGCCGCGCCGCCGGTCGCTTCGAGCGGCGTGCCGGCCACCGCGCCGCGGATGCGCTCCGCCACTTCGAGCGCGCCCTTGAGCGGCGTCTCCGGCAGCAGCACGATGAACTCGTCGCCGCCGTAGCGCGCGCACACGTCGGTGTAGCGCAGCTCGGCGCGGATGGCGCTCGCCACCAGGCGGAGCAGCCGGTTGCCGGCGTCGTGGCCGTAGCCGTCGTTGACGCCCTTCAGGTTGTCGGCATCGATCATCAGCACGCTCGCCGCGCGGTCGTAGCGCACCGTCTGCGCGAACAGGCGGTTCGCCGCGATGGCGAAGCCGCGCGGGTTGTAGAGCCCGGTGAGCTCGTCGGTCTCGGAAAGCAGCTTCGCCTTCGCCAGGCCGTAGCGGATGTCGGCCGAGAACATGGTGGTGATGTAGGCCACCAGCAGCACCGGGGCGAGCTGCGCCGCGAGGCCGCCGACGAAGGCGAGCGAGGTGATCTTGTCGACCGACGCGCCGCCCGCGAGGAACACGTAGCACGCCGCGATCAGCGCCACCTCGGAAAGCGTGGTGATCTTGCCCAGCGTGAGCGACGAGGTGATCACGGCGAGCAGATAGGCGTTGAGGAGCGGGCTTTCCAGCCTGCCCGTGAACCACACCACCCAGGTGATGACGGCGATCATCGCCCAGGTCTCGAGCGCGATCTTCCAGCGCGTCTCGGTCCTGAAGAAATTGGCGTAGCGAAAGCCCACCACGAACGCCGCGTAGAAGAAGAGCGAGGCGGAGATGGCCGGCTCGCTGTCGGGGCCGGGGTGCGCGAAGATGATGTACAGCAGGATGAGGATGATGAGCAGCCAGTGGATCTCGGCCACCGTGCGCGACACGCCGCGCAGCTCTTCCTGCTCGATCGAGAGAGGCACCGCGCGCGGCGTTTCCTGCGCCGACTGCCGCGTCATTCCCCCTTTTTCGTGCAGAGCCTCTTCCAACCCAAATTCCCCTGCGACGACTGTATCATGCGCGCCCGGAGAGGAGGAATGCATGGAGCTTTCCGCGAAGGGCCAGCGCGTGCTGGTCACGGCCGGCGCCGCCGGCATCGGGCGCGTCATCGCGCGCACCTTCCACGAGGCCGGCGCGCGCGTGCATGTGTGCGACGTCGACCAGGACGCCCTTAAGAAATTCGCCGCCGAGAACCCGTCGATCACCCAGTCGAGCGCCGACGTGTCGCAGCTTGCCGATGTTGAAAAATTGTTCGAGGAGGTGAAGCGCCGGCTGGGCGGGCTGGATGTGCTCGTCAACAACGCCGGGATTGCCGGCCCGACGGCCAAGGTCGAGGACATCCGCCCGGAAGACTGGGAACGCTGCATCGCGGTGGACCTGAACGGCATGTTCTACTGCACGCGCAAGGCCATGCCGCTCATCAAGGCCGCCGGCGGCGGCAGCATCGTCAACCTGTCCTCGGCGGCCGGGCGCCACGGCTTTCCGCAGCGCAGCCCCTACGCTGCGGCGAAGTGGGCGGTGGTCGGCTTCACCAAGAGCCTCGCGGTCGAGGCGGGCCCCGACAAGGTGCGCGTGAACTGCATCCAGCCGGGGATCGTGGAAGGCGAGCGCATCGAGCGCGTCATCGCCGCGAAGGCGCAGGCGCTCGGCGTCACGCAGGAAGCGTTCCGCAAGACCTTCCTCGAGACGACGAGCCTGCGCTCCACCGTGACCCAGCAGGACATCGCCAACATGGCGCTCTTCCTGTGCACGCCGGCGGGCGAGCGCATCACCGGCCAGGCGATCCCCGTGGACGCCGACGTGCGCTACCTGGTGTAAGAATAGGGCCGGTCCCTATTTCCTCTTAGAGAGAAGACATGGCAGCCGCCCAAGGAAAAGTCATCATCACCTGCGCCGTGACGGGCTCGATCCATACGCCCAGCATGTCGCCCTACCTGCCGGTGACGCCGGAGGAGATCGCCGAGGCGGCGATCGGCGCGGCGAAGGCGGGCGCCGCCATCGTGCACCTGCACGCGCGCAACCCCAAGGACGGCAGCCCGACGCAGGATCCGGAGGTGTTCCGCCAGTTCCTCCCCAAGATCAAGGCGGCGAGCGACGTCGTCATCAACCTCACCACCGGCGGCGCGCCGACCATGACGACCGAGGAGCGCCTGCAGCCGGCGCTGCGCCTGAAGCCCGAGGTCGCCTCGCTCAACATGGGCTCGATGAACTTCGGCCTGTACGAGATGCTCGGCCGCTACAAGGAGTTCAAGCATCCCTGGGAAGAGCCCTACCTCGCGGGGTCGGATGAGCGCATCTTCAAGAACACCTTCCGCGACATCACCATGATCCTCGAGCGCTGCCGCGAGAACGAGACGCGCTTCGAGATCGAGTGCTACGACATCGGCCACCTCTACACCGCCTCGCATTTCCTGGACCGCGGGCTGCTGCGCCCGCCGCTCTTCATCCAGTCGGTGTTCGGCATCCGCGGCGGCATCGGGCCGCACCCGGAGGACGTGATGCACATGAAGCGCACCGCCGATCGCCTGTTCGGCGACGCCTACTACTGGTCGGTGCTCGGCGCGGGGCGCAACCAGATGTTCATTGCCGCGATGTCGGCGGTGATGGGCGGCAACGTGCGCGTCGGCCTGGAGGACAGCCTGTGGCTCGGGCGCGGCCAGCTCGCCAAGTCCAATGCCGAGCAGGTGGCGAAGGCGCGCCGCGTCCTGGAGGAGCTCGGGTTTACCGTCGCGACGCCGAACGATGCGCGCGAGATGCTAAAACTCAAAGGAGGAAAAAATGTCGCTTTCTAGATTCCTGATAACAATAGTTGCTCTCGCCTTTTCCTGGACGGCGGCGGCCCAGGACTGGCCGACCAAGCCCGTCAAGTTCGTCTCGCCGTACCCGCCCGGCGGCTCGGTGGATCCGCTGGCGCGGCTGCTCGCGGCGAAGCTGACCGACTCGCTGAAGCAGCAGTTCATCGTCGAGAACCGCACCGGCGCCTCCGGCATCATCGGCACCGACTACGTGGCGAAGAGCGCGCCCGACGGCTACACCTGGGTGTTCATCTTCGACACGCACTCGGTGCACCAGGCGCTCAACTCGAAGCTGCCGTTCGACCCGATCAAGGACTTCGCGCCGGTGATGATCGTCGGCACCGCGCCGATGGCGCTCACCACCGCGGCTTCGAAGCCCTACAAGAGCTTCGCCGACGTTGTCGCCGCGGCCAAGGCCAAGCCGGACACGCTGACGGTGGGCAACGTCGGCAACGGCTCGCTCGGCCACCTCGCCACCATCCTGCTCAACCAGGCCGCGGGCATCAAGTTGGTCGCCGTGCCCTACAAGGGCGGCGGGCCGCTTTCGACCGACACCATGGGCGGGCAGGTGGACTTCGCCATGGCCTCGACCGCGGCGCAGGCGCAGCACGTGCGCGGCGGCAAGATGCGCGCGCTGGTCCTCACCGGCGAGAAGCGCTCGCACACCATGCCCGACGTGCCGACGCTCTCCGAGGTCGGCGTCAAGTGGGAGCCGGCCTACGCGTTCTGGGGCATCCTCGCGCCCGCCGGGACGCCCAAGCCCATCGTCGACAAGCTGCACGCCGAGATCGTCAAGGCCATCAAGCTGCCCGACGTGAACAAGACGCTCACCGAGACGCTAGGCATGGACGTCCTCGCGCTCAGCCCGGAAGCGACCGGCAAGTTCCTGTCCGACGCGATCCAGCGCTGGGGCAAGGTCGTGCGCGACAACAACATCCACTCCGAATAAAAACCAGGCGGAGAAGCCGCCTAAAGCCTAGTTTCCTTCGAGCTTGCGGGCCACGCTGACCAGGCCCGCAATGCTCTTGTCCTTGGCGGCCCACTGGTCGACGATCGGCTGGGTCTGCTTGCGGATCTGCGCGAGGTCGGCGAACTTGTAGACGTTCACGCCTTTCTTGCGCAGCTGCTCGGTGGCCTGCGCCTCGTCGGCCTTGGCGAACATCACCTGCGGCGCGATCACCTCGCGGCCCGCGTCGACGAGCGCCTTCTGCACGTCGGCGGGCAGCTTGTCGAAGCGCGCCTTGTTGTAGGCGATGACGCCGGGCCAGAAGTAGTGGCCGGTGAGCGTGTAGTGCTTGGCGGGTTCCCACAGGTTCTCGCCGTTCACCGATGAAGCGTTGATCTCGACTGCGTCGATCACGTGCGTCTGCAGCGACGTGTAGACCTCGCCGTAGGCGATGCCGACGGGCGAGACGCCGATCGACTCCCAGATCGCCTTGTGCAGCGGCACCGGGACGATGCGCGTCTTCAGGCCCTTGAAGTCGGCGGCTTTCAGCACCGGGCCTTTCTCGGAGAGGAAGTGGCGCATGCCGCCTTCGCCGATGGAGAGGCCCTTCAGGCCGGCGCTGGAGAGATCATCGAGCAGCGCCTGCGCCTGCGGCGAGGTGAGGAGCTTCGCCTCGTTGTCGTAGGAGGAAAGCAGGAACGGCAGCTGCAGCGCGTCGAAGCCCGCCTTCTTCACTACGAGCGAATAGAGCACCGAGGAGGCGAGCGAGGCGTCGATGGTGCCGGCCACGGTGGCTTCCAGGATCTGGCGGTCGTCGCCGAGCTGGCGGTTGCTGAAGATCTCGACCTGCACCTTGCCGCCGGTCTTCTTCTCCACCGCCTCCTTGAACATGACCGCGTGCTTGTGGAACGGGTGCGTTTCGGCGGTCGCGTGCGCGAGCCGGATCTTGGTCTGCGAGAAGCAGGCACCGGAAAATGCGAGACACAGGACGGCGAGCAGAATCCGCTTCATGGGTTCCTCCTTTTGCGGGATCATAGCGTAATGCGACCCGACGAAGAGCTTCTGCACGGCGCGGTGGACATCCACGTCCACCAGGCGCCCGACATCTACCCGCGCATCCAGGACTACCTCGAGCTGGGGCGCGGCGCGCGCCAGGCCGGCATCCGCGCGCTATGCCTCAAGTGCCACAACTTCCCGACCGTGCAGATGGCGCAGACCGCGCAGCAGTCGATCGAAGGAATCGACGTGTTCGGCAGCCTGGTGTGCAACCTGCACGTCGGCGGCGTGAACCCGATCGCCGTCGAGGCGGCGATCAAGTACGGCGCGCGCCAGATCTACCTGCCGACGGTCGACTCGGCGAACCACGAGCGCCTGGTCGGCATGGTCGGGCAGCACGGCAAGGGCCTGATGGTGAAGGGCGGCATCTCGAAGTACACGCAGGAGGCGCCGCGCCTGCACCTCCTCGGCAATGAAAATCAGGTCAGCCGCGAGCTGCGCGAAATATTGCAGCTCGTGGCCGACGCGGACATCATCCTCAATTTCGGCCACGTGTCGTTCGCCGAGATGAAGGCCGTGCTGCCGCTCGCGCGCGAGCAGGGCGTGCGGCGCATCGTCGTGGATCATCCGTTCTTCTCGAAGCTCTCGGTGCTCGAGCAGCAGACCCTCGCCGAGCACGGCGTGTACGTGAACTACACCGCGGGCGAGCTGCTGCCGCGCTGGTGGCGCGTGTCGATCGCCGATTTCTCCGGCGCCATCCGCCAGATCGGGCCGCGGCGCATGATCCTGTCGAGCGACTGCGGGCAGATCCACAACCCGCCCGAGCCCGAGGCGCTGCGGATGCTGTGCCAGCTCCTCCTCGAGGAAGAATTCACCGAGGAGGACATCAAGCGCATGCTGCACCACAATCCGGCCGAACTGCTCTACGGTTGATCAGGCTTTCGTACCTGCCGCCCCTGATGGTGTACGCGGCGTACGGCGTGTCCGGGCTCACCGGGATCGTCGGCACGTTCTTCGTCAAGGACTACCTCGACCTCTCGGCTGAGTTCCTCGCCGCGCTCGGCTTCTGGGCCGGCATCCCGTGGGCGATGAAAATGCCGGTGGGCCACCTGGTGGACCTCATCTGGCGCTGGAAGGCCGCGCTCGTATGGCTCGGCGCGGCGATGATCGCGGCGAGCCTGCTCATCATGGTGGGGCTCATCGCGCATACCGAGGCGATGCGCTCGGTGATGGCGGTGAACCACTGGTTCGTGCTCTCGGCGCTGCTCGCGCCCAGCGGCTACATGGTCCAGGATGCCGTCGCCGATGCCATGACGGTGGAAGCGGTTCCGCGCGTCGACGCGCAGGGCAAGCCCTACAGCCAGCAGGCGCGCAAGGACATGCACACCACGATGCAGACGCTCGGCCGCGTCGCGGTGATCGGCGGGCTCGCGCTGGTCGCGGCGGCGAACGTCTATCTCTTCTACGACACCGAGGCGCTGCCCGCGGCGCGCAAGGCCGAGCTCTACGCCGACGTCTACAAGATGGCCCTCGTCATTCCCGTGCTTTCGGTCCTGGGCGTCGTGCTGGGCGGCATCCTGAAGATCCGCAATTTCCGGAAATTAAGGCGATTGGGAAAAACCAAAACCGAGATCGAGGCGCTGCTCGCGGTGCACGGCGAGGAGAAGACGCATCCCAACTGGTCGGTGCTGGGCGGAAGCGCGGTGTTCGTCGCGGTGACGCTCGCCATCGGCCTGGGCGGCGTGCCCTACGGCCAGGAGGTCATTTTCGCCGCGTCGTTCGCCATCATCGTGTTCCTGCTGTGGCGCCTCGCGCGCGAGCTCGAGCCTGCGGCGCGCGAGGTGCTGGTCGCGACCGCGCTCGTGCTCTTCGTCTACCGCTCGATGCCGGGCTCCGGCGCGGGCACCACGTGGTGGATGATCGACGTCCTCAAGTTCGACGAATCGTTCCAGGCGAAGCTTTCCCTCGTCGCGTACGCGCTCACGCTGGTGGGCATGTTCGCGCTGCGCCGCTTCATGGCGGAGAAGTCGATCGCCGCCATCATCGTCATCCTGTCGCTCGCGGGCGCGGCGCTCGCCGCGCCGAGCATCGGCATGTTCTACGGTCTGCACGAATGGACTGCGGCGCACACGGGCGGCGTGGTGGATGCGCGCTTCATCGCGCTCATCGACACCGCGCTCGAGTCGCCGCTCGGGCAGATCGCGATGATCCCGATGCTCGCGTGGATCGCGAACTCGGCGCCTGCCAACCTCAAGGCGACCTACTTCGCGGTGATGGCCTCCTTCTCCAACCTCGCGCTCTCGGCGGCGCAGCTCGGCACCAAGTACCTCAACCAGGTATTCGTGGTGACTCGGAAGGACTACAGCGAGGTGGGCGTGCTGCTCATCACGGTGACGGCCATCGGGCTGTTGCTGCCGATCGCCACGGTCGCCGGCGTGCGCCTCTTCAAGCTGCGCACTGCCTAGATTTAGTCGACCCGGATGTTGGCGGCCTTGACGACCTTTTCCCAGCGCGCGAGGTCGGCGCGCATGTCCGCGGCGAATTCCTCCGGCGTGTTGCCCACCGGCTCGATGCCGAGGACGCCGTAGCGCTCGCGCACCGCGGGCGTGCGCAGCACCGCGGCGAGCTCGCGCTGCAGCCGCTCGACGATCGGGCGCGGCGTCTTCGCCGGCGCGAGGATGCCGACCCACGAGGCGACGTCGAAGTCCGGCACGCCGCTTTCCACGAAGGTGGGCACGTCGGGCAGCGAGCTCGAGCGCCGCGCGCTCGGCACCGCGAGCGCCACCAGCCGGCCGTTCTTCACGTACTGCTGCGCGGTCGCGACGGCGGTGAAGACGAGCGGGATCTGGCCGCCGAGCACGTCGGTGATCGCCTGGCCGCCGCCTTTATAGGGCACGTGCTCCATCGGCAGGCCGGCGCGCTGCTTGAGGAGCTCGGCCACCAGGTGCGTAGTATTGCCCGTCCCCGAGGTGCCAAACGGGAAGCTGCGCCCTGAGCCTTTCGCGTAAGCGATGAACTCGGCGAGGTTCTTCGCCGGCACCGACGGGTGCGCCACCATGATGAGCGTCGCGTCGCCGAGTTTCGTCACCGGGGCGAAGTCCTTCAGCGTGTCGAACGGAATCCGCGCGTAGACGTGCGGATTGATGACGAGCGTGCCGTCGTAGCCCAGGAGCAGCGTGTAGCCGTCGGGCGCCGCCTGCGCGCCGAGCTGGGTGCCGATGTTGCCGCCGGCGCCGGGCCGGTTCTCGATCAGCACCGGCTGCCCGAGGCGCGCCGAGAGCGGCTCGGCGATGACGCGCGCCGAGTTGTCGGTGACGCCGGCGGGCGCGAACGGCACGATGATGCGCACCGGCTTGTCGGGATAGTCCTGGCCGGCCGCGGCGGCCGCGGCGGCGATTAGGGCAAGCGCGAGGAGGGCTCTCATCCCGCCATCATAAGGCGGGCTTCAGACGTTGAGGGGGGCTTCGTCCATGAGCGCGATCTGCTCGCGCAGCTCGAGGATCCGGTCCTGCCAGTAGCGCTGGGTGTTGAACCAGGGGAAGGCGGCCGGAAAAGCCGGGTCGTCCCAGCGCCTCGCGATCCATGCCGAGTAGTGGATGAGCCGCAGCGTGCGCAGCGGCTCGAGGAGCGCGAGCTCGCGGCGGTCGAATTCCATGAACTGCTCGTATCCCGCGAGGACGTCGGACAGGCCGCGCGTCATGCCGGCGCGGTCGCCCGAGAGCAGCATCCACAGGTCCTGCATCGCCGGTCCCATGCGCGAGTCGTCGAGGTCGACGAAATGCGGCCCGTCGTCGGTCCACAGGATGTTGCCGGCGTGGCAGTCGCCGTGCAGCCGGATCGTCTTCAGGTTCTTCAGGGGCTCATAGCAGCGAAAGACGGCCTGGAGCGCCTGCTCCGTGACCGCCTTCCACGGCTCGAGCAGGTCCGCGGGAATGAAGCCGCTCTCGAGCAGCGCCTGGCGCGGCGCGCTGCCGAAGGACTCGGGCGTCAGGGCCTCGCGGTGCCGGAAGGGCTTCGTCGCGCCGCGCGCGTGGATGCGCCCGATGAAGCGGCCGATCCAGGTGAGGACGTCGGGGTTCTCGAGCTCGGGCGTGCGCCCGCCGCGGCGCGGATAGACCGCGATGCGAAACCCGCCGTAGCTCGACACATGGATCGGCGCCACCACCGGGATCTCGTGCGCGGCGAGCTCGGCGGCGAACTCGTGCTCCTCCGCGATCTGCTCGTCGGACCAGCGTCCCGGCCGATAAAACTTGGCCACGATGAAGGACGGTAGGGGCTCCGTCCCAATCGTATTCGATCCATCCTCCAGTCCCACCTGGTAGACGCGGTTCTCGTAGCTGTTGAGGGAGAGCAGGCGCCCGTCGGGGCGCAGGCCGAGCGCCGCGCAGGCGTCGAGCACCACGTCGGGCGTCAGCGCGGCATAGGGATGCGTCACCACGGTATAGTAAGGCCATGCCTGCGAATGCCGAGCACGCGGTACAGATCCGCGACCTGCATTTTTCCTACGGGGACCTGCACCTGCTGCGCGGGCTGTCGCTCGACATCCCGCACCGCCGCGTGATCGCCATCCTCGGCGGCAGCGGCTCGGGCAAGTCGACGCTCCTCAAGATCATCGGCGGCCAGCTCCATCCCAGCGCGGGGAGCGTGATCGTGCAGGGGCAGAACATCCACGAGCTCGACGCCAAGGCGCTCTACAAGCTGCGCCTGGGCATGGGGATGATGTTCCAGACCTCGGGCCTGTTCACCGACCTCTCGGTGTTCGACAACATCGCGTTCCCCATCCGCGAGAATTTCGACGTGCCGATGCCGCTGCTCCGGCGCCTGGTGCTCATGAAGCTGCAAACGGTCGGCCTGCGCGGCGCGCGCGACATGATGCCGGGGGACCTTTCCGGGGGCATGGCCCGGCGCGTGGCGCTGGCGCGCGCCATCGCCACGGACCCGAAGATCATGATGTACGACGAGCCGTTCGCGGGCCTCGACCCGATCTCGCTCACGCAGGTCGGGCAGCTCATCCGCACGCTGAACGAAGCGCTCGGTCTCACCACGATCCTCGTCACCTACCAGGTGAAGCTCGCGCTCGAGGTGGCCGACTACGCCTACATGATCGGCGACGGCCGGGTGGTCGGGCAGGGCACGCCGCAGGAGCTGACGAGCTCCAGCGACCCCTACATCCATCAGTTCATCAACGCGCTCCCCGACGGCCCGGTCCGGTTCCACTTCCCCGGCCCGAGCCTCGAGGAGGATCTGCGCTTCGCGACGCCGCCGGCCTAGGCCGTCTGCTTGGGGATGAACTTCAGCGCCACGCCGTTGTTGCAGTAGCGCAGCCCCGTCGGCTTCGGGCCGTCGTCGAAGAGGTGGCCGTGGTGGCCGCCGCAGCGCGCGCAGTGGTACTCGGTGCGCGCATAGATGAGGTAGTGGTCCTTCTTGGTCTCGAACACGCCCGGGATGGCGGTGAAGAAGCTCGGCCAGCCGGTGCCGGAATCGAATTTCATCTCGGAGGTGAAGAGCGGCAGGTCGCAGCCGGCGCACGCGAAGATGCCCGGGCGCTTCTCGTCGTTGAGCGGGCTCGAGCCGGCAAACTCGGTGCCTTCCTCGCGCATCACCTTGAACGATTCCGGCCGCAAGCGCTTCTTCCATTCGTCCTTGGTGAGCGTGAGCGGCTCCTTGGGCGAGGGCACGCTCGCGCCCGCGGGCAGGAAAGTCTTCCAGTTGGTCTGCAGGGCCTCGATGTCCTTCATGTTTTTCGCCGGGGACGCGGCGTACGCCGTTTTGCCCACCGAGAGCGCCGCGAGCGCCTTGAGCAAGGTGCGCCGATCCATCGCTTCTCCTTTCGCCATCTAGGGGATAAAAAGCAGGAAACCGCCCGGTTAGTCGACCGGGCGGCCTCGACCTGACAATGTTACTGCGGTCTTAGAGCGGGAACCGCAGCCGCACGGACACGCTCGGCTCGGCGTATACCGGCGCCGGGTAGTAGGCCGGGGCCGGATAGTAGGCCGGCGCGGGCGCGCTGTAGACCGGCGCGGGCGGCGCGACGTACACCGGGGCCGGCGCATAGTAGGGAGAGACCACCACAGGGGCCGGGCGCACGACCACGTAGCCGCCATAACCCGGATGCCAGTGATGCCCGTGGCGGTGCTCCCAGCGCTCGTGGCCCCAACCGGGATCTGCGAAAGCGGAGGATGCGACGAGGGCGGTGCCGGCGGCTGCGGTGAGGATCAGTTTCTTGAGCATGGGGTGTCTCCTTTCGTGCTTCGTTTCGATTGCGTGCCCCCATTTGACGCCCGAGTCGCTAGGATGTGGGCTACCAAAGTGCAACGTCTGTAACAGCCTGTGAACGACGGGCCATAAGGAGGAGGGTTACAAAATGTTTCGCGCGCTGGCGTGGTCGCTGTTTTTCTGTGGGTTTTCGGCCCTGGCGCAGGACTATCCGTCCAGGCCGGTGACCGCCATCAACGCCTTTCCGCCGGGCGGCGTCGCCGACGTGGTGGGCCGGCCGCTCATCGCCATGATGGAGCGATCGCTAAAGCAGCCGGTCGTCATGCTGAACAAGACCGGCGCCGGCGGCGCGGTGGGCTTTGCCGCGGCGGCCAAGGCGCCGCCCGACGGCTACACCCTCCTCGTCGCGCTCTCGTCGATCTCGCACTTCCCGGTGACCGACCGCCTCAACGGCAAGGCGCCGTCCTACGAGCTGAAGGACTTCGCGCCGATCGCGCTCGTGACCGCGGATCCGACCGTGCTGGTGGTGCGCACCGACGGGCCGTACCGGTCGGTGAAGGACTTCATCGACGCCGCAAAGGCGAACCCGGGCAAGATCAACTACTCGTCCTCGGGCGTGTACGGGGCGCTCCACGTGGCGATGGAAATCTTCGCCAATGCGGCGAACATCAAGCTCTTCCACGTGCCCTACCAGGGCGGCGGGCCGGCGGTCACCGCGCTGCTGAGCGGCCAGGTCGAGGCGCTCGCCTCCGGGCCGGCCGCCGCGATGGCGCAGATCAAGGGCGGCAAGATGCGTGCGCTCGCGAGCTGGAGCACCGAGCGCCTCGCGCTGATGCCCGACATTCCCACTTTCAAGGAGCTCGGCTACGACGCCGAGTTCTACCTCTGGTGCGGCGTGATGGTGCCGGCGGCGACGCCGCAGGACATCCAGCTGAAGCTGCGGAACGCCGTGCGCGAGGCGGTGGCGACGCCCGAGTTCAAGTCCGCGATGGAGAAGGTGCAGACCCCGATCGCCTACCTCGACGCGCCCGAGTTCGCCAGGTACTGGGATAAAGACGCCAAGCGCCTGGAGGCGGCGATCCTGAAGATCGGCCGGGTGGAGGAAAAGAAGTAGGGATGTACCTGCCGGCGCACTTCGAGGAGACGCGCGAGGCGGAGCTGCTCGGTCTCGTGCGCGATTTTCCGCTCGGCATGCTCGTCGCCAAGGGCCCGCAGGGGCTCGATGCAAACCACATTCCTTTCCTCGTCGACGAGCCGGAGGGCGGCAAGCGCCGGCTGATCGCGCACGTCGCGCGCGCCAACCCGCTCTGGAAAGAGGCGAAGGACGGCGACGAGGCGCTGGTCGTTTTCCGCGCCGAGGACGCCTACGTCTCGCCCAACTGGTATCCGAGCAAGCCCGAGCACCAGCGCCACGTGCCGACTTGGAACTACAAGGTGGTGCACGTGCACGGCTGGCTGCGCATCCACGACGACGTGCGCTTCGTGCGCGGCGTGGTGTCGCGCCTCACGCGCACGCACGAGGCGAATACCGGCGACCCGAAGCCGTGGAAGATGGCCGACGCGCCCGCGGACTACCTCGATCAGATGCTCGGCAACATCGTCGGCATCGAAGTGGAGATCGCGCGCATGGTCGGCAAGTTCAAGCTGAGCCAGAACCGCGACGAGCGCGACCGCCTCGGCGCCGCGGACGCCTTGCGCAAGCGCGGCGAGACCGCGCTCGCCGACGA
>DATAHF010000020.1:0-4004 GCA_036263315.1 Burkholderiales bacterium
AGCAGTGGCGCAACATCGAGGAGATGGTCGCCGCGGCCGGTCGCCGGTTTCGCCTGGTGGGAACGATCTCGGTCGCCTTCGGCTGCCCGTTCGAGGGCCGCGTGGATCCCAAGACGGTCGTGGAAGACTTCGAAAGATTCATGAACCTGGGCGTCGAGCACGTCGCGCTCGGGGACACGATCGGCGCCGCTACGCCAGTGGCGGTCAAGAATCTGTGTAAAAAACTAGAAACCGGGACCCCCATCGCCCATTTCCACGACAGCCGCGGCACGGGGCTCGTGAACTACATCGCTGCGTACGAAGCCGGCGTGCGGCACTTCGATTCCGCTTTCGGCGGCGTCGGCGGCCATCCCGCGAAGGTGAAATACGGCGGCGGGTTCACCGGCAACGTGTGCACCGAGGACCTGGTGAACCTCTTCGAATCGATGGGCATCGCGACCGGCATCGACCTCGCCGGACTGCTGGAGACCGCGGAGCTTTGCGAGCGCGCGCTCGGCCGCGAGCTCTACGGCCGCGTCACGCGCAGCGGCCTGAGCCCGCTGCTGCGCCGGTAAGTATGGGCGCAGCTTTCATCCACGTGCACTCCATGCGCATCGCGAGCGGCGAAGAGGTCCTGGTCGCGCGCGTGCTCGCGGAGGACGGGAGGGTCGGATTCGGCTTCAGCTTCCATCTGGAAGCGACCGAGGCGCGCCACATGGCGGAATGGGCCGCGGGCGTTCGCGCAGAGCGCCCCGCGTATTCCGCGGTGCTCGGACACCCTTGGGAGCGCGCCTGGGTTGCCGGCGAGAAGATTGACTGGAACGTGGAAGCGGCCTTCGGCGCGCTCCAATGGCTGCCTAGACCTTAGGCTTCCAGCGCGGATAGACGCGCCGGGCGTTGTCCTCGAAGATTTTCTTTCTCTTCGCCGCGTCGAGCGAGGCGTTGCCGTCGATGTAGCGACGGGTGTCGTCGTAGTAGTGCCCGGTCTCCGGATCGATGCCGCGCACCGCCCCCACCATCTCGGAGGCGAACAGGATGTTCTCCACCGGGATCACCTTCAGCAGCAGGTCGATTCCCGGCTGGTGATACACGCAGGTATCGAAGAACACGTTCTTAAGGAGGTGGTCCTTGAGGAGCGGCTTCTTCATGTCCTGCGCGAGCCCGCGGTAGCGCCCCCAGTGGTAGGGCACCGCGCCGCCGCCGTGCGGGATCACGAAGCGCAGCGTCGGGAAGTCCTTGAAGAGGTCGCCCTGGATGAGCTGCATGAACGCCGTGGTGTCGGCGTTGATGTAGTGGGCGCCGGTGAAGTGGAACGCCGGGTTGCACGAGGAGCTCACGTGCACCATCGCCGGGACGTCGAGCTCGACCAGCTTCTCGTAGACCGGGTACCACCATTTGTCGATGAGCGGCGGCTCCTTCCAGTAGCCGCCCGACGGATCCGGGTTCAGGTTGCAGCCGATGAAGCCGAGCTCCTTCACGCAGCGCTCGAGCTCGTGCACCACGTTCTCCGGCTTCACGCCCGGCGATTGCGGCAGCTGGCACACCGGCGCGAAATTCTTCGGGTAGAGGGTGCACACGCGGTGGATCATGTCGTTCTGCACCCGGGACCAGCCGGCGCTGATCGCCGCGTCGCCCACGTGGTGCTCCATGGAGCCCGCGCGCGGCGAGAAGAACGTGATGTCGTAGCCGCGCTCGCGCTGCAGCTTGAGCTGGTTCTTCTCGATGCTCTCGCGGATCTCGTCGTCCGAGATCTTCGGCCCCCTGGAGTCCGGCTTCTTGCCGGCTACCTGGTCCTTGCGCCAGTCCCAGAGCGCCTGCGGCGCGGTGGTGTAGTGGCCGTGACAATCGACGATCATTCGAAGAGCTCCTCTACCGCGAAGCGTCGCGGGATCATTTTCTGCCGGTAGACGCAATCGATGGCGACCTCGAGGTTGCGGCGGTTCTCCTCCAGGCCGAAGGGATTCATCTCAGGATTTCCGGCCGCCTCCCGGCTTTTCTTCAGCAGCTCGTAGATCCGGGAAGCGGCGGAAGCATCCACCGTGTCCTTCACCGTCACCATGTGATTGATCTGGATCGCGCCGTGCTTCTTTCGCCACGCCTGCGCGGCGGCGGCGGGATCGGCGTAGACCGGAACGATGCGCTCGTCCTTAGGGATCTCGCCGGCGATCGCCGCATCGATCTCCCCGTTGAGCAGCATGGACAGCACGTCCTTGCCCGCAGGCGCGCGCTCGACGTTCGGCGGATCGCGGAATTCGGCGACGTGCGGGTCCTCGAACGTCACCCAGCGGATGCTGGAGAGGTCGACGCCCTCCTCCATCAGCATGCCGCGGATCCACGCCGCGGTCGTGACGGAGTAGGAGCGCTGTCCGATGCGCTTGCCGCCGAGCTGCCCGGGGGCGAGGCGCCTGCTTTTCAAGCAGACGAGATACGGATGCTGGAAACGCGCGGTCACCACGGCCGGCAGCAGGCGGTAGGGCTTGCCGTGCGCCTTCGCGAGCAGGTAGGTGACGAGCGCGAGCTCCGCGACGTCGAATTCCAGGTCGCGCACCACGCGCTTGAACCCCTGCTGCGGCAGCTTGACGTCGGCGAACTGCAGCTCCGACTTTTCCTTGAAATACTTCGTGACGGGGTAGTCCCCGAGCAGCGCCTTCATCTAGTCGATCGGCCCGTCGATGTACTTCAGGCCCTTCTCGGCGAGCGCCTTGCGCATGTCGTAGATATCGAGTCCGAGCTCGCCCTTCTGCAGGCGCGCGCGGCTGCCCGCTTCCTTCTTCTCGCGCTCCTCGCCCGCCTTGGCCACCTTCGCCGCGTCGAGCCGCGGGACCAGCACCACGCCGTCGTCGTCGGCCACGACCACGTCGCCGGGCTTCACGTTCACGCCGGCGCAGACCACCGGCACGTTGACCGAGCCGATGCTCGCCTTGACGGTTCCCTTGGCCGAGATCGCGCGCGACCAAACGGGAAACTTCATCTCGCTGATCTCCGCCGCGTCGCGGCAGCCGACGTCGAGGATCACGCCGCGCGCGCCGCGCGCCTTCACCGAGGTTGCGAGCAGCTCGCCGAACGCGCCGTCGGCGTTCTCGCTCGAGCATGCGACGATGAGCACGTCGCCCGGCTTCAGCACCTCGGCGGCGACGTGGATCATCCAGTTGTCGCCGGGATGGCAGAGCGCCGTGACCGCGCTCCCCGCGATGCGCGCGCCGCGCCAGACGGGGCGCATATAAGGCTGCATGAGGCCCGTGCGCCCCTGGGCCTCGTGGACCGTTGCGACGCCGAGGCGCGCGAGCGTGTCGATGACGCCCGCGTCTGCACGGTGGATGTTGCGCACTACGGTGGCTTGCATGGGATCTCCGGACGGACGAGCGCGAAATTCTATTTGAATCGCGGCCTGCCGGTGCGTAGAGTCGCAGGGTCATGAAGATCTCGGGCATCGAATCGCGCATCGTCCGCCTTCCGGCGGACGAGCCGCTCGCCGGCGGGCCTGCCGCGCCCGGGACGACCCGCGATTTCGTCGCGCTCGAGCTGCGCACGAGCGACGGCATCGAGGGCGTCGGCGTCGCCTTCTTCGGCGGCCCGTTGTCCGGCGCCCTCAAGGCGGCGATCGATGGACTCGGCGCGCTCGCCGTCGGCGAAGACCCGATGCGCACCGAGGCGATCGGGGAGAAGCTGCGCACCGCCGCGAGCTCCTGCGGGCCCGGCGGCATCTTCTCGCTCGCCCTCTCGGCGATCGACATCGCGCTGTGGGACATCAAGGGCAAGGCGCTCGGCGTGCCGGTCGCCGCGCTCGCCGGCGGATTCCGCACCGAAGTGCCCACGTATGCGAGCGGCGCGCTGATGCGCCAGTTTCCGCTCGAGCACGTGGTGCGGGCGGGGCCGCGGCTGGTGGAAAAAGGCTTCCGCCAGATGAAGATGCAGCTCGCGCTGCCCGGCGACACTTCGCCCGCGCGCGAGGTCGAGCGCACGCGCCTCATCCGCGAGAGCGTGGGCGCGGACATCGACCTGATGTGCGACATCAACCAGCGCTG
>DATAHF010000021.1:0-10656 GCA_036263315.1 Burkholderiales bacterium
ATCTCGCGCTCCGCCAGGTCCATGAACGCGCGCCGGTTGTAGAGGCTGGTGAGTGGGTCGAACATGGCGAGGCGTCGGATCTCCGCTTCGGCGCGCTCGCGCAGCATGAGCAGGAACGAAAGGGATCCCAGCGCCGTGGTGATGAAAAGCATCATGAACGCCGCGGCGTGCACAGCGCTGCCCGAAAAGAGGCCCGGATACGCGGAAGGATCGGAGACGATGATCGCCGCGCGCAGGCCGAGCACGCCCGCGGTAGCGAAATACGAGCCCGTAAGCGCCCAGCGGGCCGGCCCGACCGGCGTGCGCAGCCGCGCCGCGGCCACGCCGGTCGCGATAAACGCGGCGCAATAGCTCGCGCTCACGAAAAGGGAGAAAAGCGCATAGTCTTCCAGCACCGGCACGATCAACGCGAAAAGGAGCAGCGCGGGGGCGACCGGCAGCCAGCGCGCCGGCCGCGCGCCGCCCAGCTCGATCACCGCGGCGAGCTGCAGGCACAGGCCCGCGAGGAGAAGCGCGTCGGCCACCCCAAGGGTGATGAGATCGGGCAGCGCGCCGCGCGCCGCCACCAGCAGCCAGCCCAGCGCCAGCGTGGCGAGGCCGGCGTTCCAGCGCGCGAAACCCTGGCCTCGGCCGGCCCGGATGCCGACCGCGAGCGTGACCGTCATCAGCACCGAGCTCACGATGAGCATCACGACGATCGTTCGCACGTCGAGATTCATGCGGCCTTCTGTCCTGCGTCCTCGCGGCTAAGCGGCTTGAGCAACGGCAGGCACTCGGCCGCAGGCATCGGGCGGCCGCAAAGGTAGCCCTGCAGCAGATCGCAGCGCAGCAGCTTGAGCAGCTTCGCCTGCGCTTCGGTCTCTATCCCTTCGGCGACCACCGTGAGCTTGAGCGAATGTGCGAGCGAGATCATGGTCGACACGAGGGTTAGCTCGTTCGCCTCGTCGTCCATGCTGGCGATGAACGCGCGATCGATCTTGAGCGTCTGAATCGGCAGCTTGGCGAGGTAGGCGAGCGAGGAGTAGCCGGTGCCGAAATCGTCGATCGCGAGGCGCACGCCCATGTCGTTTAGCTTGCGCAGGACCGGCACCACCCGCTCCGGATCCCGCATCACGTCGCTCTCGGTGATCTCGATTTCCAGCAGGCGCGCCTCGATGCCGAATTCGCGCGTCATCGCCTCGATCAGGCCGCACAGGTCGGTGCGCAGGAACTGCACCGCCGACACGTTGACCGCGATCGGCGCGGCGGCGAGGCCGGCGCGCTGCCACTCGCGCAGCTGGGCGCAGGCCGCGCGGATGACCCATGCACCGACCTCCACGATGAGGCCCGATTCCTCGAGGAGGGGAATGAAGGCGCCCGGCGGCACCAGGCTGCCGTCGGCCTTGCGCCAGCGGATGAGCGCCTCGAAGCCTTGAAGGCCGCCTTCGCGCGCGTCGAGCTTGGGCTGGTAATGCAGGACGAACTCGCGCCGCTCGAGCGCGCGGCGCAGGTCGGATTCGAGCAGGAGCTTCTCGGCCGAGCGCACGTTGAGCGAGGCGGTGTAGAACTGCAGGTTGTTCCGGCCGAGCTGCTTGGCGCGCAGCATGGCGGCGTTGGCGTTGTTCAGCAGCGCTTCGGCCTCCGGCCCGTCCCCCGGAAAGATCGCGATGCCGATGCTCGCCGTCACGAAGACCTCGCGGCCGGCGACCACGAAAGGCGCACTCATCGCCTCGAGCACCTTCTGCGCCACGCGGGCGGCGTCCTGCGTCTCGGCGATCTCGGGAAGCAGCAGCACGAATTCGTCGCCGCCGATGCGGGCGACCGTGTCCTCGGCGCGAACCATGCACGAGAGGCGGTCGGCAGCCGCGCGCAGCAGCACGTCGCCGTTCTCGTGGCCGAGGGTGTCGTTCACGTTCTTGAAGCGGTCGAGATCGACGAAAAGCAGGCCGACCGTGGCGTTCTTGCGCCGCGCATGCTTCAACGTCTGGCCCAACCGGTCGAAGAAGAGCGCCCGGTTGGGCATTCCGGTCAGGGCGTCGTAGTGCGCGTTGCGCTCGACCTCGGCTTCGGCGCGCTTGCGCTCGGTGATGTCCTGCACCATGGCGACGAGGTAGTCGGGGTCGCCGTCGCTGTTGCGAACGACGGAAACGACCACCGAGGACCACCGCAGTGTGCCGTCCTTCCGGAGATAGCGGTTTTCCACTTCGTGCGTGCCTTGCTGGACGAGGAGCCGCATCGTTTCCTCGCTCGGCACGTCCTCCGGATGCAGCATGTCCATGAACGTCCTGTGCTTGAGCTCGGTTTCCGTGTACCCCGTCATCTGGCAATACTTCGGGTTCGCCTTGAGGAAACGGCCGTCCAGGGCGTTGTGGGTGATGCCTACGGCGGCCTGGTCGTAGGTCACACGGTGCAGCGCCTCGCTAGCGATGGCGGCATCCATCACGCGCTTCTGGCGGCGCAGCGCGGCGACGATTCCAGCGCCGAACAGGACCACGAAGAGCGTCCCGAGCGAGGCGCCCAGGAGATACCAGCGCTCGCGCTCGTTGGCTCTGGCGAGGACATGCTCCTGCGAAGTGCCGACCGCGACGATCTGCCCATAGTCCGGCATCGCGCGGTAGCTGATCAGGCGCACGATGCCGTCCCGGTCGCTCACATAGTGGCCGCGGCCCGCGGCGGCGGCGCGCTGGACGAGCAGGGTTTCGCTGATGTCGCGGGGCGGCCGGGTCTCGCTGCCGGCGTGCCGCGCGAGAATCCTGCCGTCCTGCCGCAGCAGCAGGACGAATCCGTGCGGCCCGAGATCCACCTCCTGGTACATGCGGGCGAAATAGTCGGGGTCGATTCCGGCGGCCGCGACGCCGGCGAAGCTGCCGTCGGGGCGGTTCATGCGGTTCGTCGCCATGATCGCCACCTTTCCGGTGCCGCGCGTCGCCATGGGCATGTCGAGCCGGAGGCCGCCGTCCGCGTTATTCAGGTGGTAGACGAAGTAGTCGCGATCCGATACGTCGAAGGGCGCCTTCACGTCGCTTCCCGTGCGAACGCGGCCGTCAGGATCGACGATCGACACGAAGAGGTAGGTTCCCCGGTCGGATCCCTTGGTCATGTCGAAGAACTCGGAAGACACGCTCCCGCCGGACCGCAGGTGCTCGTAGCGCAGGATCTTGAGCGTCTGGTCGACCGACCGGATCGTTCGGGCGGTCTGCTCCTCCAGGGCGAGCGCCAGGTTGTTGTTCACCTGTATCGCCTGCTGGATGTCGTGTTTGCGCTCGAACTGGATGCGCTGCGCGGTGACTGCCCAGAGCGCGCCGATGAGGGCGACGCAGCCGACTGCGATCCAGCGGATCGAAATGCGCTGAAGCCGCATGGTGCTATTGCCGTGTGCGGATAAAGGTCCGGCCGCGCAGCCGCTCGCGCGCTTCCGGAAGCTCATCGATCAGGTCGACGAGCGCGATGGCGATGTCGCCGAAGCAGTCGCCGGCCGAGCTCGGCGGAAAGGTGGCGATATCGGCAAGGGAAAGGTCGCCCTCGAGCTGGCCGGCCTCGCGGTCGGCGGGCGCCTCGGCGGCATTTAGAACCGAGAATCCCTGAAGTCCGGGCAGGCGGCGGAAGAGCGTGCGCACGGTCTCGTCGACATCGTTCATGATTTGGCCGCCAGAATGCGCTCAAGGCCGGCGATGTCGCGGATGCGAAGGTGCTTCTGCTCCACCTCGACCAGGCCTTCCTTGTCGAAGGCCGAGAAGAGCCGGCTCACGGTCTCGAGCTTGAGGCCGAGATAGCTGCCGATCTCCTCGCGCTTCATGCGCAGGGTGAATTCGGACTTCGAGTAGCCGCGCGCGGTGAAGCGCTTGGAGAGGTTGAGCAGGAACGCGGCGAGGCGCTCCTCGGCGCGCATCGAGCCGAGCAGCATCATCACGCCGTGGTCGCGCACAATCTCGCGCGCCATCACGGCGTTCAGCTGGCGCTGCAGCCCAGGCACCTCTCGCGCAAGGCTCTCGATCAGCGCATAAGGCAGCACGCAGACCTCGCTGTCCTCGAGAGCGATCGCGGCGCCGTGGTAGCGGCCGGTGCCGATGCCTTCCATGCCGAGGAGCTCGCCGCCCATGAAGAAGCCGGTCACCTGCTCGCGGCCTTCGCCGTCGGCAATGCTTGATTTGAAGAAGCCGCTGCGCACCGCGTAGAGCGCCTTGAACTCGTCGCCCGCGTTGAAGAGCGCCTCGCCGCGCTTGACCCGCCGGCGCGCGTACACCAGGTTCTCGACCCGCGCCAGGTCGTCGGCGCAGATTCCCGCCGGGATGCACAGCTCGCGGAAGTTGCAGCTCGCGCAGCTGGCGGTGAACTTCTTCGGCGCGGCGAGGTGCTGCGCGGCGGGTTTCATCATGACGACGTGCATGGCGTTCTCTCCCCTGGTCAGTGCCTGGCGGCGACGCGCTGCGCGACGGCGTCGCGCAGGCAACCGAATTCCCTGCTTTTGTCGAAAAAGGCCCGCGCGCCGAGCTGCCTAGCCATGTAGCGGTAAGGGTCGGCGGCGAAATTGGAAAACATGCAGTACTCGGTTGCCGGCGTCTTGCCTTCGAGCGCTCGCAGCACGTCAAATCCGCTGCCGTCCGAGAGCTGCATGTCCAGAATGACCAGATCGGGCCGAAGTTCCTGGATTTCGCGCACTGCTGCGTCGACGCTGCCGGCCTGGCCAGCGAGAGTGGCATGGCACTGCTCGATCATTTCCGCGACCCGCCGGCGGATGAGCGGCGAGTCATCCACCACGTAGATCCGCAGGCTGTTTGAGTTGTCGTCGGTGTGCATGCCGCCACTTTGCGGCGGCAGGCGATTACAGCCTATCGGCGGCTACTGATCGGGTGTTCGGAAAACGGCGCGGGCGCCGGTAGGACGATTCCTACCTCGCGGGCTTCGCGGCGGCGAGCGCGTCGCGCAGGCGCTCGAACTCCGTTGATTTGTCGAAGAAGCCGCTCGCGCCGAGGCGCTCGGCGGCGGCCCGGTAAGCCTCATTGGCGAAGTTGGTGAGCACGTAGAAAGCAACCTGCGGCGCCTTCTCGCGCACCGTCCGGAGCACGTCGAAGCCGCTTCCCGACTCTAGCTGGATGTCCAGCACGACCGCATCGGGCGGGTCGGCGAGGATGGCACGCGTCGCGGCCTCCGGGCTCGACGCATGCCCGACGACTTCGGCGCGCGGCAGGGCGGTGATCATCGCATCGACGCGCTTGCGCAGCATCGGCGAATCCTCGACCAGGAACACCCGTAGGGCGCGGACCTTCTGCTCCATCGGAGCAGTATCGGGCCAACCCATCGGCATGTATGTAGCGTCCTGACGAAGCCCGTGTAGGAATTTTCCGAAATCGCGCGGCCGTCCGCTTGATATAGGACAAACCCGGCTTTCCTGCGCCTGCCATAGTGCGGGCGTGCAGGAAAAGCTTGAAATCGCGGTCTATGCGGTGGCGGGAATGGCGGGCGCCGCGCTCGTCATCCTCACAGCCCGGGCGCTCGGCTGGTTCTAGTCAGAAGAGCTTGTTCTCGAGCGCGTAGCGCACGAGATCGGCGGTCGTGCGCAGCTTGAGCTTCTCGAGCATGCGCGTCTTGTGCGTGCTCACCGTCTTCACCGACAGGTGCAGCTGCTCGGCGATGCCGGTGGGGCTGGCGCCGGCGACGAGCAGGCGCAGCACCTCGAACTCGCGGTTGGAGAGCGACGCGTGCCCGGCCGGATGGGCCGAGACGAGGCTCGCCGCGGCCGCCTCGCCGATGTGCACGCCGCCGCCGGCGACCTTGCGCAGGGCCCCCATGAGCATTTCGGCGGCGCTGTCCTTGTTGAGGTAGCCCGAGGCGCCCGCCTTCAGCACGCGCGCGGCGTACTGGTCCTCGCCGTGCATCGAGAGCACGAGCAGGCGCAGCTTCGGCCGCTCGATTTTCAGCCGCTTGATGAGGTCGATCCCGGAGAGCCCGGGCATCGAGAGATCGAGCAGGGCGACGTCGTACTCGTTCGCGCGCACGAGCGCGAGCGCCTGGTCGCCGTCGGCGGCCTCGGCCGCGACCTCGACGTCGGGGTTAGCCGCGAGGATGCGGCGCAGGCCGTCGCGCACGATCTTGTGGTCATCCGCTATGAGGACGCGAATCATCGGCCGCCATCATGCCGCAGATTCGCCCGCCTTGCCCTGCATGGGAACCCGGACGCGCACGCGCGTGCCGCCGCGCGTGGCCGGCGAGATCTCGAGCTCGCCGCCGAGGTAGGCGAAGCGCTCCCGCATGCCTTTCAATCCGAGCGAGCGCGGCTTGTGCAGGTCGCCGCCCGCAATGCCGCGCCCGTCGTCCTCGACTTCGAGGCTGATTTCGCCGCCCCGCGCCTCCAGCCGGACCCAGGCCCCTTTCGCTCCCGAGTGCCGGGCGATGTTGGTCAGCGATTCCTGCAGCGCGCGGTAGACGGCCGTGGAGACGTTCTTCGAGACGCCCTGCAACTCTTCGGCGGGCGCGATGCGCGCGTCGCAGGCGACCCCGGAGCGCTTGGCGAAATCCTGCGCGAGCCAGGCCGCCGCGTCGGCGAGGCCGAGGTCGTCCAGCATGAGCGGGCGCAGGTCGGCCGAGATGCGGCGGGTCGAGCTCACCGTCTGGTCGAGCATCTGGCTCATCTCCCGCGCCTTTTCCAGCAGCTCCGGGTCGGTGATTTTGTCGCGAATCGAGGCGAGATCCATCTTGAGCGCGGTGAGGAGCTGCCCGAGCTCGTCGTGCAGCTCGCGAGCGATGCGCGTCTTCTCCTCCTCGCGCGCTTCCAGCACGCGCGCCGAGAGCTCGCGCAGCTCCTTTTGCTGCGCGCGCAGCGCGTCCTCGCCCTGCTTGCGCAGCGTGATGTCGCGCAGGATCACGGTGAAGTAGCGCCGCCCTTCCTCGACCGCCTGCGAGATCGAGGCTTCGATCGGAAATTCGCTCCCGTCGGCGCGCAGCGCCCAGAGCGTGGTGACATCGCCCATGCGGCGGCTGGTCACGCCGGTGCTGCCGAATTTGTCGATGTGGGCGCGGTGCGGCCCGCGGAAGCGCTCGGGCAGGAAAGGATCGAGCGGCTTGCCGAGCACATCCTCGCGGCGCGCGCCGAAGACCTGCTCGGCCGCGCGGTTGAAAAGGACGATCCGGTACTGCTCGTCGATCGTGACGACGGCGTCCATCGCCGAGTCGACGATCGCGCCGAGCCGGGCCTGCGCCTCGCTCAGCGCCCCGCGCATGCGCAGCGCCTCGGCTTCGGCCTGCCTGCGCAGCGTGACGTCGCGCAGGATCACGGTGAAATAGCGATTCGCCCCGGTGCCGGTTTGCGAGATGGAGGCTTCGATCGGAAACTCCGTTCCGTCGGCACGCAGCCCCCACAGCGTGGTGTAGTCGCCCATCTTGCGCCCGGTGACGCCGGTGCGGCCGAAGCTCTCGACGTGCCCGCGGTGCGCGGCGCGGAATCGCGCCGGCAGGAAGCGCTCGAGCGGGCTGCCGATCGCGTCCGCGCGCGGGCAGCCGAACACCTGCTCGGCGGCGCGGTTGAAGAAGACGATCTTCTGCTGGGAATTGACCGTGACGATGGCATCCATCGCCGAGTCGACGATCGATTCAAGGCGCGCGTCGCTCTGCTCGCTGCGGGTGTCGGCGAGCAGCACCTCGCGCGCCGCGACGAGCACGCCCACGCCCACGGCGACCATGTCGGCGACGATCGCGGTGCCGAGCAGCCACGGCGAGTCCATGCCCCGGTAGATCGCGGCGACGTTGACGACGAGGAGCGCGCCGAGCGCCGCCGCTCCCGCGGCGAGGACGGCCGGATGGCGAAATACGCTTCGCTTGACGAAGGTCAAGCTCTCGACGCTATCGGGCTTCATAGTGCCCCTTGATGCGCTACCCGGGTCCGGACCGCTTTAACCGCCCTCAATTCCTCACTGGCAAATATACGCTGAGCGTACTGCGCGACAGGAAATCCTTCGTCAGGAAATCCCTAGGGTCATGCGCTTCGGTTGACGAAGGTCAAGCTCTCCCCGCTTCGTGTCCTCATAGTGCCTTCTGATGCACTACCCACCCTTCGAGCTCCTCGTCGATCCGGCTCTGGTCCGCAAGTACGACCTGAGCGGTCCCCGGTATACCTCGTACCCGACCGCCGACCGCTTCGTGGAAGCCTTCGGCGCGCCCGAGCTCGGCCAGTGGCTCGAGCGCCGCGACATCGGCGGCATCAGCCTGCCGCTCTCCGTCTACGTCCACCTGCCGTTCTGCGACCGGATCTGCTACTACTGCGCCTGCACGAAGGTCGTGACGCGTGACCACGGCCGGTCGGGCAAATACGTTGACTACCTTGCGCGCGAAATCCGGCACGCGTGCGAATACCTTGGCGCGCAGGCAGGACAATCCCGGCCCGCCCGGCCGATCAGCCAACTGCATTGGGGCGGCGGAACGCCAACCTTCCTCGCGCGCGAAGAGATGGCGGCGCTCATGGCGGCGCTCGATGAGCACTTCGCGCGCGGCCCGGCGACCGAGACCTCGATCGAGGTCGATCCGCGCACGGCGGAGCCCGGGCGAATGGCGTTTCTCGCCGAGCTCGGCTTCAACCGGACGTCGATCGGGGTGCAGGACTTCGATCCGGCGGTGCAGGCGGCGGTGCACCGCGTGCAAAGCGAGGCCGAGACGCGGCGCGTCATCGACGAGGCGCGCGCCGCCGGCTTCCGCTCGGTCAACCTCGACCTCATCTACGGGCTGCCGCGCCAGACGGTGCGCTCGTTCGACGCGACGCTCGAGAAGGTGCTCGCGATCGCCCCCGAGCGCATCGCGCTCTACAGCTATGCGCACCTGCCCGCGCTCTTCAAGCCGCAGCGGCGCATCGCCCAGGCCGATCTGCCCTCGCCGGACGAGAAGCTCTCGATCCTCATGCTCGCGATCGAGCGCCTGACGCGCGCCGGCTATCGCTATATCGGCATGGACCATTTCGCGCGCCCGGAGGACGAGCTCGCGCTCGCGCAGGAGCAGGGGCGCCTGCAGCGCGACTTCCAGGGCTATTCGGCGCGGCCCGCCGCCGACCTGCTCGGCTTCGGCATGTCGGCGATCGGGCGCGTCGGCCCGACCTACTATCAGAACGCCAAGCGGGTGGACGAGTACTACGCCGCCCTGGACGCGGGCCGGCTGCCGGTGTGCCGGGGCCTCGAGCTGACCGCGGACGATCTCGCGCGGCGCGCGATCATCCAGTCGCTCGCCTGCAACTTCCGCGTCTCGATGGAATCGATCGAGATCGCGCACGTCATGGACTTTCGCCGCGCCTTCGCCGCCGAGCTCGCCGAGCTGCGGCGCCTGCAGGACGACGGCCTGGTCGAGCTCGAGGGGGACTGGATCGTGGTCACGCCGCGCGGACGGCTGCTCGTGCGCGCGGTGTGCATGGTTTTCGATCGCTACCTGCGCGAAAAGATCGTGCGCGCGTCCTACTCGAAGGTGATCTGATGGAGCCGCTCGCGCTCGCGATGCTGGGCGCCGGGCTCGCTTCCGGCGCGCACTGCGTCGGCATGTGCGGCGGCATCGTCACGGCATTTTCCGGCCGCCGCGCGATTCCGATCCTTCCCGCCGTGCCGCAACGGCGTTGGCTGCGCCAGCTCGCCTTCAACGGCGGGCGCATCACGACTTACGCCGCAGCGGGCGCGCTCGCCGGCTCGATCGGTGCCGCGGCCTACGCCGCCGGCGCGCTTCCCGCGCAGCACGCGTTGCAGATCGCGGCGAGCCTGCTGCTCGTCGCCGTCGGACTCCATCTGCTCGGAGCGACACGGCTGCTCGCGCCGCTCGAAGCGCTCGGCGCGCCGCTCTGGACAAGGCTGCAGCCGCAGGCGGCGCGGCTCCTTGCCGGTACTTCGCTCTCGCGCGCCTATGCCGCCGGGCTCCTCTGGGGCGGGCTGCCCTGCGCGATGGTCTACGGCGCGCTCGCGGCCGCGGCGCTGGCCGGCGGCCCGATGCAGGGCGCCGCCGCCATGGCCGCCTTCGGCCTGGGCACGCTGCCCTTCTTGCTCGCCGCCGGATGGCTGGCCGGGCGCCTGCGCGCCTGGCGCCGGCTTGCCGGCGGCCTCGTCTTCGCATTCGGCGCGTACGGGCTTGCTCATGCCGGCGGACTCGGCGAGCAGCTGCGGCGCAGCCTGCTTTGCTTTTAAGGAGATCGTCATGCGTAAATCGATCCGCATCATCCACGAGGAGCACCGCTCGATGTCGGCGGTGCTGCACGGGCTGCTCTCGCTCGCGCGCACGGCCTCGGATTCCCGGGTGGTTCCCGAGTTTCCGGTGTTCCACGCCATGATCCACTACATCGATGCCTTCCCGGAGCGCCAGCACCATCCCAAGGAGGACGACTTTCTCTTCTCCCGCCTCGCGGTGCGTGCGCCCGAGGCGCGCGCGCTCATCGAGGAGCTTCGCGCCGAGCACGTGAAGGGCGCCCGGCTCGTGCGCGAGCTCGAGTCGGCGCTGCTCGCCTGGGAGGTGAATGGCAAAGAGGACTTGCCGGCCTTCGGCGCCGCGATCGAAGCCTATGCGCGCTTCCACTGGGACCACATGCGCAAGGAGGAGCAGCAGCTCGTGCCGATGGCCGAGCGCTTCCTCACGGAAGACGACTGGCGCTGCGTCGACGAAGCCTTCGCCGGCAACGAAGACCCGATCGCCGACCTGCGCGCGGCGGACTTCGAGAAGCTCTAC
>DATAHF010000022.1:0-1822 GCA_036263315.1 Burkholderiales bacterium
GCTCTCTCTAGAACTTTTCCGACCAGGGGCGCAGGTCCACTTCGAAGGCCCACGCGCTGCGGTGCTGGGCGTGGACCTGCAGGTACGTCCTGGCGATCGCATCCGGATCGAGCATGCCGTCCGCGCCGCGCGCGCCCGCACGCGCATCGCCGCCCGCCTTCAGGATGCCGCCGTCGATGACGAAATGCGCGACGTGGATGCCCTTGGGCCCCATCTCGCGCGCGAGGCTCTGCGCGAGGCCGCGCAGCGCGAATTTGCCCATGGCGAAGGGCGCGGACTCGGCGTAGCCCTTCACGCTCGCCGAGGCGCCGGTGAAGAAGAGGCTGCCGCTGCCGCGCGCAACCATGCCCTTCAGCGCCGCCTGGGCGACCAGGAATCCGCCGTACGCCGTCACCAGCAGCGTCTTCTTCACTTCCCCGGCGTCGAGCTCGGCGAACGGCCCGCGCACCCGGTAGCTCGGGTTGTAGACGACGAGCGCCGGCGTATCGATCGCAGCGAAGAGCGCGTCGACCTGCGCAGCCTCGGACGCGTCGCAGCGATGCAGCGACGCGCCGGTTTCCTTCGCGAGGCTCGAAAGCTTGTCGACGTTGCGCGCGGCGAGCGCAACGCGCATGCCGGCGGCGGCGCATTGGCGCGCGAGCGAGGCGCTCAGGCCGGAGCCTGCGCCGACGATCAGGGCGGAAGGGTTTGCCATCGGGAAGGGCTGCCCGTTGCTAAGATAGGTCGATGAGAGATTTTACCTACGTCGCGCTTCCGACCCGCGTGGTGTCCGGCAGCGGCCGGATCAGCGCATTGCCCGACGAGGTCGAGCGCCTGGGCGCGAAGCGCGTCCTCGTGCTGTGCACGCCGGGCCGCGCCGCGATGATCCAGGCGGCTACGCGCGCCTTGGGATCGAAGGTCGCCGGCGTGTTCGACCAGGTCGTCATGCATACGCCGGTCGAAGCCGCGAACCAGGCGCGCGCGATGGCGGCCGAGCTCGCCGCGGACTGCTGCGTCGCCATCGGCGGCGGCTCGACGATCGGCTTCGGCAAGGCGATCGCGCTCACGTCCGGCTTGCCGGTGATCGCGGTGCCGACGACCTACTCCGGCTCGGAGATGACCACGATCTGGGGCTTGAGCGAAGGCGGCGCGAAGAAAACCGGGCGCGATCCGCGGGTGCTGCCGCGGACCGTCATCTACGATGCGGACCTTACCCTCGGGCTGCCGCCAGGCGTTTCCGCGGCGAGCGGGCTCAACGCCATCGCGCACTGCGCCGAGGCGCTCTATGCCTTCGACGGCAATCCCATCATCTCGCTCATGGCGGAGGAGGGCATCCGCGCGCTTGCATCGGCACTCCCCGGAATAATTTCCGATCCGAAAAACCGCGAGGCGCGAAGCGATGCGCTCTATGGATCCTGGCTTGCAGGAATGACGATCAGCACGACGAGCGTGGCCTTGCATCACAAGCTGTGCCACGTGCTGGGCGGATTCGGCTTGCCGCATGCGGAGACGCACGCCATCGTGCTGCCGCACGCGCTGCGCTACAACGCGGAGGCGGCTCCGGAAGCGATGAAGCGGATCGCGCGCGCGCTGCATGCCCAGGACGCGGACGCCCCGGCGGCGATATGGGAGCTCGAGAAGAAGCTCGGCCTCGGGCTGCGCCTCGCGGACATCGGCATGCAGCGGGCGGACCTGGAGCGCGCCGCGCGCATCGCGAGCGAGGCGCCGTACCCGAACCCGCGAAAGGTGGAGTACGAGCCCGTGCTCGCGTTGCTCAGGAACGCCTACTCAGGCGAGCGTCCCTAGCCGCCTACGCCCCACAATGCGCTGCTCGCATTGTTGA
>DATAHF010000023.1:0-12386 GCA_036263315.1 Burkholderiales bacterium
AGCGCGGCTCGTTCAGCACGTCGCCGAACTTCAGGCCCACGCTGTAGGAATGCAGGTACGCGTGCTCGCCCTCGTACAGGTAGAGCGGCAGGAAGTCGTAGCGCTGCCCCGCGCCGCGATACGGCGAGCGCTCGACGCGGCTGAAGGCGCCGATGCCGGCGCCGCCGGGCGCGGCGACGCCGGTGAGCGGATCGCTGTTGGCAAGCGCCGCGTTGGCGAGCAGCGCGGCCAGCAGCGCGACCAGACCCTTCATTTCAGCGGAAGCTCAGCAGCGGACCCTCGGGCACGATGCGGGTCGGGTTGATGTGACTCATGCTGCGATAGTAATGGGTTTTGATTTCGACGAGGCTGACCGTCGCGGCGACGCCGGGCAGGGCGTAGAAGCGGCGCGTGTAGCGCCACAGTCGCCGATAATCTACAAGGCGGCGCAGGTTGCACTTGAAATGCGAGTAATAGACCGCGTCGAAGCGCACCAGCGTGGGGAAAAGGCGCACATCCGCTTCCGTCAGGCGCGCGCCGCACAGCCAGCGCCGCTTCGCCAGCCGCCTCTCGAGCCAGTCCAGCGTGCGGAACACCTCGCTCGCCGCCTGCTCGTACTTGTCCTGCGCGGTCGCGAACCCGGCCCGGTAGACGCCGTTGTTCAGGCCGCGGTAGACGACTTCGTTTACCGCGTCGATCTCCTTGCGCAGCTTTTCCGGATACAGGTCGGGGAGCTTGCGCCGCGCGAACGCGTCGAAGTCGCGGTTCAGCATGCGGATGATCTCGGAGGACTCGTTATTGACGATGCGGCGCGTCAGGCTGTCCCACAGCACGGGCACCGTCACCCGCCCGGAATAGCGCGGCTCGGCGGCGGTGTAGAGCTGGTGGAGGAGCGGGAATTCCGCTCCCGGGAACTCCCAGCCGTTCTCCGAGCGTCCTGCGGTGGCATAGAAGGCCGGGATCGCCTTATCCAGGCCCTTCAGGGCGCGCACGATGAGCGTGCGGTGCGCCCAGGGGCAGGAGCGCGCGGCGTAAAGCTGGTAGCGCCCGGCCTGCGGGGTAAACGGCCCGTCGCGCGACACCCGGTCGCGGAACGCGCTCTCGGCCCGCACGAAGGCGCCGTCCTTCGGCGCCTCGCGCGGGACGTCCCGCCAAACGCCGTCGACCAGCTGCCCCATCAAAGGAGCTGCAGGAAGATGAGGATCATCCCGATCACGGACACGAACCACACCGCCGTGCGCAGCCACGGCACGCCCGCCAGGTAAACGACGGCGTACACGAGGCGCGCCCAGAAGAACAGCTGCGCCCCGAGCAGCGTCGTCGAATTGGTCTTGCCGGACACGACGCAGGCAAGCACCAGCGCCGCGAACAGCACCAGGCTCTCGAGCATGTTGAGATGCGCGCGATTCGCGCGCCGCGCCCAGCCCGTGAGCGGCGGCATGTTCTCGCGGTTGCCCGCCAGCATGGGCAGACCGACCTGCAGGGTGGCGCCCGTCACGCACACCAGCATCTGGACAAACGCGAGCGCGACCGACCACACCAGCCAGACGAGTTCAGGTTTCATGCTCCCTCCCGTGGATTTAAGGGAGGGCGCTATCCCTCCCCGCGGAGGGGAATTGTCGTCGAAAATCGACTAGCGCTGCCACCCCGCGCGACGGAAGCGCTTGCGCCGGCTCTGCACCTCGCCGCGCCGCCGCGTGAATTCCTGCACCTTGACGCGGACTTCCTGGGCGATCTCCTCGGGGAGCGCGCGCGCCGCGTCGTCGAAGCGCGCCACCCACTCCTCCTTCGCCACCGGGCCGTCGTGGAAAAAGCCGCGTTCCTTGTCCCACACCAGCGCGCGGTCGCTCGAGTCGGGGCCGTAGCACAGCTGGAAGAGCGTCAGCTCGCCGTTCGCCTGCCAGACGAACAGGTCGAAGTAATCATCGTGGAACCAGCGTCGCTGCGCCGGCGGATCGTCGGCAACGCCGATGATTTCCTTAAGCATGGCCCCTCAACGTTAGACCCTTCGTGCGTCGCGCGCCACAGGCGCGGATTAGACCGTCCGGAGGGCGCCGGGTTTTTCCGGGAATCGAAGATATTTATTGTGAACATGCGCCGTCAACTTTAAGCCGTTCGGCTCGTTCCAAAGCGTATGGCGCGGATTCCAATAAACGACGGGAACATGGGAGCCTTTCTTGCTCTAACCCTGATCAGGGCGGAGTTCACTCAAAGGTGATGGCATGACACAGTCGACAAGTGCAGCACTCGTGGCAGACAAGCCGGAGAAGCACTCCGACTTCCTGAAGTCTCTTCTGGATTTCAGCAAGGATCACCGCGCGGCGAACTGGGGCGGAAGCTTCGGCAGCTTCCTCGAGACGGTTTTCCCCGCGGAGGCGCGCGGCATCGCGCGCAGCAGCCATCAATACATCTGGGACATGATGCGCTCGCAGGGCTTCGATGACACCGCGGGTCGCCTGCGCTGTCAGCTTTTCGAGGACGAGCTCTACGGCATCGACGACACGATCGAGCGGGTGATCGACTACTTCAAGGCGGCCGCGGCCGGCTCGGAAGTCGGCAGGCGCCTGCTCCTGCTGCTCGGGCCGCCCTCGGGCGGAAAGTCGACCCTCGTCATCCTGCTCAAGCGCGGCCTCGAGGCCTACAGCCATACCGACTCCGGCGCGCTCTACGCCATCGACGGCTGCCCGGTGCACGAATCGCCGCTGCACCTCGTGCCGCATACCCTGCGCCCGCAGTTCCGCCAGACCTACGGCATCGACATCACGGGCGAGCTGTGCCCCTATTGCGCGAGCCGCGTCGCCAACGAGCTCGGCGGCGACTTCATGCAGATGCCGGTGAAGCGCATCTTCATCTCGGAGGCCGGGCGCGTCGGCGTGGGCACGTACGCGCCGCACGACCCCAGCACCGCGGACATCGCGGACCTCGTCGGCTCGGTGGATCTCTCCAAGGTCTCGCAGTACGGCGACGAAGGCGACCCGCGCGCCTGGTCGTGGTCGGGCGCCGTGTTCGCCGCGAGCCGCGGCATGCTGGAGATGATCGAGATCCTCAAGGTGAAGCGCGAGTTCCTGTACCTGCTCCTCACGCTCACGCAGGAGAAGAACGTCAAGGTGTCCAGGTTCCCGCTCATCCACCTGGACGAGACCATCCTCGCGCACACCAACCTCGCCGAGTTCCGCAAGTTCCTGCAGGAGCCGGAGAACGAGGCGCTGCTCGACCGCATGGTGATCATCCAGGTGCCCTATACCCTCTCCTACCGGGAGGAGTCGCGCATCTACAAGAAGCTCACCTCCTCCACGCAGGCGTTCCGCGAGGTGCACCTCGACCCGCACGCGCTGCACGTGGCGGCGGTGTTCTCGGTCCTCACGCGCCTGCAGGAAGGCGAGGAGCACGAGGCGGAGAACATGAAGAAGGTGCGCCTGTACGCCGGCGAGGACGTCGAGGGCATCGCGCAGTCGGAGATGGAGAAGATGCGCTCGCGCGCCCCCGAGGAAGGCCTGTCGGGCGTGTCGCCGCGCTTCGTGATCAACGCGCTTTCCAACGCCATCATGCAGTCCTCGTCCAAGAGCCTGACCACGATGGACGTGCTGCTCGCGCTCAAGGATGCGATCGAGTCCGACGTGCGCATGGACGGCAAGAAGAAGAGGAAATGGGTCGACTACCTCGTCACCGTGCGCAAGGACTTCTACAACCGCTGGGTGAAGGAGGACGTGCACAAGGCGCTGTTCGTGTCCTTCGAGCAGGAAGCGCAGGGGCTGCTCGACAAGTACCTCGACGAGGTCGAGGCCACGCTCGACAGCCGCACCGTGAAGGACCCGATCACCAACGAGGAGAGGAAGCCCGACGAGCGCTTCCTGCGCTCGGTGGAGGAAAAGATCCGCATCTCGGAATCGGGCAAGCTCTCCTTCCGCCAGGAAGTGGTGAGGAAGGCGATGGGCGCCTTCAAGCGCGGCGAGAAGTTCACGCTGGACAGCCACGCGCCCCTGCACGATGCGGTCGAGCAGTACCTCTTCGAGCAGCGCCGCGACGTGCTTCGCCTGGTGAGCTCGGCGACGCGCCCCGACGAGGAGACGCGGCAGAAGATCTCCGTGGTCGAGAAGCGCCTCGTCGACGAGTACGGCTACGACTCGCACAGCGCGCGCGAGGCCCTCAATTACGTCACCACGCTGCTCGCGCAGGAGTGAGCTAGGCCCCCATGATCAGGATCGCCGCAGAAACGCCCTGGTACGAGCTTTTTTCCCGGGGCGCGCGGGACTGGCTGCGGCACAACCAGAAGGTGCGCGAGGCGGTGAAGTCGAGCCTCCCGGACCTGCTGGCGGGCGAGGACCTGCTGACGAACGCCGCCAACCGCACCGTGGCCGTGCCGGTGCGCCTGCTCGAGCACGCGCGCCTGCGCCTGGTGGAGGCCGATTCGCAGCAGGGCGCGGGCCAGGGCCGCGGCGAGCCGGGCGACGTGCTGCAGCCCGGTCGCGAGGAGCAGGGCCAGGGCGAGCAATCCGGCGGCACCAACGACGGCGAGATCCGCTTCGTGGTGGAGCTGAAGATCGACGAGATCGTCGACTGGCTGTGGGAGGAGCTCAAGCTCCCCGAGCTCAAGCCGCGGCGCGCGGCCACCATGGACGAGCCCGATTACGTGCGCGAAGGCTGGGACAAGCGCGGCGCGCGCTCGCGCCTGGATCGCAGGCGCACGCTCAAGGAAGCGGTGAAGAGGCGAGCGGTCCAGGAAAACCCGGTCGCCATCGTCAACGAGGACCTGCGCTTCCGGCAGCTCGTGAAGCGCCCTACCCCGGCGACGAGCGCAGCGGTCATCTTCGCGCTCGACGTGTCGGGCAGCATGGATGAAGCGCAGCGGCGCCTCGCGAAGCAGTTCTTCTTCTTCGCGCTGCAGGGCATCCGCCGCCAGTACAGCAAGGTCGACACCGCGTTCCTCGCGCACGCCGCGCAGGCCTGGGAGTTCGACGAGAGCCAGTTCTTCCAGGCGAGCTCGAGCGGCGGCACCGTGTCCTCCGGCGTCTTCCAGCTCGCGCAGGACGTGATCCGGCGCCGCTACGACCCGCAGCGCTACAACGTCTATCTCTTCTACGCCTCCGACGGCGAGAACGCCGCCGAGGACCGCGAGCCCGCCACCGCGGCGCTCGGTGAGCTTGCCGCCCAGATCAACTACGCCGGCTATGTCGAGACCGGCGGCATCGCCACCTTCCGCCCGCGCGAGACGCAGCTCGCCGAGATCTTCGCCGAGATGAAGAGCGCCGGCCTTTCCGTGGGCACCAGCCACCTCAACTCGCAGGAGGACGTGTGGCGCGCGCTACGCGATTTCTTCACAGAGCAGCAAGAGGCCGCTGAGTAATGCAGAGCAGCAAGACCGGGGTGACTGAGCTCGCCCGCTACGCGGCGCAGATCGAGGCGCTCGCGAAGCGCCAGGGCCTCGACTACTACGACGTCGACTTCGAGCTCGCCCCCGAGAGCCTGATGACCGAGATCGCGGTCTACGGGCTGCCGATCCGCATGCCGCACTGGTCCTTCGGCGTGCGCTATATCCACCAGCTGGTGCGCCAGAGCATGGGGCACTCGAAGATCTTCGAGGTGATGTTCCCGGGCGACCCGTGCCGCGCCTTCCTCATGGACTCGAACTCGCTCGCCGAGAACGCCCTGGTGACCGCACACGTGATCGGCCACGCCGACTTCTCCAAGAACAACCAGCTCTTCGCACGCTTCCACGAGATGGCGGGCGGCAACATCGTCGAGCATGCCGCGGCGCACGCGCACCGCATCCAGCAGGCGATCGACTCGGCTGGCATGGAGCGCGTGGAGTCGGTGCTCGACGCCGCGCTCTCTCTCGAGTCGCACGTCGACGTGCGCGGCGAGCTGCATCGCGCGCGCTATCCGGAGTTCTATCCGGACCGCAAGCCGGCGCGGGAGTCCGACTTCGCGAAGCGCTTCCGCGGGCTCCCCGGCGAAGCCGCGCCGGCCAAGCTCGACCTGGGGCCGATCCGCTCGCCCATCCCGCCGCACCCGGAATACGACCTCCTCTGGTTCATCGCCCAGTACGCGCCCGACCTCGAGCAATGGGAGCGCGACATCTTCCTCATGGTGCGCTCGGAATCGCTCTATTTCTACCCGGTGTTCGCCTGCCAGATCATGAACGAGGGCTGGGCCTCGTACTGGCACGCGCGCCTGCTGCGCGAGGCGGACTTCCTGCCGCAGCCGCTCTACCTCGCGGCGATCAAGGCGCACTCCGACGTGGTTCGCCCGTTCGCCTCGGGCGAGCAGACCGCGCTCGCCATCAACCCGTACCACCTGGGCTTCACCATGTGGGAGACCATCGTGGAGAAGCACGGCCTCGAGCGCGCGCGCGAGGTGATGCGCGAGGAGGACGACTTCGGCTTCGTGCGCAACTGGCTCGACCGCGAGCTCGCCGAGAAGTCGGGCCTGTTCGTGTTCGAGGCGAAGGCGAGCGACGAGATCCGCGTGGCGAGCCGCGACCTGGACGCCGTGCGCGAGGCCATCCTCGCGCCGAAATTCAACTACGGCGCGCCGCGCGTGGCCGCCGTGGAGATGAAGACCGACGGCTCGCTCACGCTCAAGCACGACCACGCGAGCGACGGCCGCGGCCTGGACGTGGCGCGCGGCAAGAAGGTGCTGGAATACGTGCGCCGGGTGTGGCGCCGCCCGGTGCGCCTCGTTACCGTGAACGAGCGCACCGAGCAGGTAGAACTAGCGGCTTGAACCCGCCGCAAAGGCAGAGCTTGCCGCCTAGGCGGCTAGAGCAGCACCACCACCAGGATCACGATGATGACGACGAGCAGGAAGTCGGTGTTGCTGAGCGCGCCGCCTGCCGGCAGCGCATCGAGCTTCCCGGCGACCGTGCGCACTTCGGCGTCGCTCATCGCGTCGACGCGCGCCTTCGCGTTCTCGGGCGCAATGCCCAGCTTCTCGAGGGCCTGAGCGAGCTCGGGGCGCGCGACCAGCGCCTTGATGCGCTCGCGGTCCTGCGACGCCTGCCCAGCCGAAATCGCGTCGTCGGTGGAGATGGTTGCCGCGCGAGCGTTCACGGGGACGAACAGGGCAAGCGCGGCGCCGATGAGCAGCACGCTGAATGCCTCGATCAGGGCCTTGCGCAATTCTTGGCTCATGGTTTGCTCCATGTTTGTTGGTCGTGACTGCCTTCAACTATAACCAAGCCGCGGCTTTTTGATAGTCGCGGCCAGGCGACCCGCGTAGCGGGCGCGCTACAGCGGATCCAGCGGGAACACCGGCCGGCGCACGCGTCGAAAGTTCAACTGCGAGTAATCCGAGGTGCAGACGCCGGTGCCGGCGCATTCGATGACCGCCTTCGCCAGGTCGCCCAGGCCGGCGCGCCAGTGCACCCGGCTCTTCAGCATCACGTAGCGCTTGGCGGCCGGGTCGATGCCGAGGTGGCGCCAGGCCGCGATGTCGTAGGGCTCCACCTGGCGCGAGATCACCGCGATCTCCACGCGACCCGTGTCGAGCACCGCGCTCGGGCCCATGTCCATCAGCTCGCCGCGGCCCATGGGCCCCTCGTTGCGGTAGCGTCCCTCTACGAGCCGCTTCACCTTGCCGCTCACCGCGAGCGGCCGGCCCTTGAGGCCGAGGCTCGGCATGTCGGTCCTGCCGCCGAGCTCGAGCGTCACGCTTGCGCCCGCGCCCGCCTCCGCGAGCCGCTTCACCGCCGCCGGATCGCACACGGCGAACGCCGCCACCTCCTCGAGACGCGCCTCGAGGATCGCCTCGAGCACGGTCATGCAGTCCATGGTTCCGCCGGACGCGCAGTTGTCGTAGTGGTCGAGCAGCACCACCGGCCTGCCCTGCGCGGCCTTCGCCTTCTCCATGGACTGCGCAAGCGGCTCGGGCGTGTAGACGAACTGCTCGCGCGCCTTCCATCCCATCTCGAGCAGCTCGTCGCAATAGCGCCGCGCGAGCTCCGCGTCGCCGTCGGTCACGACCACCGCCGAAGATCCGGCGTAGGGAATGTCGGCGTGAGGAAAGCCGACGAAGAACGTAGCCGTCAGCGCGCCCTGCTTTTCCATCTCCTGCGCGCGCGCCTGGATCTCGCGGTTGGGCGAATCCAGGCTCGACTGGCGCATCACGTGCGGCAGCATGGGTTTGTGGCCGAAGGCGAGAGTGGGGTGACAAGAATTTTCCAGTAATCCCAATATTGGGCGGGCGGCGCGTACTCCCGTCTCGTGCATGTCCACATGCGGATAGGTCTGGTAGCCCGCGAGCGACGTGGCGACGCGCCCGGCGGCGGGGAAGAGGTTCGCATGCATGTCGTGCGCGACGCCGATGGGCACCTTGGGCGCGACGCGCCGGAGGCGGGCGAGGAGCTCCCCCTCGCCGTCGTCGAAGCGCTCGGTCACCATCGCGCCGTGCAGGTCGAGGAGCACCGCGTCGCAGCCCTTGGCAACCGCGGCGACGATCTTGCCGGCGATGAATTCGTACGCGTCCTGCGCCACGCGCCCGCTCGGCCACGCCTGCGCCGCCACCGGCAGCACGATCTCGGCGCCGGCGCGCTCCGCAAGCTCGATGAATGCGCCGAGCGCGGTGCCGGTGCCGCGGAATTCGGCGAGCGCCTCTTCCCCTTCCCAGGGCAGGTCGCGCCCATGGCCGAAGCGCGCCAGCGGCGTCGGCACCGGCGAGAAGGTATTGGTTTCGTGCTTCATCTGCGCGAGGACGAGACGCATGGCGCGAGAGCTTATAGCAACGCGAGCACCCCGAGCACGAGGAACATCGCCGCGCCCACCGCGTGCACGAGGCGCACCGGCACGCGCTTCAGGATCGCCTCGCCCAGGTACACCGCGGGAACGTTCGCGATCATCATCCCGAGCGTCGTGCCGGCCACCACCGCGGCGGTGGCGGCGTAGCGCGCGGCGAGCGCCACGGTCGCGATCTGCGTCTTGTCGCCGATCTCCACGATGAAGAAGGCGATCAGCGTCGCCGTGAAAGCGCCCAGGCGCGGCTTCACCTCCTCGCCGGGCGGCGAGTCCGGCACCAGCATCCAGGCCGCCATCGCCAGGAACGACGCGGCGAGGATCCAGCGCAGCATCTGCTCGCCGATGAGCGAAGTGATCCACGCGCCGAAGGCCGCCGCCAGCGCATGGTTTGCGACCGTCGCGACCAGGATGCCGAGCACCACGCGCCCGCGCTGGCGGTAGCGGCCCGCGAGGACCAGCGCCAGGAGCTGCGTCTTGTCGCCCATTTCGGCGAGGGCGACGATGCCGGTGGAGACGAGAAAAGCTTCGATCGCGCGAGTGTAAGGGTTACGGAACCCGCCGGAGCGCCCGATGGCGCCCCGATCGCCGGTCCCAGTACATCGCCCAATGGGCGAACCGGCTGAGCTCCGCGGCCTCCACCCCGTCCTCGGGGCACGTGGCGGCGCCTATGCTGACTTCCATGCCGGAAAGTGCGCGGCGGATTTTTTCTGCGACCCCGTGCGCGTCGGCCGCGCCGGTGGCCGGCAGCAGCGCCCAGAATTGCTGGCCGCCGACCAGCGCGACCGTGTCCGACTTGCGCAGCGCATCGAGGATTCGCCGAGCCGCCTCGCGCAGGAGACGGTCGCCGGCCTCGCGCGAGGCGTGCAGCGCGACGGCGAGCACGCTCAGCTCGCCGGCGGAAAAGCGGGCGATCCTGAGCGCGCTATCCAGCCGCGCATTGAACAATGCACGGCTGGCCAGGGCGCTGCGCGGGCCGTGATAGGCGAGCGGGATCAAAAGTTGTACTGCGCCGAGAATTGCAGCCGGTTCAGGCTGCCGGAGTCGCCGCCCGTGACGGTGCGCTTGGCGTGGATGAACTCCACCCCCAGGTTGGTGGCCTCGGTCGGGCTCCAGATCAGGTTCGCATGCTGCGAGCGGTCGGACTTGTTGATGCCGTTGAACGTCCCGGCCGGCGGATTCGAGTTTGCCGCCGAAAGCTCCAGGGTCGAGCGCAACGCGGGCGTCCAGAAATGCCGGTAGGCAACGTACCCGCTCACCTGCTGCGCGAGCTGGATGCGGCCGGCCGCGTCGACATAGCCGTCGGGGAAGAAGCCCGACACCTGGTAGCGACCGATGGCATTGCCCGCGTTCAGGTTCAAACGCAGGTCGTCCTTGCCGACGGTCGGGATGATGCCCGTGAACGCCAGCGCGCCGCCCCATTTGCCGTTGTTCGCCGCCGGCGCCGCGGCCGAATCGACGTGGATGTGCCGGCCCAGCACGCCGAGCGTGTAGGTGCCCGCGCCGGCATTGAATTTCACGCGGGCCGTGAGGTCCGGCACGTGGTCGCTGTCCGAGCGAAAGGTCGTTGCGCTGCCCGGCACGGCGAGCACCGATTCCGGGTTTTCCGCCGAAACCGACCACTCGCCCCGGGAAAACGCCTGCGTCCAGCGCACCTGCGCCTGGCGCACGAACAGCTCTCCCAGCGCGCCGCCGAAGTCGAGCAACTCGGCGTAGGCGTCCTGGTTGAAGACGTTGGTCCAGTACTGCCCGGCGGAGAAATTGCCGAGCGAGCCGTACGCGTGGCGCACGCGAAAGCCGCTCGAGTTCGTCACCGACTCGTTGCCGTTGGGCAGGTCGCCGAAGAAGTCGCCCTCGACATAGGTCTTCATTTCGCCGTAGCTCGTCGGGGTACTGGTGCCGAGCGAAAGCCGTGTCTGGCGCGCGTGCAGCGTGACCTGGTCCTTCTTATGCGCGCCTGCATTCGGACCCACGGGGATCAGGCTGGCGTTCAGCTGCTGGTCGCCGACGCTCGCGACGCCGGCGCTCTTGTCGCTCAGTATGGCGTCCAGCTTGACGTAGCCGCCGAGGGTGACCGATGTATCGCTGCCGGGCAGCTTGAACGAGTTCCTGGTGGCGCCGCCGGTGACGGCATTGGCCGGGGCGGCCTGCGCTTTCGGTTCCGACGCGTCCGGCGCGGCACCCGCCGCAGCCATCGACAGTGCGAGCGTGACCGCGAGCGAAGCGCGGTTGCAGATGAATGATGCAGGCAATGCTCTCAAGCGATTCTCCCGTGGTTGGCGTTCATGAGGAGAGACCGGCCGCCGCGCCGCGTTTATTTCTCCCGGAAGCGCCGTTTCGCCTGTCAACGCGCGGGGAATAAGCACGCGCGGCGCGGATGGCCCTCTCCGCGCCGCGCTTGCCCGCTTAGCCGACTTGCGGCTGGTGCGCGTCCTGCTCGCCAGCCTGGTTGCGGTACTGGGTGCTGTCCGCGGCACCGAGCTGGGTCTTCACGACGTTGTCGGACTCGGATTCACCCGCGCTGGTGCGGTAGCCGTCGTTCGCCATCGCGATCGTGGCGAAGGCCGAGAGTGCTGCAACGAAGAGGATGCTTTTCATGGTCAGTGTCCTTTTGAGGTTGAGTTGAAGTTGATCGTGTTGCGACACTGACTTTAGGTGCCGGAGAAAATGCGCGAAGTGCGTTTACGCACCGGAATGCGCAACCTGCGCCGCCTCGCGCACGAGGCAGATGGCAATCGGCTCGCGGCGGTTCCTCACTGCGAGCTCGTCGCGCTCCAGGCGCCTCACGTCCAGGCCCGCGAGCCGCGCCGCCGGCTCGGAGATGATCAGCGGACACCCGTAGGTGCGAGTGAGATCCTGCAGCCGGCTCGCGACGTGCACCGTGTCGCCCACCGCCGTGAGGTACTTCGCGGGGCCGCGGCCCATCCTTCCTATCACTGCGGGCCCGGCATGGATGCCGATGCCCATGCGCAGCGGGCCGTCGAGCTCCGCCGCGAGCTCCGAGCTCATCGTCGCAAGCGCCGCGAGCATGGCATTGGCGGCCGCGATCGCATCGCCGCAACCGCGCGCGATGCCGCACTCGATCCCGAAGAGCGCCATCACGCCGTCGCCGGTGAACTGGTTTGCGATCCCGCCGGCGTCCTCGACCGCCCGGCTCATCGCCTCGAAATACCGGTTGAGGAAGAACACGGTGTCGTAGGGCAGCTTGCGCTCGCTGAGACGCGTGAAGTTGCGCAGGTCCGCGAACAGGACGCAGACATTGAGCTCGCGGGTGGCGAAATCCTCCTGCGCAAGGTCGCCACGCGCCTGCAAGGGCCGCAGCAGCGGCGCCACTGCGAGGTCGGTGGCGGGCCGCAGCTGGCAGGCCAGGCGAACGTCCGTTTGCGCGCCGAGCTTTCTCAGGACCGCCTGCTCAGCGGCGCTCGGCCCGGGCAGGTCCTTCAGCCCGCGCGTCACGCGGACGCGGCACGTCGAGCAGCGGCCACGGCCTCCGCAAACCGACGCGTGGGCGATAGCGCCGAAACGGCTCGCCTCGAGCACCGAGTAGCCGCGCGGCGCGACGACGACGCGCCCGTCCGGATAAGTCACCGCGAAGGACCGGTAGCGCCGCTCGTGGAAATTGCGCAGCGCGCCGGCAGCGACCACCAGGCCGATGGCGAGGCCATAGCCCAGGAGAATCGC
>DATAHF010000024.1:0-14939 GCA_036263315.1 Burkholderiales bacterium
GCGACCCGGTCACCGGAGTGCACAACCGCGCTTTCTTCGATGAGATGCTGCAGGTCCAGCTCGCCGCGGCGCGGCGCGACGGCACGCCGTTCTCCGTCATGATCGTCGACGTGGATCACTTCAAGCGCATCAACGATACGCATGGGCATTTCGAGGGCGATCGCGGCCTGCGCGTAATTTCCGAGGCGCTCGCGGCGGCGGCGCGCGCCTCGGACATGGTGTGCCGGTACGGCGGAGATGAGTTCTGCGTCATCCTTCCTGGCACGCTGCTCGACAGCGCCGCGCGGCTCGCGGAGCGGATCCGCGAGGAAGTCCCCGCGGCTTGCGCCAAGGCCGGCATCGGCGGCGGGCGCCGCGTCACCGTCACCATAGGGCTCGCCGCCTGCCCGGCGGACGGCGTGGAGAAGGAATCGCTCATGAGCGCGGCCGACCGGCGGCTTTACCAGGGCAAGCAACAGGGGCGCGACAGGGTACTGGCCGCTTAGGCGGCTTTTTGCCGGTTTGACGGCGGCGGCAGGAGGTTCAGGCAGCGGTCGATCCACAGGGCGGTGAGCTTTTCCTGCACCCCGTTCTGCGCCAGGCGTTGGGCCAGCGCCGCAAAATCCACCTGGTCGAGCGGCTGGTCCTGGTTGAAGCACGAGAACACGTAGGTCGTCTTGCCCGTCGCGGGATCGACGTGCGGCTGCAGGCACTGGGCGCAGATCTCCTTCATCATGCACTGCATCGGGCTGTTGATCGAGCCGATGGCGGCATGCGTGGGCTTCAGGTACTGCTTGAGCAGCGCGTGCCGGGCCGCGGCCACGGCCGCCATCATGCGGTCGGAGCCGATGGCGATGATCCGATCGGCGGCTGAAAAAGCGATCTCCTGCTTCCCCAGCTCGCCGGAGGCGTAGGCGTGCATGGCCTGCACGATGTTGCCGACGAAAGCGCGGTCCTGCGGGCGCCGCGCGGTGAAGCCGGGCGCCTCGTCGCAGCACCACACCACCACGTCCGAGGCTGCCTCGATGTCGCTGATGCGGTAGCGATCGCCGGCGTGCTTGTAGCCGGCAAAGTAGACGACCTTGCTGCCCGCGCCGCGCAGCGCCCGGCCGATGGAGAAGAGCACCGCATTGCCCAGCCCGCCGCCCACGAGCACCACCGTCTCGCCATGCGGAATCTCGGTCGGGGTCCCCGTGGGTCCCATCAGCACCACCGGCTCGCCGGGCTGCATGTACGCCAGCAGGTCGGCCGAGCCGCCCATTTCGAGCGCGATGACCGAGATGAGGCCCTTTTCCTTGTCCACCCACGCGCCGGTGAGGGCAAGCCCTTCCATGGCGAGCGTGGTGCCCGGCACGCGCAGGGCGAGCGCCTCGAAGTTCTGCATGCGATAGAACTGGCCCGGATTGAAGCGCCGCGCGGCGATGGGCGCGCGCAGGACGACTTCGACGATGGTGGGCGTCAGGCGCCTCACCTCGTGCACCACGGCGCGCAGGTCGCGGTTGAGGCGCGCGAGAAAGGCCGCGTCGCTTTCCGCCGAAGCGGCGGGCAGCTTTGCGAGCACGCGGCTGACGACGGGATAGCCTTGCTTCGCGCTGCCCATTGCCTTCACCACGTTTCCGAAATACGAAGGGTGCAGGTCGCCGAAGAAGCTCATGAAGCGGCCGTCCGCCCTGCGATGGAGCAAGACGTCGGCATGCTTCGGCTTGGCCGAATGCGGCTCCGGCTTTACCGGCGCGCCGTCCTCGTCGCAGGCGCGGAAATACTTCCCGTCCAGCGCCAGCTCCACGCCTTCCTCGCGCGCGAGCACGGTGTTCGGCTGCGTCCCGGCGGCGATCAGCACCGACCGGGCGGGAAGTCGAATGCCGTTCTGGAAAGCGACCGCGCTCGCGTGGCCGTGGACATCCACTTCGATGCGCTCGGGCGTAAGTCCCTCGGCGAACACGACGCCTTCCTCCAGCGCCTTCTCGACCTCCTCATGGTTCAGGGTGTAGGAGGGGCTGTCGATCATGCGGCGGCGATAGGCGATCGTGGCGCCGCCCCAGGACTTGAGCAGCGCGAGGCGCTCCGCGGGGGTCGCGCGGCGCAGCTGCTTCGCGTGCGCGATGAACTCCTCGGCGATCGCGCGCTCCTCGGCGTTCCATGCCGGATCCTGGCCGAGGGTCTCGTAGCGCGCGAGGAATTTCTCGACCTGCACCGCGTAATAAGCGAGCGATTCGGTCGCCGTGTCGATGGCGGTGAGGCCGCCGCCGATGACGACCACGGGGAGGCGGATCTGGAGGTTGGCGATCGACTCCCGCTTCGCCGCGCCGGTGAGCTGCAGCGCCATCAGGAAATCCGACGCCGCGCGCACGCCGCGCGCGAAGCCGTTCGGGATCTCCAGCACGGTGGGCCGGCCTGCCCCCGCGCAGAGCGCGATGTGGTCGAAGCCGTCGGCGAACGCCTCGTCGATGGTGAGCGTGCCGCCGAAGCGCACGCCGCCGAAAATGGCGAAGCCGCGCCGCCGTTCGAGGAGCAGGCGCAGGATCTTCAGGAAATTCTTGTCCCAGCGCACCGTGATGCCGTATTCCGCGACCCCGCCGAAGCCGGCCATGGCGCGCTCGTCGAGCGGCTCCCTGAGCTCTGCGATGTCGCGGATCGGCCGGAAGGCGACGCGGTTGCCCAGCGGATCGACGCCGGAAATCGACGGATCGAGCGGCTCGATCTTCAGTCCGTCGATCCCGACCACCGCGTGCCCGTCGTTCATCAGGTGGTGCGCCACCGTAAAGCCGGCCGGGCCGAGGCCCACCACCAGCACGCGTTTCCCGCTTGCAGCGCGCGGCAGGGGCCGGCGCAGCTCGAACGGGTTCCAGCGGGTGAGCAGCGAATAGATCTCGAATCCCCACGGCAAGTCGAGCACGTCCTTCAGCGTGCGCGTCTCCGCCTGCGGGATGTTCACCGGCTCCTGCTTCTGGTAGATGCACGACTTCATGCAATCGTTGCAGATGCGATGCCCGGTGCCCGCGACCATGGGGTTGTCCACCACGATGATGCCGAGCGCCGCGAGCGGCTCGCCGCGCGCCTTCACCATGTGGAATTCCGAGATCTTCTCCTCGAGCGGGCAGCCGGCGAGCGGAACGCCGAACACGCTCTTGCGGAACCCCTCGGCGGGTGGCTTCTCCTTCAGCCCCTTGGAGCACGAGTCCTTGCCCTGCTCGTGGCACCAGATGCAGTAGTTCGCCTCGTCCAGCGCGCCGACGAGGTCGGTGCCGGGATCGGTGAGCCGGAATCCGTCGCGGCTGCGCAGATGCCCGAGGCTGTTCTCGGGAAAACCCCTGCGCGTATCGGTGTGCACCGGCACCAGGCGCATGTAGTCCAGCTTGCGCGGCACCTTGAACAGCACGCCCGCGCGGTGCTTCGCGCGGCCCTCGGGCGTGGTCACGGCCCAGGCTGCGTAGCGCGCGGCCGCTTCCAGCCGGGCTGCGTTGGCCGCCTCGTCCTTCGACCATTCCGTCACCTGGCGCGCGAAGTCGAGCTCGGATGTGAAGACGAAGCTTCCGGGCTGCGCATCTTCCGGCTTGACCTTGTGCAATGCCCGGCGCTGCACGAACAGGCGCTTGACCGCGTAGAGCGGCGCGAGCTCGTTGTGCTTTTCCTCCAGCGCGCGCACCTCGGCCTCGATGCCGAAAAGTTTCGCGATGAAGTCCTCCACGTGGGGCGCGAGCGCCACGAGCAGCTCGGACTCGGGCTTTCCGGAAGGCGGGCTCGCGCGTGCCGCCACCAGCCGGTCGCGCAATGCGCCGTCGGCTTCCGCAAGAAAGGAAAGGAAGGCGGCGTCCAGGCGCGCGAGGCCGTCGCGCTCGTAGAGCTCGCTGAATTCGAGGCCGAAGCCGAGGCGGAGCGTCGCGTTCAAGGGCGTAAAATTATCCTCGAAATCCTCATTCCTCCCTCACGAATTAGCTTATTCCCCAGCGGAGCTTGCGATGCAGATCAAGAACAGCGTATTTCTCGTGACCGGCGGGGCCTCCGGTCTGGGCGCAGCGACGGCGCGCATGGCGGCCGAGGGCGGCGCCAAGGTGGTGATCGCCGACGTGCAGGACGGCGAAGCCTACGCGAAGGAAATCGGCGCGCGCTACGTGAAATGCGACGTCACTTCGGAAGCCGACGGCAAGGCGGCGGTCGAGGCTGCGCTCAAGAATTTCGGCGGGCTCCACGTACTGGTGAACTGCGCCGGCATAGCCTTGGCGGAGCGCACGTTGGGAAAGGAAGCTCCCCACGACCTCGCGCGCTTCGCGCGCGTCATCAACGTGAACCTGGTCGGGACGTTCAACATGATCCGGCTTGCCGCCGATGCCATGGCGAAGGCGAGTCCGAATGCGAGCGGCGAGCGCGGCGTGATCGTCAGCACCGCTTCCGTGGCGGCCTTCGACGGGCAGATCGGGCAAGCCGCCTATTCGGCCTCCAAGGGCGGCATTGCGAGCCTGACGCTCCCCATCGCCCGGGACCTTTCGCGCAACGGCATCCGAGTGTGCACCGTCGCGCCGGGGCTGTTCGAGACGCCCCTGCTCAAGGGGCTTCCGAAAGAGGCGCAGGAATCGCTCGCGAAGCAGGTGCCGTTTCCTTCGCGCCTGGGCCGGCCCGGCGAATACGCTCAGCTCGTGAAGGCGATCGTCGAGATCGAGATGCTGAACGCCGAGACGATCCGCCTCGACGGCGCAATCAGGATGGCGCCGAAATGATTATTTCGTAGACGGGGGAAGCGGAACTTCGCGCAGCTCGCGCCTGTACGCCTTCGAGCGCTCCACGTAGCCGGCGGCGATCTTCAGCAGGTAGTCGCGGTCTTCCTGCTTGAGCTCGCGCACCACCTTCCCGGGTGAACCGATGACCAGCACGCCGTCGGGAATTTCCTTGCCTTCCGGAATCAGCGTATTGGCGCCGATCAGGCTGCCGCGCCCGATCTTCGCGCCATTCATGATCACGCTATTGATGCCGACCAGGGTTCCTTCCCCTATGGTGCAGCCATGAAGCATCACTTTGTGGCCGATGCTCACGTTCCGGGCGAGGGTGAGGGGATAGCCCGGGTCCACGTGCAGCACGCAGCCGTCCTGGACGTTGCTGCCTTCGCCGAGGTGGATGCGGTCGTTCTCGGCGCGGATCACGACCTGAAACCAGATGTTGACGTCGTTTTCCAGGGTGACATCGCCGATGAGGTCGGCGTCGTGGGCGACGTAATGATGGCTGCCGACGAAGCGGGGGGTCCTGCCGCCGATGGAGAAGATAGGCATGGCGCGCCTATCATAATGCAGTGAAGATCGCCGTCCTCGGCGCCGGGCTGATGGGCGTCACCAGTGCGTGGTACCTCGCCGAAGATGGCCACGAGGTCACCATCCTCGAGCGCCGTGACGCGCCCGGCATGGAGACCTCGTTCGCCAACGGCGGCCAGATCTCGACCGGCCACGCGGAGCCGTGGGCGAAGCCTTCCGTCGTGCCGAAGATCCTGCAGTGGCTCGGACGCGAAGACGCGCCGATGCTGTTCCGTCCGCGCGCCGATTGGGCGCAATGGGAGTGGGGGCTGCGCTTCTTGCTGGAGTGCATGCCCGGTCGCTTCGAGCGCAATTGCCGGGCGCTCGCGGGCCTGGCGGCGTACAGCCGTTCCTGCCTGGACCGGTTGCGCGCGGAAACCGGGATTCACTACGACGAGCTCACGCTCGGCATCCTGCATTTCTGCACCGGGCGACGCGACTTCGAAGCGCTCGCGCGCCACGCGGAGGAAATGCGCCCGCTCGGCATCCGCCGCGAAGTGAAATCGGCCGCCGAGTGCCTCGCGCTCGAGCCGGCGCTCGCGAATTCCGCGATCCCGGTCGTGGGCGGCGTGCTGACGCCCGAGGACGAATCCGGCGACGCGCACAAATTCACCCGCGAGCTGGCGAGGCTCGGCGAAGCGAAAGGCGTGGCTTTTCGAACCGGCGCCGCGATCCGGGCAATCGAGTGCGACGGCGGGGTGGTGAGCGGCGTTCGCCTCGAAGGCGGCACCAAAGTGGAGGCCGATGCCTACGTCGTGTGCCTGGGCAGCTACAGCCCGCTTTTGCTTGCGCCCATTGGCGTGCGCGTGCCGGTTTACCCGTTGAAGGGCTACTCCGTGACCTTGCGCCTCGCGGAGCACGCGGGCGCGGCCCCGCGGGTGAGCCTGAACGACGAAGCGAGCAAGATCGTGATCTCGAGGCTCGGCGATCGCCTGCGCGCAGCCGGCACGGCCGAGCTCGCGGGCTACGACACGCGCTTGAACGCCGTGCGCTGCGACGCCATCGCGGCCCGGCTCCGCGAGCTTTTCCCGGCGCTTGCGGGCTGCGAGGTGATCGACCGATGGACGGGCTTGCGGCCGGCCACGCCGGACAACGTGCCGCTTATCGGCCGCACCCGGTATCGCAACCTTTTTCTCAATACCGGGCACGGCACGCTCGGCTGGACGCTCGCCTGCGGATCCGGGCGGGCGCTTGCCGACCTGGTTTCGGGTCGCGCGCCGGCGGTGGATTTCCGGTTCCTGCGATGAAGCCGAGCGAGTCGACCTTCTTCCAGGTGCGCGGGCTGCGCTACCACGTGCGCCGCTGGCCCGCATCCCGAGCGGCGGGCGCGCGCAAGCTGGTGCTGCTGCACGGGTGGATGGACGTGTCGGCCTCGTTCCAGTTTCTCGTCGACGCGCTTCGTTCCGAGTGGGACGTGTTCGCGCCCGACTGGCGAGGATATGGGCTGACGCAATGGGGCAAGGCGGATTGCTACTGGTTTCCGGACTACATCGCCGACCTCGATGCATTGCTCACGCACATCGAGCCTGAAAATCCGGTGAACCTGGTCGGGCACAGCCTTGGCGGGAACGTGGCCGCCTTGTACGCAGGCGTGCGCCCGGAACGCGTGGCGAAGTTCGTCAACCTCGAGGGCTTCGGCATGGCGCCGACGCGCCCGGAGCAGGCGCCGGAACGCTATGCGCGCTGGCTCGAGGAGCTTCGCGACCCGCCCGGCCTGCGCCCGTATCGGGGCTTTGCCGCACTCGCGCAGCGTCTTGCCGAATCGAACAAGAGGCTTTCAAAGGACAAGGCGGACTTCCTTGCGCGCCATTGGGGACGCGAGAACGAGGATGGCAGCGTCACCTTGCGCGGCGACCCGGCGCACAAGATCGTGAACCCGGTCCTGTACCGCTACGAGGAGGTGCGCGCGTGCTGGGCGCAGATCCAGGCGCCGGTGCTCTGGGTGGATGCGGCCGAATCCGACACCCTGAAGCGCATCGGTTTGAGCGATGCGCAGCACGCCGAGCGCAGGGCCGCGTTCCGCGACCTGCGCTATGTCACCGTCCCGGACGCGGGCCACATGCTGCACCACGACCAGCCCGAAGCCGTCGCGCGGCTGATCGAGGAATTCGTCGCCTGAATGGCGCAATACTTCGATATCCATCCAACCCATCCGCAGCTGCGGCTGGTGCGGCGTGCGGCCGACATCGTGCGCCGTGGCGGCCTGATCGCCTATCCCACGGATTCCCGCTATGCGCTCGGCTGCCATCTTGACGACGCAAAAGCGCTCGATCGCCTGCGCAGGCTGCGCGGCCTGGACGATCGCCACCATCTCACACTGATGTGCCGCGACCTGTCGGAGATCGCTGCCTACGCGGTCGTGGACGACGCCGCATTCCGGTTCCTCAAGCTACCGGGAAGCTACACTTTCATCCTGAAGGCCCGCCGCCAGGTGCCGAGGCGGATCATGCATGCCCGGCGCAAGACCATCGGCGTTCGCCTTCCCGGACACCCGGTGGCGCACGCGCTGCTGGAGCAGCTCGGCGAACCGCTGCTTTCCGCGACGCTCTCGCTTCCGGGCGAGAGCGCGCCGCTGTCGGAGGCCGGGGAGATCCGGGAGCGCCTGGAGCGGCAGATCGACCTGATCGTCGATTCCGGTCCGTGCGGCGTCGAGCCGAGCACGGTCATCGATCTCACCGGCGCGGAGCCGGTCGTCGTGCGCCAGGGCAAGGGGTCGCTTGCGCCCTTCGCGGTGCACGCGGTCTGATAAAATCTGCGTCAAATCAAGTGGAAAATCTCGTCCAGACAGTCGCGATCTACGCGCTTCCGGTGCTCTTCGCGATTACGCTGCACGAGGCGGCGCACGGGTACGTGGCGCGGCATTTCGGCGACATGACCGCCTTCGCGCAGGGCCGCATCAGCCTCAATCCTCTGCGGCACATCGACCTCGTCGGTACCATCATCGTTCCCATCGTCATCCTGCTCGCGTCCAAGGTCGCGGGCAGCAGCGGCGTGCTTTTCGGCTGGGCGAAACCCGTGCCGGTCAACTATTCGGCGCTGCGCCGCCCGAAGCAGCACATGGCGTGGGTGGCGGCCGCGGGCCCGGCCTCGAATCTGCTGCAGGCCGTGCTCTGGGGCATCGCCTCGCGCGTCGGCATGCTGTGGAGCGGGCGCGGCGATGCCTGGATGGAGGTCGCCCGGCAGCACGGCTCAGGCGGCGTGGTAGAGGCAGCTTTGCGCCACGGCCACGGCGCGGCCGAGTTCCTGGTCGGCGCGGGCGCTGCCGGCGTGCTCGTGAACCTGGTGTTCATGATCCTCAACCTCGTGCCCATTCCGCCGCTCGACGGCGGCCGCATCCTGACGAGCATGCTGCCCGGCCGCGCGGCATGGCGCTTCGCGAAGCTCGAGCCCTACGGCCTGGCCATCCTGCTGGTGCTGCTGTTCACCAACTATCTGGGGATCATGCTGAATCCGCTCATCACCGAATCCGACGCGCTCATTCGCGCGTTCGTGTTCCTCTAGGGCAGGGCACAGAGCTTGTACGAGACGCGCGTATTGTCCGGGATGCGGCCGACGGGAGCCCTGCACCTCGGTCATTACCACGGCGTGCTGAAGAACTGGATTCGCCTGCAGGCGGAATATCCCTGCCTCTTCTTCGTCGCCGACTGGCACGCGCTGACGACCGATTACGCGGCCCCCGGCGACGTGCAGAAGAATTGCTGGGACATGGTGATCGACTGGCTCGCGGCGGGCGTGGACCCGGTCCAGTCCATGCTCTTCATCCAGTCCCAGGTCCCCGAGCATGCCGAGCTGCACCTGCTGCTTTCCATGATGGCGCCGCTTGGCTGGCTGGAGCGCGTTCCCACCTACAAGGACCAGCAGGAGAAGCTCTCCGACCGGGACCTCTCCACGTACGGCTTCCTCGGCTATCCGCTGCTGCAATCGGCGGACATCCTGATCTACCGCGCGCGCTACGTGCCGGTCGGCGAGGACCAGGTGCCGCACGTGGAATTCACGCGCGAGGTCGCGCGGCGCTTCAACCACCTGTACGGCCGCGAGCCGGGCTTCGAGGAGAAAGCCAAGGCGGCGGTGAAAAAGATGGGCACCAAGAAGGCGCGCCTGCTGAACGAGCTTCGCACCAAGTTCCTCGAGCAAGGCGACGCGGCTTCGCTCGCGCGCGGCCAGGCCGTGCTCGACGAGCAGCAGAACCTTTCCCGCGGCGACCGCGAGCGCCTCTACGGCTGGCTCGAAGGCGGCGGCAAGAAGATCCTGGTCGAGCCCGAAGCGCTGCTCACCGAAGCGTCGCGCATGCCGGGCCTGGACGGCCAGAAGATGTCGAAGTCCTACGGCAACACCATCGCGCTGCGCGAGGAGCCGGACAGCGTGGCGAAGAAGATCAAGACCATGCCCACCGATCCAGCGAGGGTGAAGCGCACGGACGCCGGCAACCCCGACAAGTGCCCGGTGTGGGAATTGCACAAGGTGTACTCGGACGAAGCGCGCCAGAAGTGGGTGCGGCAGGGCTGTACCACGGCCGGCATAGGCTGCCTCGAGTGCAAGCAGCCCGTGATCGAGGCGATCAACGCGGAGCTTGCGCCCATCCGCGCCCGGGCGCAGGCTTACCTCGACGACCCGACGCTGGTGAAGAAGATCGTGGCCGACGGCGCAGAGAAGGCGAAGCGCCTGGCCGAGGAAACAATGCGCGAGGTGCGCGAGGCAATGGGACTTTTCTACACATGACAATGACGACCGCCGCCGCGGCGCCCCTGACCGCAAAGATCTACGGGGAGCCGTTCGTCGAGCTGCCGCACGACCTGTACATCCCGCCGGATGCGCTCGAGATCGTGCTCGACGCCTTCGAAGGTCCGCTCGACCTGCTGCTCTACCTGATCCGCAAGGAGAACCTCGACATCCTCGACATCCCCATGGCGCCGCTTACGCGCCAGTACCTCGAGTACGTCGAGATCATGCGCAGCAAGAACCTGGAGCTGGCGGCCGAGTACCTCGTCATGGCGGCGATGCTCATGGAGATCAAGTCGCGCCTGCTGTTGCCGCGCCCGCCGTCGGCCGAGCCGGTCGAGGACGATCCGCGCGCCGAGCTCGTGCGCCGCCTCCTCGAATACGAGCAGATGAAGAAGGCCGCGCAGTCGCTCGACGAGCTGCCGCAGGTCGGGCGCGATGTCATCGCCATCTCGGTGTGGATCGAGAAGACCATCAGCGAGCGCCTTCCGGACGTCAACGCCCAGGACCTCGCCGAGGCGTGGCGCAGCCTGCTGCACCGCGCGCGCATGTCGAAGCATCACCACATCTCGCGCGAGGAGCTTTCCGTGCGCGAGCACATGAGCACCATCCTGCGCCGCCTGCAGGAACGGCGCGTGCTCGAGTTCAGCGAGCTCTTCGATCCGGCGCGCGGCGTGTCGGTGCTGGTAGTCAACTTCCTCGCCCTTCTGGAGCTGGCCCGGGAGCTGCTGATCGAGATCACGCAATCGGAAAATTTCGCGCCGATTTACGTAAAATTGGGCCATGCATAACCCCGACGACATGAAGCGCATCCTGGAAGCGGGGTTGCTCGCTGCGCAGGAGCCCCTGACCCCGATGGAGCTGAAGCGCCTGTTCGATCAAGAAGTTGGCGTCGACGTGGTACGCAAGCTGCTGGACGAGCTGCGCGAGGAATGGAGCGGGCGCTCCGTGGAGCTGGTTTCGGTGGCGAGCGGCTGGCGCTTCCAGACCCGGCCGGACTTCCAGCCGTATGTGGAGCGCCTTTTCCCGGAGAAGGCACCGCGCTATTCGCGCGCCGTGATGGAAACGCTCGCGATCATCGCCTACCGGCAGCCCGTGACGCGCGGCGACATCGAGGACATCCGGGGCGTGACGGTCACTACGCAGATCATCCAGGCGCTGGAAAACCGGGGCTGGATCGATGCCGTAGGTCACCGGGAAACGCCCGGCCGGCCTGCGCTATACGCCACGACGCGGAAATTCTTGGATGACCTCGGCCTGCGCTCCCTCCAGGAGCTGCCGCCGCTGGAGGAAATAGCCAAGACGCTGTCGCTCGAGCCGCAACCGGTTGCCAACGCCGAAGTGCGCCCGACTGAGCCTGAGCCGCAACCCGCCGCCGAAGAAGCCGCTGCCACAGGGACCGACGGTTAAGCCGTCGGAACGGCAGGGACCGACGGTTAAGCCGTCGGAACGGCAGGCACCGACGGTTAACCCTTCCGGAGAGCGGCTGCAGAAGCTGCTGGCCGCCGCCGGGCTTGGCTCCCGTCGCGAGATCGAATCCTGGATCGCTGCGGGGCGCGTCAGCGTGCGCGGTCAGGTCGCCAAGCTCGGCGATCGCGCGCTTCCCGGCGACGCGATCCAGCTCGATGGCAAGCCGGTGGCGCTCGCCTCGGCAGCCGCAAAGCCGCGCGTCCTCCTCTACCACAAGCCGGAAGGCGAGCTCGTCACCCGCAGCGACCCCGAAGGGCGCCCCACGGTGTTCTCGCGCCTGCCGCCGGGAAGGTGGGTTGCGGTCGGACGGCTCGACATCAATTCATCCGGCCTGCTGCTCTTTACGGACTCGGGTGAGCTTGCAAACCGCCTGATGCATCCGCGCTACGAGATCGAGCGCGAGTACGCCGTGCGGGTGCAGGGCCGCCTGGGACCCGAGACGCTGGAACAGCTGCGCCGCGGCGTGGCCCTGGAAGACGGCACGGCGGCCTTTTCCGCCATAAAAGCGTCCGAGGACAAGGCGACGGGCGTGAACCGCTGGTACCGCGTGGCCCTTCGCGAGGGCCGAAACCGCGAGGTCCGGCGCATGTTCGAGGCTGTCGGCGCCCGCGTGAGCCGCCTGATTCGCGTGCGCTACGGGCCGGTGGAGCTGCCCCGCGATTTGCCTGCGGGACGCTGGCGTGAGATGGAAAATCCGGTTATACTTCAAAAGCTTTGAGGAACCTTTGCAGGGCGTAGGGCAGATGGGCTTCGGCCCATTTTTTGTTTATGGCGGGACTCGAGTCGACGGTGGAGCCTGCGGTGGCGGGCATGGGGTTCGAGCTGGTCGACGTGCAAGCGTCGAACGGCGGCCGGCTGCTGCGCGTTTTCATCGACAAGCCCGGCGGCGTGAACGTGGACGATTGCGCCGAGGTGAGCCGGCAGCTCAGCCGGGTGCTGCCGGTGGAGGGCATCGATTACGAGCGGCTCGAGGTCTCGTCGCCGGGGCTGGACCGACCGCTGCGCAAGGAAGCCGATTTCGCGCGCTTCGTCGGCCACAAGGCCGACGTGCGCATGCGCCGGCCCGACGCCACGGGGCGGCGCCGCTTCGTGGGCGTGCTGGCGGGAGCGCAGCAAGGGCAGGTGAGCCTGGAAATGGACGGAAGGACCGTCGCGCTGGGAATCGACGAGGTCGAGCGGGCGCGGCTGGTGCCGGAACTGTGAGGAACGAGTGGCAACGACGACGAATCTGACGGCAGGAAATCGTGAACTGGTGATGCTCGCCGACGTGCTGGCGCGGGAAAAGAACGTCCCGCGCGACATCGTTTTCGGCGCGCTCGAGCTCGCGCTCGCCTCCGCGACCAAGAAGAAGTACACCGAGGACATCGACGTGCGCGTGGCGGTGGACAAGAACACCGGCAGCTACGAGTCGTTCCGCCGCTGGCGCGTGTGCCCGGACGACGCGCCGGACTGGAACACCGCGCAGATGCTGTCGGTCGAGGAAGCGCAGGACCGCGGCAAGGCCGATGCCAAGGAGGGCGACGTCATCGAGGAGCCGATCGCCAACGTGGAATTCGGCCGCATCGGCGCACAGACCGCCAAGCAGGTCATCCTGCAGCGCATCCGCGACGCCGAGCGCGAGCAGATCCTGAACGACTTCCTGTCGCGCGGCGACGAGCTCGTCACCGGCACGGTGAAGCGCATGGAGCGCGGCTCCGCCATCATCGAGTCGGGCCGGCTGGAAGCGCTGCTGCCGCGCGAGCAGATGATCCCGAAGGAAAACCTGCGCGTCGGCGACCGCGTGCGCGCCTGGGTCATGAAGATCGACCGCCAGGCGCGCGGCCCGCAGCTGATCCTTTCGCGCACCGCGCCGCAGTTCATCATGAAGCTGTTCGAGCTCGAGGTCCCCGAGATCGAGGAAGGCCTGCTGGAGATCAAGTCGGCGGCGCGCGACCCGGGCATCCGCGCGAAGATCGCCGTGTTCACCAATGACAAGCGCATCGACCCGATCGGCACTTGCGTCGGCATGCGCGGCTCGCGCGTGCAGGCCGTCACCCAGGAGCTCGCGGGCGAGCGGGTGGACATCGTCCTCTGGTCGGCCGATCCGGCACAGTTCGTGATCGGCGCGTTGGCGCCTGCGGAAGTGAGCTCCATCGTCGTCGACGAAGAAAAGCACGCCATGGACGTGGTGGTCGACGAGGAGAACCTGGCGGTGGCCATCGGGCGCAGCGGGCAGAACGTGCGCCTCGCCTCCGAGCTGACCGGCTGGCAGATCAACCTCATGACCGAGGAAGAATCGACCAAGAAGCAGCAGGAGGAGAGCGGCCGCATCAAGCAGCATTTCATGGAGCGCCTGGACGTCGACGAGGACGTCGCCAACATCCTCATCGAGGAGGGCTTCTCCACGCTCGAGGAGATCGCCTACGTGCCGATCAACGAGCTGAAGGAGATCGAGGCGTTCGACGAGGACACGGTGAACGAGCTGCGCAACCGCGCGCGCAACGCGCTGCTCGTCGCGGCGATCGCCAACGAGGAGAAGGTGGAAGGCGTGGACCCGGAGCTGCTCAAGCTCGAAGGCATGGACACGCAGCTCGCCGCCAAGCTCTCCGAGGGCGGCATCAAGAGCCGCGACGACCTCGCCGACCTCGCGGTCGACGAGCTCTCCGAGCTCACCAGCCTCGACGAGGAAAAAGCCAAGAAGCTCATCATGGCCGCCCGGGCGCACTGGTTCACCGAATCGAACGGGGCCCAGAGTCCGGGCCAGCAGCACAAGGAATCCGCATAACGATGGCACAGACGAGCGTTGCCCAATTTGCCAGCGAGCTGAAGGTGCCGCCTTCGGTGCTGCTGGAGCAGCTGCGCGCCGCCGGCGTGGAGAAGCGCCAGGCCGACGACTCGCTCTCCGAGCAGGACAAGTCGCGGCTCCTCGAGTACCTGCGGCGCACGCACGGCTCCATCGAGAGCAAGAACAAGATCACGCTCACGCGCAAGCAGACGAGCGAGATCCGCAAGACCGACGCGACCGGCAAGTACCGCACCGTCCAGGTGGAGGTGCGCAAGAAGCGCGTGTTCGTGAAGCGCGATCCGGCCGAGGTCACCGCCGCGGCCGTGGCCGCCGAGGCGCCGCCCGCGCCGCCGCCCGCCGCGCCGCCGATCAACGAGAAGGAGCTCGAGCTCCGCGAAGAGGAATCGAAGCGCCAGCAGCAGCTCGCCGAGCTGCAGGCCGCGGAGCTGCGCGAGAAGCAGGAGCGCGAGCGCCGCGAAGCCGAGGAGAAGGCTGCCGCGGCAGCCGCAGCCGCCGCGACGCCGGCCGCGCCGGCGACGACGCTGCATGCGCCCAAGGCGGCGGATGCCAAGACCGACAAGAAGCCCAAGAAAGCCAAGCCGACCACGGTGCTGCGCGACGATTCGCAGCGCCGGCGGCAGATCAAGACGCGCGGCGATGCCGGAGGCGGCGTAGGCGGCTGGCACGCGCGCGGCGGCGGTCGCCACCGCGGCCAGGCGGCCGGCGCC
>DATAHF010000025.1:0-2360 GCA_036263315.1 Burkholderiales bacterium
TGCCCGCCGACGCCGAGGTGGCGCGCACCTTCTCGGAGATCGAGTCGGCGATCCGCTGAGCGCGACGCGGAAATAGCCGACGTCAATCGTCCGCATTAGGAAATTCCATTTGCTGCATCGGCCGCCGCGACCTAGGCTCGGCGGCACATTCCCGAAGGAGACGAAATGAAACCGCTGAAAAACACCCGGACCCACGACAACCTCAAGGCCGCGTTCGCCGGCGAGTCGCAGGCGAACCGCCGGTATCTGTACTTCGCGGCGAAGGCCGACGTCGAAGGCCATAACGACGTCTCGGCGCTCTTCCGCTCCACGGCCGAAGGCGAGACCGGCCACGCGCACGGCCACCTCGAGTACCTCGAGGCGGTAGGCGATCCGGCGACCAACCTGCCGATCGGGCGCACGCGCGAGAACCTGAAAGCCGCGGTGGCGGGCGAGACGCACGAGTACACCGACATGTACCCGGGCATGGCGAAGCAGGCGCGCGACGAGGGCTTCGGCGAGATCGCCGACTGGTTCGAGACGCTCGCCAAGGCCGAGCGCAGCCACGCCAACCGCTTCCAGAAGGCGCTGGACGGCCTGAGTGATTGAGCGAGCCTCGCTCTTGACGCTCGAGGCCTACGCGCGGCAGCGCAACGAGTTCCGCGCGAAGGTCATCGAGCACAAGAAGCGCCGCGCCGTGCACCTCGGCGAGCACGTGACGCTGCAATTCGAGGACGAGCTCACCATCCGCTATCAGGTGCAGGAGATGCTGCGCATCGAGCGCATCTTCGAGGACGAGGGCATCGAGGGCGAGCTGCAGGCCTACAACCCGCTCGTCCCCGACGGGGGCAACTGGAAGGCCACCATGCTGATCGAGTATCCCGACGAGGCCGAGCGCCGCACCATGCTCGCGCAGCTGAAGGGCATAGAGAAGCGCGCTTGGGTGCAGGCCGCAGGCGCCGAGCGCGTCTACGCGATCGCCGACGAGGACCTGGAGCGGGAAAACGAGGACAAGACCTCCTCGGTGCACTTCCTGCGCTTCGAGCTGCCGCAGCCGGTGCGCGCGTCCCTGCGCTCGGGCGCGAGCCTGTCCATCGGCGTGGACCACCCGCGCTACTCGGCCAGCACGCAAGCCGTGCCCGAGGTGCGAGCCGCGCTAGTGGCGGACCTCACATGAGGCATCTGTGGCTGCTCCTGGTCGTGGCCGGCTGCAGCAGCGGACCGCAGATCGAATCGGATTGGGAGCGCAGCCACGCGGTGCAGCTTGCGGGCGAGGAGAGCGTCGCCCTGCCGCCCTATCCGAAGAACGAGAACCTCGTGCCCGTGTACGTCAGCGCGGCGACCGACTTCAAGTATTTCGTGGATGCAAGCACGCTCACCGTTGCGCCCAGGGCGCGCGAAATTCGCTATGTGTTCGTGGCGCGCAGCCCGAACGGCGTGGACAACGTCTCGTACGAGGCGATTCGGTGCCCGGAGGAATTCCGCGTCCTCGCCACCGGCGAGGGGCCGGGCAAATGGAGCAGCCGTCCGGGCGCGTGGCGCCCGATCGTCAAAGGCGCCGCGCTGAGCTGGCCCTACGCGCTCTCGCGCAACTACTTCTGCCCGCACCGCGACCCTATCCAAAGCGCCGAGGAAGGAAGTAACGCGCTTCGCCGGGGAAGCCATCCGGCGGTCTACGTCGAGCCGCAGAACCGCAACTAGAGCAGGACCAGGTTGTCGCGGTGGATGAGCTCGGGCTCGTCCACATAGCCTAGCAGCGGCTCGATCTCGCTCGACGGGCGGCGCATGATCCTGCGCGTCTCCTCCGACGAGTAATTCACCAGCCCGCGGGCAATCTCGCGGCCGCCCGGGTCCACGCAGGCGACGACTTCGCCGCGCTGGAACTCGCCCAGCACCTCCAGCACGCCGATCGGCAGCAGGCTTTTCCCGTCGCGCGCCAGCGCGTTGACCGCGCCCGCGTCCAGGCGCAGCCGCCCGGCGACGGTGAGGTGGTCGGCGAGCCACTGCTTGCGCGCGGCGAGCGGAACCGTTGCCGCCTCGAGCAGCGTGCCGATCGCCTCGCCCTTGGCCAGGCGCACCAGCACGTCGGGCTCGCGTCCGGAGGCGATGACGGTGTGCGCGCCGCTGCGCGCGGCGCGCTTGGCGGCGAGCACCTTCGTCAGCATGCCGCCTTTGGCGAGCGCGCTGCCTACGCCCCCCGCCATCGCCTCGAGGCGCGGGTCGTGGGCATCGGCTTGCTTCACGAGCTTCGCGTTCGGGTTCTTGCGCGGATCGGCGTCATACAGCCCCGCCTGGTCGGTCAGGATGACGAGCGCGTCGGCCTCGACGAGGTTGGTGACCAGCGCGCCGAGGGTGTCGTTGTCGCCGAGCTTGATCTCGTC
>DATAHF010000026.1:0-12628 GCA_036263315.1 Burkholderiales bacterium
TATTGAACCGTAGTATTGCGTCCCATCGTTCGACCAAACAACCACCTTCCCGCCATCACCGTTCGTCGTCGCATCCGCATTGATGGTCACGCCGCTGCCAACGTAAGTCCGCTGCGCGTTCTGCACGTCCGGATTGGCACCGTGGAAGTCGCCGCCGACGAGCACGCTGCCGCCGCCCTGATCACCTGACGCGTCGACATTGGTCGTGCCAATGAGGCCGACCTGCGTGCCGAGGAGCCGGATCCCGCCGCCCTTCGCCTCGCTGCCTTTCGCTTCGATGGTGCCTTGCGCGAGGAGCGTTCCGGTGTCGGCCTGGACGGTGACGTTGCCGCCCGCCGCACCGCTCGCCTGGATGGTGCTCGTCGGGTCGAGCGTGACGTCCTTGACTGCCTTGAGGACGATCTTGCCGCCGTCGCCGATCGTCGCTGCGCTCGCGGAGACGAGGCCGGAGTTCTTGAGGAGCGTGCCGTAGATGCCGACGCTACCGGACGCCGCGATGATCTGGCCCGCGTTCGTGGCCTGGTTGTCTGGCGCGGTGTATTCGACGCGCAGGTCGGGCGTTTGCGCATTGACGAGCTCGACGGTCTTGCCGGCGGCGATGACGACTTCGCCCTTCGGGCTGGTGATGACGCCGCTCGCCTGGTTCTCGACGTTCGGCGCAATCAGGTAGACGTGGCCGCCTTCCGGCGTGCGGATCGTGCCGGCGTTGGTGATGCCGCCCTCGCCGCCGCTGCCGAGGAAGCGCATGCGGCCGCTGATGAAGTCGGCGTCGCTCATGTTGAGCGTGGAAGCCGCGAAGCCCGCGACGTCGATCACGGCGCCGGCGCCGAACGCGATTCCCGAGGGGTTGATCAGGAAGACGCGGCCGTTCGACTGCAGCGTGCCGAGCAGGACGGACGGGTTCTGCGACACGACGCGGTTGAGCACCGCGCTCGCCGCGTTTTGCTGGATGAAGCGGGTGATCTCGTCCTTGGCGATCGAGAACTGCTGCCAGTTGATGATCGCGCCTGGGCTGTTCGTGATCGTGAAGCTGTTGCCGCTCGAGGAGAACGATACGCTTCCGGCGGCGACGCTCCCGCCCGACGGATTCGCGAACAGCGGCGCCGCGGACGCAGCGAAAGCTGCGCCAACCGCGAATGAGAGGAGACGTCGACGCGGGACGGCGCGCAAACGGCCTGCGCGCGGCGAGCGACGAGCTTTTCGCGATGCAACTGCCAACTGACCCCCCTCGGCGACCGTCCCTACAGACGGAATGTGTCGTTGTGATGCTACGCTGCAGCGAAGCTTACAAATTAGGAACTATTTCACGCCTCGAATTTTACGCTTTCAGAGCGCCAAAGGCCTTCTAGAGGCGAGGCCAAGGGGTTGAAGAAGAGGGACTTTCTTACGCGTCCCTGTCGCCGGGTGGCGACAGAATCGTGGTAGGGTCAAAAGACGTAAGAAACGCTGAAGTGGACCCGGCTCTCATTGCGGTTCACTTCCAACCCTCCCCCATGGAGGACGACCCCGTAATCGAGGCGCGCGGAGAGGTTGGTTCCACGCGAGAAACGCAGCCCGATCCCGTAGCTCGAGATGCTCTGGCCATGTGCTTCCGCGGGCGCGGGCTGGTTGCGGCCGACGTGGCCGAAGTCGAAAAAGGCAAGCGCCCGGGCGCGGGCGCCACTGATCCCGGTCTTGCCGCCGAAATCCGGGGTATAGACCTCCGCCGAGCCGCGGTAGCCCCAGTCGTTCGTGATCTCGCGCTCGAGGAAGCCGCGCACCGAATCCATACCGCCGATCCCGAACTGCTCGCCTGCGATGAGCATGTCCCGCGTCTGTTGCCCGTTCGCCGCGACGCGCGCCTGCCAATCCCCCGGCAGGGCGCGGTTGTGGTTCACCGACCAGCGCCAGATCTCGTAGAACGCGTCGGCGCACTTGCCGATGCCGTTGCTGCGCGAGTTGCAGAAATTCTCCCGCAAGCCGTCGGCGCCGCCGGCGTAGTTCTTCGTCAGGCCGAACGACAGGCCGGTCTCGCTGTCCTGCTGCCGGTAAATGCCGGAATAGAGAAAGCCGATGGGATGGGCGACTACGTCGGGGATGAGCTGTGTCGGATCGCCGTTCGCCGCCCGGATGCCCTTGTTCTCGTAGCTGCGCCAGTCCTGCGAGAACGCTACGCGATGCTCGTAGTCGCCGATCTTGTCCAGATTGTGCGTCCAGCGGGCGCCTGCGACGGTGCCCGTGCCGGTGATGTTGAAGAGCCCGAGCACGGTGCCGGAATTGACGTTGGAATAGCCGACTGAAAAATCGAGCGAGTCGCCCCACGCATACAGCGGGATGCGATATCCCGCCCCCAGGATGATCACGTCGCCGCTCGGAACGAGCGACAGGTGAGACGTTTCCCCGGTGGTGCTTTTGTATCCCGAGTACGGCGCAGTGACGAATTGCATCGTGAGCACTTCGTCGCCGCCGTTGGCGTTGCCATTCTGGTAGCCCAGGCCCACCCGGAAGCGGCCCGTCTGGTTGGTTCCGGTATTGTCGCCGGTGATGCTGTACTTGCTCGGGTTCTCGTCCACGACCCGCAGCACGGCGTCCACCGTGGCTTCCTCCTGGCCGCTGCGCAGCAGGACGGTCGCCTGCTTCGAGGGATGCTCGTTCGCGACGCGCAGGTTGCGCGCGATGTCGTTGATGTTGGGCGCCTTGCCCGGCTGGAGCGAAGGGGCGCTCGCGCGGATGTTGGCTTCGTCGAAGAACTTGTTCCCCTCGACGATGACCCGGCCGATCTTCGCCTCGACGATCTGGAAGTGGATCTCGCCGCGCTGCAGCTCCTGCTCGGGCAGGACGACCTGGACCGCGCTCCAGCCCGCATCGCTGTAGGCGCGTTCCACCGTCTCCAGCGCGCGCTGCACATCGCTGAACTGGCGCGATGGACCGGTGTATTGCTTGGTCGCCGCCTCGAGCTGCGCCGGGGTGACCAGCGTGGCGCCCTCGAACACGAAACGGCGGATCTCGAAGCGCGGCGAATCGTCCGCTGCGGGCTTCTGCGGTGCTTGCGCAAAGGCGAGCGAGCACGCGGCGAGCAATACCGCGAGCAAAAGCCTCAAGGCCCCCCGAATTGCCCCCAACGTCCCCCCTCGTGCCGGCGCGTGCTGCGGCCGCATTAAATCAGGATTCTCCGGCACAATCAAATCGTTATGTCGTGTTCCCCCCACTGCGCGGCGACTATAATCGCCGCATGCCCGATCGACATATTCGCCTGCTGATTCTTGGCTCAGGCCCGGCCGGCTATACGGCGGCGGTGTACGCCGCCAGGGCCAATCTTCGCCCGGTGCTGCTAACCGGCATTGCGCAAGGCGGCCAACTCATGACCACCACCGACGTGGACAACTGGCCCGCGGATGCGGACGGGGTGCAAGGCCCCGACCTCATGCAGCGCTTCCAGAAGCACGCGGAGCGCTTCGAGACTGAGCTGGTGTTCGACCATATCAACCATGTGGATCTGGGCAGCCGGCCGTTCCGGCTGAAGGGCGACTCGGCGACGTACACCTGCGACGCCCTCGTCATCGCCACCGGAGCGAGCGCGAAGTACCTCGGCATCCCATCGGAGCAGAAATTCATGGGCCGCGGAGTCTCGGCGTGCGCGACCTGCGACGGCTTCTTCTACAAGGGGCAGGACGTGGTCGTCGTCGGCGGCGGCAATACCGCGGTCGAGGAAGCGCTGTACCTGGCCAACATCTGCCGCCATGTGACGCTGGTTCACCGGCGCGACAAGTTCCGCGCCGAAAAAATCATGGTGGACAAGCTCATGCAGCGCGTGAAGGAAGGCAAGATCGCGCTCGAGCTCGACGCCGTGGTGGACGAGGTGCTGGGCGATGCCACCGGCGTCACCGGCGTGCGCGTACGCGGCACGAAATCCGGCGCAACTCGCGACGTGCCGGTCAAAGGATTCTTCGTGGCGATCGGCCATACGCCCAATACCGAGCTCTTCGCCGGGCAGCTGGAGATGAAGGACGGCTATATCGTCACGCGCGGCGGCCGCGAAGGCATGGCGACCGCCACCAGCGTACCGGGCGTGTTCGCGGCGGGCGACGTGCAGGACCACGTCTATCGCCAGGCCGTCACCAGCGCCGGCACCGGGTGCATGGCCGCGCTAGACGCGGAGAAATACCTCGATGCCGTCGCTGCCTGATGACGAGGACCTGAGGCGCGCGCTCGCCGGAGTGCAGCCGCTTGGCGAGCCGCGCCGTCTCGCGCTGCGCCCGGTCCAGCCGGCGCCGGTTCCCCGGCAGACCCAGCTCGATGAACGGGCGGCGCTCGATGAATCGCTGACCGGCGACGTCACGCCGGAAGACGCCCTCGAGACGGGCGAGGAGCTCGTCTTTCTACGCGACGGATTGTCGCGCCAGGTACTGCGCAAGCTGCGGCGCGGACACTGGGTGATCCAGGACGGACTCGACCTGCACGGCATGAACCGCGTCGAGGCAGCCCGCTGCGTCGCCGACTTCTTGCGCCGCTGCACCGCGCGGCATTTGCGTTGCGTGCGCATCGTTCAGGGCAAGGGAAACGGCTCGCGCAACCGCGAGCCGGTGCTCAAGGGCAAGCTGCGCAAGTGGCTGATGCTGCGCGACGACGTGCTGGCGTTCTGCCAGGCCCCGGCCGCCCATGGAGGCGGTGGAGCCGTGTTGGTGCTACTGAAGGCGCAGCGCTAGACCGCCGCGGAGTTCTAAGGCGCCTAGACCGCCGCTTCGTTCGTCTCGCCGGTGCGGATCCGCACGACGTGCTCAACCGACGTGACGAAGATCTTGCCATCGCCGATCTTGCCGGTGCGGGCCGACTTGACGATGGCATCGATCGCGGAATCGACCTGGTCGTTGGCCACCACGACCTCGATCTTTACCTTGGGAAGGAAATCGACCACGTATTCGGCGCCGCGATACAGCTCCGTGTGGCCCTTCTGCCGGCCGAAGCCCTTGACCTCGGTTACCGTGAGGCCGGTCACGCCCACCTCCGACAATGCCTCGCGCACCTCGTCGAGCTTGAACGGCTTTACGATCGCTTCGATTTTTTTCATTCGGGCCTCCGTGAGCCGTTCATTGTATCGCGGCCGGCCCGCCCCGTAGAATCGTCCGGTCCTTGGAAAGCCTAAGCGTCGTCGATTCCCTGGCCGGCGTGGATCCGCAAGAGTGGAACGCGCTCGCCGGTCCGCAGCCTTTCGTCCGCCACGAATTCTTCTCGGCGCTGGTCGATACCGGCTGCGCTGCGGCGGCGACCGGCTGGCTGCCGCAATTCCTGCTGCTGCGCCGCTCCGGAGCGCTCGTCGGCGCCATGCCGCTCTTCGCGAAGTCGCATTCGTACGGCGAGTACGTGTTCGACTGGGCCTGGGCCGATGCCCACGAGCGCCACGGCGTGGAGTACTACCCGAAGCTGCTGTGCGCAGTCCCGTTCACGCCGGTGCGCGGACAGCGACTCCTTGCGCGCTCAAACGCCGAGCGCGAGGTGCTGGTCGGCGCTGCGCTCGAGCTCGCCAGGCAGACTTCCTCGCTCCACGTCCTCTTCCCTACGGAGGAGGAAGGCGGCCTACTCGCCGCGCAGGGGCTCATGCTCCGGCGCACGGTGCAGTTCCACTGGACGAACGACGCCTACGTCGATTTCGACGCGTTCCTTGCGCGCATGTCGCACGCCAGGCGCAAGAACATCCGCCAGGAGCGCCGGCGCGTGCGCGAAGCCGGAATCACCTGCCGCTGGCTCGAGGGCCCCGCCATCGGCGGGACGGACTGGGAATTCTTCAATCGCTGCTACCGGCGCACTTATGCGGCGCACCGCTCCAGCCCCTACCTGAACCTGGAATTCTTCCTGCGGCTCGGCGCGCACATGGCCGAGAACGTGCTGATGATCCTCGCTGAAAGGGGCGAGGCGCGCATTGCGGCCGCGCTTTTCCTGCGGGACGCCGATTCCCTGTACGGCCGGTACTGGGGGGCCCTCGAGCACGTGCCGCTCCTGCATTTCGAGTGCTGCTACTACCAGGCGATCGAGTACGCGATCGCTCGCCGACTCACCTTCTTCGAGGGCGGCGCCCAGGGCGAGCACAAGCTCTTCCGCGGCCTGCTGCCGGTCGAGACGCTGTCCGCGCACTGGCTTGCCGATGCGCGATTCGCCCGCGCCGTGGAGTCCTTCCTCGCACGCGAAGGCCCGGGCATCGCCCGCTACGTGGACGAGCTATGCGAACATAGTCCGTTCAAGGACGCATAGGAGAAGGCATGCGGCTCAAGGGGAAAGTGGCATTGGTGACGGGCGCGGGCTCGGGCTTCGGCGAAGGTATCGCGAGGCGCTTCGCGCAGGAAGGCGCGCGCGTCGTGATCGCCGATATCAACGCCGACGCGGGCCAGCGGGTGGCAAAAGCCATCGGAGCGGATGCGTCCTTTGCCGAGTGCGACGTGACCCGCGCGCAGGACTGGGGCCGGGTCCTGGATGCCACTGTGCAGCGCTTTCAGCGGCTCGACGTGATCGTCAACAATGCCGGCTGGACTCACCGCAACAAGCCCTACCTCGAAGTAACCGAAGAGGAGTTCGACCGGGTCTACGCCGTCAACGTGAAAAGCATCTACCTCTCGGCCCGGCACGCCGTGCCGCTTTTTCGCAGGCAAGGCGGCGGCTGCTTCGTGAACATCGCCTCCACCGCCGGCATCCGGCCGCGACCGGGGCTCACGGTCTACAACAGCTCCAAGGGCGCGGTCATCGTGATGTCCAAGTCCATGGCGGCCGAGTTTGGCCCGGACAAGATCCGCGTGAATTGCGTGAACCCGGTTTTCAGCCCCGATACTTCGCTCTCGGCGGAGTTTGCAGGCGGTGCGCTCACCGACGAAGCGAAGAAGCGCTTTCTCGCGACCATCCCGCTGGGCCGGTTCTCGACGCCGCTCGATGTGGCGAACGCCTGCCTTTACCTCGCTTCGGACGAGGCCGCCATGGTGAGCGGCGTGTGCATCGAGGTGGACGGCGCGCGTTGCGTCTGAGGGTCAGGCTCGCCGCTGAGTCTGAGGGTCAAGCCCTCTTGAGGCCGCCCAGGAGCGCCGCCACCTGCGGTTGCTTGCGCTTGGATTGGGGCGCCTCCTGCTTTGCCGCGGGCGCCTGCGCCGCGGACGCGCTACCCGGCTCGTAGGGCTTCGAGAAGATTGGATCTGCGGGCGCCTTCGCGGCGCTCGGGCGCCGCTCCCTGTGCCTCGGCTCGCCGTTCTGCTTTGAGTGCCCGGCCGGCCTGGGCGCCGCGGCGTGCGCGGGTTGCCGGGGCTGTCCCGCCTGCCTCGGCTGGCCTCCCATCAGGGACGCAAGCGTGCCCGGATCGGGCTCGAACCCGGGAATCAGCACGCGCTCGATGCGCTTCTTGATGAGCTTCTCGATGGCGGCGAGCGATTCCAGATCGTCCGGCGCGACGAGCGAGATCGCCTCGCCGGTCAAGCCTGCGCGCCCGGTGCGCCCGATGCGGTGCACGTAGTCCTCGGGCGAATGGGGCACGTCGAAGTTGATCACCTGCGGCAGGCCTTCGATATCGAGGCCACGCGAGGCGACGTCGGTGGCGACCAGCACGGAGGTCTTGCCGGCCTTGAAATCGAGCAGCGCGGTCTCGCGCTCGGCCTGGGATTTGTCGCCGTGGATGGCATCGGCGTGGATATGGTCGCGCCGCAGCTGGTGGGCGAGGCGATTGGCGCCGATGCGCGTGCCGGTGAAGACCAAGACCTGCTTCAGCTCGCGCGTCTGGATGAGATAGGCGAGCAGCTCGCGTTTCTTCTCCCGCGCCACCGGGTGCAGCACGTGCGTGACCAGGTCTGCGACCGCGTTGCGAGCCGCGATCTGCACCTCGGCCGGGTCGCGCAGGAGCGCCTTCGCCAGGGTGCGGATCTCGTCGGGGAAAGTCGCAGAAAAAAGCAGGTTCTGCCGCTGCTGGGGCAGGAGCGCGATGATGCGCTTGATGTCGGGCAGGAAACCCATGTCCAGCATGCGGTCGGCTTCGTCGAGCACGAGCACCGAGACCTGGTTGAACATCACGGTCTTGTTCTGCACGTGGTCCAGCAGCCGGCCCGGCGTGGCGACCAGGACCTCGACGCCGCGGCGCAGCTGCTCGATCTGCGCGTTCATGTCGACGCCGCCGTAGACCACGGTGCTGCGCAAGGGCAGGTGCCGGCCGTACTCGCGGAAGCTCTCGGCCACCTGCACGGCGAGCTCGCGCGTGGGCGTGAGCACCAGGGCGCGCACCGGATGGCGCGCCGGGGACGCGGACGTGCTGGCATGCGCGGAAAGGCGCTGCAGGATCGGCAGGGCGAAGGCCGCAGTCTTTCCCGTGCCGGTCTGCGCGCCCGCCATGAGGTCGCGCCCGGACAGCACCAGCGGGATGGCCTGCTCCTGCACGGGACTCGGCTTCTCATAGCCGAGATCTTTCACGGCCGCGAGCAGCGGCGCGATCAGGCCGAGTTGTTCAAAATCCGAAGCGATGACGGAGCCGATGACGAGTACAGCGCTCGTCTTGCGAGGGAAACCGTCGATTATAGGTCAATTGAGGGTGCGCGCCGCGCGCTCGCCGCCCTCGTCCTGGGCGTCGGTTCCCGGGAGCTTGAGCTCCATGTCCCAGTCGCTCTTCTTTACCGCGGCCTGCAGCAGCCGGCACAACGAGTGCAGCAGTACCGAGTCGAACGTCAGCGTGACGCCCTGGCCGTCGGAGGGATGGAGCGCCACGATGGGCTGTCCGGTGCGGTCGTGGCCCGTCTGGATGCGCGCAAGCAGGATCGGCGAGGAGCCGAGCGGCGTGGCGAGGCTCGCGGCGTCGTACGGCTTGGAGAAATCCGCCTTCGACACCGCGTGCTCATGCTCCAGCCCGAGCAGCGCCTTGCGCGCCTCCGGGTTGGCCTGCGTGCGGATGCGCGGGCTCGCGTCCTCCGCCAGCTTCACGAGGAGCGGCCAGAGCAGCTTGACGAAGCGCCGAGTAAGCGCAAGCCGCACCTCCACGCCCTCGCTCGTCGCCACCATCATGAGAAGGCGGTCCTGCTCGGCGTCGTAGTCGACCTTGAGCTGGTGCAGCCGCATGCAGCAATGGTACTTCAGTCCTTCGCGCTTCGGATGCGCTCGACGAGGGCGCTCGTGGAGCGCTCGTGCTCGAAAGGAATGGATTCCACGCGCCCGCCTTGCGCCAGCACCTCGGCGGCGCCTACCATGCGCTCTACGGGCCAATCCCCGCCCTTCACCAGCACCTCGGGGCGGCAGGCGCGAATCAGCGCCTCCGGGGTGTCCTCATCGAACCAGGTCACGGCATCGACGGCTTGCAGCGCAGCGACGACGGCCAGGCGGTCCTCCAGGCGATTGATCGGCCGGTCAGAGCCCTTGCCCAGGCGCCGCGCCGAGGCATCGGAATTCAAGGCCACGAGAAGGGCCGCGCCCAGCGCCCGCGCCCGGGCGAGGTAGGTGACGTGCCCGCGATGGAGCAGGTCGAATACGCCGTTGGTAAACACCAGCGGGCGCGAGAGCTTCGGGAGCCAGCGTTCCGCCTGGCGCGGATCGAGGATTTTTGCCTCGAAAGGCGCGGGCCTCACGCGCTCAGGAGGGCTGCTTGGGGGCTTCGGCGGGTTGCTTGGCGCGCGGCCGGCATGCCTCGTCGGTCGCCTGGCAATACTCGAAGATCTTCACGACCTTGCGCACGCCGTCGGTGGTGCGCGCGATCTCCACGGCGTCGTCGGCTTCCTTTTGCGTGACCACCCCCATCAGGTAGACGACACCGGCCTCGGTGACGACCTTGACGTGGACCGGGCTGAAGCGGCGGGCATCGACGAAGCGGGCCTTCACTTTGGATGTGATGTACGAATCGTTGGCGCGCGCGCCGAGCGAGGAGATTCCGGCCACCTGGACCTCGTTCGAGGTCCCGCGCACGTTGCCCACGGCCTGGGCGATCTTTTCCAGCTGGCCGCGGCTCGCCTCGTCGGCCACTTCGCCGGTGAGCAGCACCCACCGGTTGTACGACGTGACGTTGACGTGCGCCTTGTCGCCGAAGCGCTCGCCTATGCGATTGCCGATGCGCAGCTCGATGCCCTCGTCCTCGATCTGCGTTCCGGCAGTGCGCCGGTCTTCCATCGCCGTCATGGCGGCGGCGCCGCCGGCGCCCAGCAGCGCGAGCTCGCAACCCTGCAAGAGCGCGCAACACAATCCAAGCAGCAACGCACCGCGCAGCAGCATCACGCCTTGCCTCCGAAGAGCTCGAAATCGATGAGATCGCACAGACAGTGGAGCGCAAGGAGGTGCACCTCCTGGATGCGCGCCGTCTTCTTGTGCGGCACGCAAACATGCACGTCCTCGGCCCGCAGCATGCCGGCCATCTTGCCGCCGCCGTTGCCGGTGAGCGCGACCACGCCGATGCCGGCATCGTGCGCCGCCGTGATCGCTTCCATGACGTTGGCCGAATTTCCGCTCGTGGAAATGCCGATCAATACATCGCCGCGCCGGCCGATCGCGCGCACCTGCTTGGAGAACACCTGCACGTAAGCGTAGTCGTTCGCGATGGAGGTGAGCGTCGAGGTGTCGGTAGTGAGCGCAATGCCGGCGAGCGGCGCGCGCTCCATCTCGAAGCGATTGATGAGCTCGGCGGCGAAATGCTGCGCGTCCGCCGCGGAGCCGCCGTTGCCGCAGGCGAGGACTTTGCCGCCGGCGCGCAGCGACTGCGCGAGAAGAGCGCCGGCACGCGCGATGGGCGCGCAAAGCGCGGCGGACGCAGCGCGCTTCAGCTCGGCGCTTTCGCTGAAGTGCGCTGCCACGCGGGCGGAAAGGGCCGCCCCCGTGCTTTCTGCGTGTCCCATCGAGAAATTTTACTCGATGTATACCTCGAACTCGATGCGCCGCGCCGGGTTGGGATGGTTCGTGAGCCGGCTGATGCGGGCGGAAAGGTGCTCGCCGCGGTCGAGGCCCCAGGCGAGCGCTGCGTTCGCCCGCCGCGGCACGTAGCCGATCTTTCGGCCGCGCCATGCCAGGCTGATGGCGTTGGCATCGAACCGGTTCTCGCCCTCGCGAACGACCTCCAGCCGGTCGCCGACCCGCATTGCATCCCAGACCTCGGCTGCCGCGTGATAGCGAAAGCCGGCAAGCGGCGAGCTCTGCACCAGCAGTCGCACGCTTCCTTGCCCTGGGCTCGACAAGGGCAGGAGCGCGACGCACAGCGCGAAGCCGAGGGCCCGCCTATTCGCCGAACGCATCGCGGATCCACTGCACGCGCGGACCGGCCCCTTCGACGAGGAGGACGTCGAAGCGGCATGGCGCCTGCGGCCTGCGGGTGAGGTAGAGCCGCGCGGCGGCAATCAAGCGCGCGCGCTTGGCCGCCGTGACGCTCTCCGCCGCGCCGCCGAACCCGCTGCCGCTTCGCATGCGCACCTCCGCGAACACCAGCGTGCCGTCCTCCTCGGCGATCAGGTCGATCTCGCCGTGCCGGCAGCGCCAGTTGCGCTCGATCAGCACGAGGCCGGCCCGCCGCAGCACTTCGGCGCAAAGATCCTCGGCTCGCGCGCCTTCGCGGTTCATGGCAGGCTTAACGATTCGCGCAGCCCGCCGTTGACCAGAAATTGAGCCCAGGCACGCTTTACATCGTCGCAACGCCGATCGGGAACCTCGCCGACGCGAGCCCGCGCGCTGTCGAGGCGCTGCGCTCGGTGGCGATCGTCGCGTGCGAGGACACGCGCACTACGCGCACGCTGCTTGCCCACTACGGCATCCAGGCCGACACCTTTGCGCTCCACGAGCACAACGAGCAGGCCGCGGCCGAGACCCTCGTCAAGGCCCTGCGCGAGGGAAAGGACGTGGCGCTGGTGAGCGACGCGGGCACGCCCGGCATCTCCGATCCGGGGGCGGGCCTGGTGGAAAAGGCCCACCGCGCCGGGCTGCGCGTGAGCCCGCTCCCCGGGCCGAGCGCCGCCGTCGCTGCGCTGTCGGCTTCCGGCTTCCGCGCGAGCGGCTTCTTCTTCGCCGGCTTCCTGCCGGCGTCGGCCGCGGCGCGGCGCAAGGCGCTCCAGGGCCTCGACATGCCGTGGCCGGTGGTATTTTTCGAGGCGCCCCACCGCATCGCCGCCATGCTCGCCGACCTCGCCACCCAGTTCGGCATGCGCGAGATCTGCATCGCGCGCGAGCTCACCAAGAAGTTCGAGGAGACCGCGCGCCTGCGCCTCGATCATGCGCAGGAATGGCTGGCGGCAAATCCGCATCGCGAGCAAGGCGAGTTCGTGGTCGTGCTGGCGCCTGGCGAGACGAAGAGCGCCGCGGCGCAGGACGCGGACCGCATCCTGCATGTGCTGCTCGAGGCCATGCCGCCCAGCGAAGCGGCGAAGCTCGCCGCGCGCATTACCGGCCTGCCGAAAGGCGTGCTCTACCGCAAGGCGCTCGATCGCACGAAGTAAAATCGGCCCATGGATTCGCTTACGCTCAGGCGGCCGGACGACCTGCATCTGCACTTGCGCGACGGCCCGGCGATGGAAAGCATTGTTGCCGACTCCGCGCGCCGCTTCGGCCGCGCCATCGTCATGCCGAACCTCAAGCCGCCAGTGCGCACCACCGAGCATGCCCTGCACTACCGCGAGCGCATCCTGGGCGCGCTGCCGGAGAATGCGAGCTTCGAGCCCCTGATGACGCTCTACCT
>DATAHF010000027.1:0-8309 GCA_036263315.1 Burkholderiales bacterium
ACACGGCCATCAACCGGATTACCGGCGTGCCGATGGAGCCGCGCGCGGCGCTCGGCCGGTACGACCCGGCGACCGGGCGCTACACCGTGCACGCCTCCACCGGCGGCGTGCAGCGCCAGCGCACCGAGATCGCCGGCGCGCTCGGCATCCCGGAGAGCGCGCTGCGCGTCGTGACCGGGGATCTCGGCGGCAACTACGGCGCGCGCAACAATTCCTATCCGGAGTTCACCCTGGTCGCGTGGGCGGCGAAGCGGGTGGGCCGTCCGGTAAAGTGGACCTGCGAGCGCCACGAGGCCTTCCTGAGCGACGAGCACGCACGCGACCTCGTCTCGCGGGCCGAGCTCGCGCTCGACGCCGATGGCAACATCCTCGCATTCCGCGCCGAGAACACGAGCAACGTCGGCGCGCACGCCGTGTCCTTCATACCGCTGAGCAAGGGCATCGGGATCTCCACCACGGTCTATCACGTGCCGTGCGCTGCGCTGCGCGGGCGGGCGGTGATGAGCAACACCCCGCCCACCACGCCGTACCGCGCGGCCGGGCGCCCGGAAGTCATGTTCGTGATGGAGCGGCTGCTCGAGCTTGCGGCACGGCGCCACGGCTTCGACCGCATCGAGCTGCGGCGGCGCAACCTGGTGCCTTCCTCGGCGATGCCGTACCGGACTCGGCTCGGCCTCGTGTACGACAGCGGCGACTATGCGGCCACCTTGCTGCGCGCAGTCGAGCTTGCCGACTGGAACGGCTTCGAGGCGCGGCGCGCCGAGGCGCGCAAGCGCGGCCGGCTGCGCGGCATCGGGCTCGGCAACTACATCGAGCTCAACACCGGCGCGCCGCGCGAGCGCGCCGAGATCCGAGTGCTTCCCGAAGGCCGCGTCGAGGCCGTCCTCGGCACGCTGTCCTCGGGACAAGGGCACGAGACGAGCTTTGCGCAGGTGCTCGTGGAGTGGCTGGGGGTCGAGCTCTCGCAGGTGCGGCTCATCACCGGGGACACCGACATCGCGCCCATCGGCGGCGGCACGCACTCCGGGCGCTCCATGCGCATGGCGGCCGTCGTGATGGCGCACGCCTGCGACCAGATCGTGGAGAAAGGCAGGCGAATCGCCTCGCGCCTCCTGGAGGCGGCGGAGGCGGACATCGAGTTCGCGAACCGGCGCTTCACGGTGAAGGGCACGGACCGCTCGGTCGACCTGTACAAGGTCGCGGCGATCGAGCCGCTGCAAGGCGCGCACGACGAGACCGTGTCGGTGCCGTCTTTTCCCTACGGCTGCGCGGTGTGCGAGCTGGAGGTCGACCCGGAGACCGGCGTCACGCAGATCGTGCGCTACACCTCGGTGGACGACTGCGGGCGCGCGGTGAATCCGCTCATCCTGCACGGCCAGACGCACGGCGGCATCGTGGCCGGCGTGGGCCAGGCGCTGATGGAGCAATGCGCCTACGACCGCGAGAGCGGGCAGCTGCTGTCGGCGACCTTCATGGATTACGCGCTGCCGCGCGCCGACCAGTTCCCGTTCTTCGACGTCGACATCAGCGAGGTGCCGTCCACGACCAATCCCCTCGGCATGCGCGGCGGCGGCGAGGGCGGCACCACGCCCGCGCTCGCTTCGGTGGTGAATGCCATCGTGGACGCGCTCGCCGAGTTCGGCGTCGAGCACATGGAGCTGCCCGCCACGCCGGAGAAGGTCTGGCGCGCCATCCGCAACGCCTAGATTAGAATTTTGCATGGCGCGCGTGCCCTACGAGGACGAGATCATCATCTCCTGGGTCGAGCTGCACCGCGACGCGCGCTATCTCGCCGAAGTCCTGCACCGCAAGCAGGAATGGAAAGGCATCATCGCCGTCGCGCGCGGCGGGCTCGTTCCCGCGGCGCTCGTGGCGCGCGAGCTCGACATCCACCTCGTCGACACGGTCTGCGTCGCCAGCTATTCGGCGCCGAAGGCGCAGGGCGAGGTGCGGGTGCTCAAAGGCGCGAGCGGCGACGGCGAAGGCTATGTGCTGATCGACGACCTCGTCGACACGGGGCGCACCGCGCAGGTCGTGCGCCAGCTCGTGCCCAAGGCGCATTTCGCGTGCCTGTACGCTAAGCCCGCGGGGCGGCCGATCGTCGATACCTTCGTGAAGGAGTTCAAGCAGGAGAAGTGGATCCATTTCCCCTGGGACATCGAGTATCGCTTCGCCACGCCGATCAAGCAGGGCGGCCGGGCGACGGGCAGCGCGCAGTGAAGCTGGTTGTCGGAAGCAAGAACTACTCGTCGTGGTCGATGCGGCCGTGGGTGCTGCTGCGCCAGGCGCAGATCCCGTTCGAGGAAGTCCTGCTCAAGTTCGGCGCCGACGGTAAGCCCACGGGCGTGGAACGCTATTCGCCCACGCGCAAGGTGCCCGTGCTCATCCTCGACGACGGCGAGACGATCTGGGACTCGCTCGCCATCTGCGAGGCGGTGGCGGAGCTCTATCCCGCGAAGAAGCTCTGGCCCGAGGCGCCGCGCGCGCGGCGCGCCGCGCGCGCGGCCTGCGCGGAGATGCACTCGGGATTCCAGGCGCTGCGCAGCGCGATGAGCATGAATATCCGCAGTCGCCATCCCGGCAAGGGCCTCACGCCGGAGTCGCAGAAGGACATCGACCGCATCGTGGAGCTGTGGAGCTCGTGCCGGCGGGACTTCGGCGCCGGCGGCGAGCTGCTCTTCGGCGCATTCTCGGTGGCCGACGCGTTCTTCGCGCCGGTCGCGACGCGCTTCCAGACCTACGCGGTTGCGCTGCCCGGGGTCGCGCAGGCCTATTGCCGAAGCGTGCTCGCGCTCCCCAGCGTGCGCGAATGGGTCGAGGCGGCCTGCCGCGAGACCGAGTTCGTGCCTGGCAACGAGCCGTACGCTTCGCCGCGGTGAGAACCTACGTCGTCGGCGGCGCGGTGCGCGACGAGCTGCTCGGCCTGCCGGTGCAGGATCGCGACCACGTGGTGGTCGGCGCGACGCCCGAGGAGATGGAGCGCCTCGGCTACCGGCCGGTGGGGAAGGACTTCCCGGTCTTCCTGCACCCGAAGACCCACGAGGAATATGCGCTCGCGCGCACCGAGCGCAAGAGCGGCCGCGGCTACAAGGGCTTCACGGTGCACGCCGCCCCGGACGTCACGCTCGAAGAGGACCTGCGCCGGCGCGACCTCACGATCAATGCCATGGCGAAGTCCGAGGAGGGCGCGCTCGTCGACCCGTTCGGCGGGCAAGCCGACCTGAAGCGCCGGGTGCTGCGCCACGTGAGCGAGGCGTTCGCCGAGGACCCGGTCCGCATCCTGCGCGTGGCGCGATTTGCGGCGCGCTTCGGCTTCGACGTGGCGCCCGAGACCATGGCCCTCATGAGGGCCATGGTGAAGAGCGGCGAAGCCGATTACCTCGTCTCCGAGCGCGTATGGCAGGAATTCTCTAAGGGCCTCGCGGAGGCGCATCCCGAGCGCATGTTTGAAGTGCTCGAGGAAAGCGGGTTGCGCCAGAAGCTCTTTCCCCAGCTGACGGCGTTGCCGAAGCGTTACGTCGGGAGCGTCGCAGTGCGCTTCGCGCTTCTCGCGTGGCCGATCGACGAGCGCGAAGTCGAGGCGCTGTGCGAGCGCCTGCGTGTGCCGAACGCCGTGCGCGAGCTCGCGCTGGCCGCAAGCCGCAACCGCGAGCGGTTGCGCGCCGCGGCGCAGGCCGGCCCGCAAGCGCTGCTCGAGCTTCTCAAGCGCACCGACGCGTTCCGCCGCCCCGAGCGCTTCGCGGAGCTCCTGCAGGTGGCGGGGCTGTCCGGCGCGGACGCGGCGCGCGCCGAAAAGGCACGCCAGGCCGCGGCCGCCGTAGACGCCGGCGCCATCGCTGCGCGCGCAGGCGCGAGCGCGCAAATCCCGAAGCTCCTCGACGAGGCCCGCCTGGCAGCAATCGCCGCGGCCGTATGAACCTGCTTTTCCGGACGCTGCTGAAGAACGTCGTGGCGGGCGCGCGCCTCGCGTTCTTCCTGCCGGTGCGTGCGCTCGACTTCCGCGCGAGCCCGCTCGACTTCGCGCTCATCATCGGACTCGACTTCGTGCTGTGGGTGCTCGCCGGCGCCGCGCGGGTCGGCCTCGAAGGCGAATTCGATCCGTCCGTGGTCCCGACCTACCTTGCAGGGATACCGCTCGTCCTGCTGACCGCGCTCGTGGTCGCGCTGGTCTATCGCGCGCCGGAGAGGCTGATGCTCATCGCGCTCGCGCTGGTGGCGAGCGACCCGGTCTTCGAGCTGGCGGCGCTTGCGCTCGCCGTCCTCGTGCGCGGCACCGGGCTGGGCGCGAGCCTGCTGTTCGCCTACGTGGCATGGGCCTGGGTCGTCAGCATCCGGGCGGTGATGGTGAGCGCGGGGCGGCAGAAGCCGCAGCTCTACCTCGGCGCGCTCGCGGCGAGCGCCATGGTCGCCATCGGCTTCTTTGTCTTCCCGCAGGTGCAGCCGTGGACCGACCCGGCGGAAGAGGACGCGGCGACGCCGCTTGCCGAAGAGCGCGTGTTCCATGCGCAGGGCGAGCTGATCGAGAGCGCGCTTGCCGCCATCCGGCCGGGGCGCGCCGGCGTGCCGGAGACCTACTTCGTGGGCTTTGCGCCCGACGGCAGCCAGGACGTGTTCCTGCACGAGATGCGCTTCGTGAAGCGGCTGTTCGACGAGCGCTTCGGCACCGCCGGGCATTCCGTCGCGCTCGTGAGCAGCGAAAGCGCCCTGGAGGAATTCCCGATCGCCACCGCGACCAACCTCGGGCGCGCCCTGCGCCGCGTCGGCGAGGCGATGAATCCGGACGAGGACACGCTGGTCCTCTTTCTTTCGGCGCACGGCGGTCCCGATCACCGCCTGTCCGCCTGGCAGCCGCCGCTCGAGCTTGCGCCGCTCACCCCGGTCGCCCTCGCGCGCATGCTGCAGGACGCCGGCATCAAATGGCGCGTGATCGTTGTCTCGGCCTGCTTCGCAGGGGGCTTCATCGAGCCGCTGCGCGACGACAATACGCTGGTCATCACGGCGGCGGCGGCCGACCGCAGCTCGTTCGGCTGCGAAGCCGGGCGCGATTTCACTTACTTCGGCGAAGCCTATTTCCGCGAGGCGCTGGCGAAGACGCGCTCGTTCGTGCGCGCTTTCGACATCGCCCGGGACCTCATCGCGAGAGCCGAGGCGCGGGAGCGGCTGGTGCCCTCGGAGCCGCAGATGTACGTCGGGCGCGCGATCGCCGAGAAGCTAAAGAACGCGATGCAGGAGCAGGGCGACAAGCGTTAGCAGGATCGTCCCGCCCACCGAAAGCCGCCAATTCTGGCGCGGCGTGGCTAACGCTAGAATGCCGGCCACCACCAACACCGTGAGCACCCATTTGAGCACCATCGAACTCTATACGTGGAGCACGCCGAACGGCCGGAAAGTTTCGATCATGCTGGAGGAGTGCGGCCTGCCCTACAACGTGCACAAGATCAACATCGGCACGAACCAGGAGCAGTTCACGCCCGAGTACCTGAAGATCAACCCGAACGGAAAAATCCCGTCCATCGTCGATCCCGACGGCCCCGGCGGCAAGCCGGTCGCGCTGATGGAGTCGGGTGCGATCCTCATCTATCTCGCGGACAAGGTGGGGAAGTTTTTTCCCGAGAAATACAAGTACGACGTCCTGCAATGGCTGATGTTCCAGATGGGCGGGGTCGGGCCCATGTTCGGCCAGGCGCACCACTTCATGCGCGCCAAGAAGGACGAGGTCCCCTACGGCAGCGAGCGCTACGGCAACGAAGCGAAGCGCCTGTACGGCGTCATGGACCGGCACCTCGCCGCGCGCGAGTACTTCGCGCCGGAATACTCGATCGCCGACATGGCGATCTACCCCTGGGTTGCGCGGCACGAGTGGCACCGCGTCGAGCTCGCCGGCTTCCCCAATGTGAAGCGGTGGTACGAGCGCGTCGGCGGGCGTCCCGCGGTCGTGCGGGGCATGGCCGTCCCGGCCTAGCGGCGTGCCGCAGCAGCTCGAGCTGATCGAGCGCCGCCCGCGCGGCACGCGCGCGGGTCCCCCGGTGCTCTTCCTGCACGGCGCATTTGCCGGCGCGTGGGCGTGGGACGAGTATTTCCTGCCGTACTTCGCAAACGCCGGCATGCACGTCTACGCGCTCAGCCTGCGCGGCCACGGCGCGAGCGAAGGGGCCGAGACGCTCGATGCGGCCAGCATCGACGATTACGTCGCGGACGTGGCGCAGGCCGTCGCGCAGATCGGCGCGCTGCCCGCCGTGGTGGCGCATTCGATGGGCGGATTCGTGGCGCAGAAATACCTGGAGCAGGGCGCGTTGGCGGGGCTGGCGCTCCTCGCCTCCACGCCGCCGCAAGGGCTGATCCCGGTGATGGCGCAGCTCGCGTGGCGGCGGCCGCGGCTCTTCTCCGAGCTGAACGCCTTCATCTGGTCGGGGCGCGCCTCGCGCGAGCTGGTGCGCCAGCTCTTGTTCGCGGGCCCGGTCGACGCGGTGCGGCTGGAGCGCTATTGCGGCCTGCTCCAGCGCGAGTCGGTGCGCGCGATGTGGGACACCAGCCTGTTCGCGCTGCCGCAGCCGTGGCGCATGCAACGCCCGCCGCTGCTCTTCCTCGGCGCGGAGCGCGACGAGCTCGTGCCGCCTGCGCTGGTGCAGCTCGGCGCAAAGAGCCTCGGCGGCGAGGCCGAGATCTATCCCGGCATGGGGCACGCCATGATGCTCGAGGCGGGCTGGCAGCCGGTCGCCGACCGGCTCCTGCGCTGGCTGAAAGCGAGCTAGTGCCGGGCGTACTTGCGAAGGAAGGCGAGGATCTCCCGGGTGCGCAGCTGCGGCTCGCCCGCTGCGGGCCGGGAGCCGACCACCCGGTTCATCCATTGCATGTTCTGCTCCATGCGCGCGACGACCGCCGGCCACTGCGCCGCGGTGTGGCGCGCCGGGTCCGGCAGCACGTGGCACTGGCTGCATGCCAGGCGAAACGGCTCGGCCCAAGCCGCATTGATCTCGGGATAGCGCGCCGGGTCGAGCGGGGTCTGCGCGTTCTTCTGCAGGTAGCGCACGACGATGCGCTGCTCTTCCGGCGTGGGCGCCTTCACTCCAGCCATCATGTCCGCCATCAGCGTTCCCATGTTGCCGCGCCCCTGCATGCGCAGCACCATGCGCTGCACGATGGCGGGCCACTTCGCCGCATGGTGCATGGCCGGGCTGGGCAGGTTGTGGCACTGCACGCAATAGCGCAGCACGAGCTGCGCGCCCGGGGATTCGGGCTGGGGGAGCTCGGTCGGATCGACGCTCGGCGGCAGGATGCGCTCGAGCATGGGCCCATGCGGGCTTTCCGCCCAGCGCTTCTTCGCCTGCTCGACTTCTCCCGCGGTACACACGGCAGGAAGAAGAAGCAGAAAAGCGAGGACGGTGCTCAAAGCGTGTGCGAGCGGTCGCCGCGCGCAAAGCCGAGCAGCGGCCCCGGCACGCCGCGACCGACGGCCAGCACCTTGAAGAGCTCGCCCATCTCGGCCGGCGAGAGCAGCTTCTGCGCCTCGGAGGCGAGCGGCGCGTAGCGGAGCGCATTCTCGACGTTCGCTTCGGCGAGCACCTCGGTGACGCCGCAATTGACGAGGAACTGCGCCTGGGTGGCGTAGCCGAGGACTTCGAGCCCGGCGTCGCAGGCGGCATGCGCCAGCGCGCTGAAGTCCACGTGCGCCGTGACATCCTGCAGGCCCGGCTGGAAGAACACCTCGCCATGCGCCTGGTGCCGGTGATGGCACATGAGCGTTCCCATCGCGCGCTGCGGATGGTAGTACTCGCGCCCCGCGAAGCCGTAGTCGACGATGAAGGCCACGCCTTCCTCGAGCGACTCGCCGAGCGAGCGCATCCACGCCTGCCCGACCAGGCCGATCTCGCTCTCGTAGCGCGGCTCGACGCCGATCGCCTGCGCGCGCGCGAGCAGCTCGCCGGCGGCCGGCCGCTCGCGCCACACGAGCGCGTCGCCCTCGAGGGCTACGCCGCGCTCCATGATTCCCTCGGCCGTCCACGCGACGGCGTGCACGGGCATCGCATCGAGCACTTCATTCGCGATGACTACGCCGCGGAAGCCGCGCGGCAGGGCATCGAGCCATCTTGCACGCGCGCCCAGGCGCTCGCGCTGGCGCGCCGCCAGGTCCGGGCTGGTCTCCAAAATCAGATATTCGCAGTCGAGCTGCGCGAGCAGCGCGTCGGCCAGCGCGCCGCTTCCCGCGCCGACTTCCAGGACGCGCTTGCACCCGAGGGCAGCGAGCTGCCGCGCGAGCGTGCGTCCGTAGAGCGAGCCGAGCTCGGGCGCGGTGACGAAGTCGCCGGCGC
>DATAHF010000028.1:0-6721 GCA_036263315.1 Burkholderiales bacterium
CGGAAGAAGCCGAGGACACCGGCCATCCGCGCGTCGCGATCGTCGGCAGGCCGAACGTCGGCAAGTCCACGCTCGTCAACGCGCTGGTCGGCGAGGAGCGCGTCATCGCGTTCGACAAGCCGGGCACGACGCGCGACCCGATCGAGGTGCCTTTCGAGCGCGCCGGGCGCCGCTATACGCTCATCGACACGGCAGGGCTGCGCCGGCGCGGCAAGACCGGCGAGCCGGTCGAGTTCTTCTCGATCGTCAAGGCGCTGCAGGCCATCGAGGCGGCCAACGTCGCCATCCTCGTGCTCGACGCGGCCACCGGCGTCACCGAGCAGGACGCGCACGTTGCCGGCTATATCCTCGAGCGCGGCCGCGCCGTGGTCGTCGCCGTCAACAAGTGGGACGCCGCCAGCAAGGAATTGCGCGAGCGCATGAAGCACGAGCTCGCCTGGAAGCTCGGCTTCCTCGGCTTTGCCGAGACGCACCACATCTCCGCGCGGGAAGGCAAGGGCCTGGGCCCGCTCATGCGCTCGGTCGATGCCGCGTATGCCGCGGCGATGGCGAAGCTCTCCACGCCCAAGCTCACGCGCTCCATGATCGCCGCCGTCGAGAAGCAGGCGCCGCCCAAGAGCGGCGTCATCCGGCCGAAGCTGCGCTATGCGCACCAGGGCGGGATGAACCCGCCGCGCATCATCGTGCACGGCAACGCGCTCGACCGCGTGCCGGAGTCCTACAAGCGCTACCTGGAAGGATTTTTCCGCAAGGCGTTCTCGCTGGTCGGCACGCCGCTGGCCATCGAGTTCCGCACCGGGCGCAACCCTTACGCCGGCAAGAAGCGCTAGAGCGCCGCGCCGCAGTCGCCGGCGTGGCAGCGCAGCAGCCGGAACACCAAGGCGGGGCTTGCGGCGAGCGCACCGCTGCGCTCGCGCCACAACTCGAGCGCTTCCTTCTTCCTGCCGGCGGCGACATCGCCCGCCATCCCCGCGGTGAGCAGGTAGCTGCGCGCTTCCGTGCCGAGCACCTTTTCGGTGGCGAGGATCTCGCCCGCGATGTCGCCCATGGCGCGCGCATCGCGCAGCGCGACCGCGCGAAACAGCGAGACCCAGCGCCGCTGCGAGGCCGACAGCGCGCCCGAGCAGGCGCTCGCCAGCACGCCCGACCACACCGGCGCGGCGTCGTCCGCGGCCAGGTAGGGATTCAGCGCCTTGGCGACGCGCACGGCGCTGTGCAGCCAGACGTCGAATTCGCGCGGCTGCCGGCACTCCATGAGGCGCAGGCGCACGAGCTCCAGGTCCTTCTCCATCTGCGCCGGGACGCCTTCGGCGTCGGCGAGCCGGCCGCCGAGAAGGTAGTTGCGCGCGTACCACGCGAGCCGGGTGTTGTTGACGCGCTCGAAGTCCTCGGCGCCGGCGAAGAGCGGGTCCACCGCGCGGCGGCTGCGCCCGGGCTCGAGCAGCTCGAGCACCGGGACGTCGGCGTTGAGCAGCCCGACGATTCCCGCGGCGCTCTTGTCCGTGAAGCGCTGGCGCGCCGCGTTCAGGTCGAGTAGCGGAAAGTAGTCCGAGTTCGCCGCCACCGCGTAGCTCGCGAAGAGCGGCTCGAGCGTCGCGCGGCTGCCGACGTAGCGGGCATCGAGGTCGCCGCCGTTCAGCAGGTGCACGGTCCACAGCTCCTTCGCCAGCCCCGGATGCTCGAACACCTTCGCCTGCGGCGGCAACGGGATCGGCGCGGCGGAGGCGACGATGAGCAGGTCGTGGTCGCTTGGCGCGAACACCGCGTAGTGCGGGAATTCCTCGCCGAGCGCGCGCATCACCGACGCGACCAGCGACGGGTCGATCTCGTAGAGCTGGAACCACTGCGCGAGCAGCCCGCCCTCGGCGAGGTGCGCCCGCACGCGGTGGTAGAACTCGCGGGTGAAGAGCCCGGAGACGCCGCTTACCCACGGGTTGGACGGCTCCGAGATGATGAGGTCGTAGCGCCGCTGGGTCGCGGTGAAGAAGGTCTTCGCGTCGTCGATCAGGATCGTGCCGCGCGGATCGGCAAACGTGGCGCTGTTCCGCGGCAGGAAGCCACGCGCGGCCTCGGCCATCGCGGCCTCGATCTCCACCGTGTCCACGCGCTCGAGGTCGAGGCTCTGGAGCAGCGTGTGGGTGGTGAGGCCGGTGCCGATGCCGATGACCGCGGCGCTGCGCGCCTCGGGCTTGAGCGAGAGCGGCAGCGCGCCGGTGAGCACCATGGTGATCTCGTCGCTGCCGCGCGGGCCCGCGAGATCCATGTTGATGGAGCCGTCGGACTTGCCGTTGGTGCGCAGGCTGGTCGCCTCGGGATACTTCACGAGGTGAACGGTGGCGGTCCGGCCGTCCTTCTTGTAGATGACTTGCGCGTCCTTCGAGGCCCCGAGATCGCCATAGCGGAACACCCCGGCCGTCATCTTGTTCGCATCGAGCTCGATGCCGAGCCCGACGCCGAGAAAGAGCACGGCGCCGGCCGCGGCAGCTGCGTTGAAGTATTTGCGCTCTGCGAAGAGCCAAAGCAGGGCCAGGCCGACGGCGGCGTCCACGAGGCTTCCGGCGATGAGCGTGCCTTTAAGGCCAAGAACGGGGAGCCCGAGCTCCAGCGCGAAGATCACCCCGCCGATGGCGCCCAGCGTGTTGGCGGCGTACACGCGGCCGACCGCGCCTTCGCCCGCGCCGGTGCGTAGCAGCGCGCCCGTGAGAAGCGGCAGCGTCATGCCGGCGCAGAACGTTGCCGGCAGCATGACGAGCGCCGCGATGGCGGCGCCCGAGACGTTGAAGAGCGCGTACCCGGCGTCGGTCTTCGCCATGGCCTGCATGAGGCGCTCCATCAGGTCGAAGGTCGAGTTGTAGACGGGCAGCGTGGCGAGGGCGGCGAGCGCCATCGCGACCTGCACCCACCCGAGGAAGCGCGCCGGCTCGCGCGACCGGTCGACGTGCCTGCGCACCGCGAGCCCGCCGAGCGCCAGGCCGAGGATGAAGGTCGCGAGCATGACCTCGAATGAGTGCGTGGAGGCGCCGAGCACGAGCGAGAGCATGCGGATCCAGCTCACCTCGTAGACGAACGAGGCGAGACCCGTGAAGAACGCGGCGCCGAGGATCCACGCCGCGGGGCTCGGCGCCGCGGCCTGCGCAAGCGCCGGGTGACGTTGCGGCCGCGCCATGGCCGCGGCGGCGAGCGCGAGCGCGATGTTGAGAACGCCCGCGCAGCGCAGCGTGCCCGGCAGGCCGTACGCCGCGATGAGCACGAAGCCGCTTGCCAGCACGCCGGCCGCTCCGCCGAGGCTGTTCGTGAAGTACAGCATCGCCACCGACTCTCCGGCGCGCGCCGGATGCATGCGCGCGAGCGCCGCGCTCATGAGCGGGAAAGTCATGCCGAGCAGGAGCGATTGCGGCACGATGAGCAGGCTCGCGATGGCGATCTTCACGACGATCAGGGCGCCGCTTCCGCCGAGCGCCGGGAACACACTGTCGAAGGACCAGCCGGTGAGCGCAACGAACACGCTGTGAAACGCGAGCGCGGCGACGCCGATGGCGGCCTCCACGGCCGCGTAGGCGAGCAGGGGGTTGCCGATGCGCGCAGAGCGGCGCGCGCACCATGCCGCGCCCGCCGCCATGCCGCCCATGAACACCGCCAGCACCAGCGATTGCGCGTAGGCGGAATGCCCGAGGAACAGCTTGAGATAGTGCGTCCAGATGGACTCGTAGATGAGGCCGGCAAAGCCCGACACGACGAAAACGAGGTAGAACGCTGCGCGCGGCATCCGGGCCGATGCTAAGTTAATCGCCGTGCCGCTGCCACTTTTACGGCGACTCGGAGCGTCGCTGCCGCTGCGACTCGGAGCGTTCTATTTCGCCTACTTCGCGTACGCCGCCGCCATGGTCGCGTACTTTCCGCCTTATCTGTCGTCGCGGGGGCTGGACGCGGGCGAGATCGCGCTCGTCGTCGCGCTGCCCCAGCTCGCGCGCATCTTCGCGCCCACGGCGTGGGGCTGGCTCGCCGACCGCACCGGCGCGCAGCGCGGCATCGTGGCGTTCTCGTGCGCCGTGATGGCAGTGGCGTTTCCCGCGCTCGCGCTCGCCCATGGCGTGGGCGAGCTCGCCGTCATCGTCGCGCTCATGAGCGTGCTGTCGGCCGGCGCCCTGCCGATCGTCGAATCGCTCGCGCTGGCGTCGCTTTCGGGCGCTCCGGGCCGCTACGGCCCGATCCGCCTGTGGGGCTCGATCGGCTTCATCCTCGTCGTGCTGGGCGGCGGCGCCTGGCTCGACGCAAAGCCGGTGGAAAGCGTGCCGATCGCGCTCGGCGCGCTGGCGCTGGCAGCGCTTGCCGCGTCGGCCGGGCTGCCGCGCGGCAGTGCGCACGCGCGCTTGCACGGCAAGCAGCGCGTGCCGAGCTCGCCGGCGATCACCCACCTGCTCGCCGCGGGATTCTGCATGGCCGCGGCGCATGGCGTGCTGTACGGCTTCTTGACGCTCCACCTGCAGCGCATGGGCTACAGCGGGGCGGTGATCGGCATGCTGTGGTCGCTCGGCGTAGTGGCCGAGATCGCCATCTTTCTGTACCTGCCGGCGATCTTCCGGCGCTACTCGCTCGCGGGCATCCTGCTGGCGAGCCTCCTCGTCGGGGTCGCGCGGTTTCTCGCGATCGGCTGGCTGGCCGGCGTTTTCGCGCTTCTCCTCGCGGCGCAGGTCCTGCACGCGATCACTTTCGGCGCATTCCACGCCGCGTCCATAGCCGCGGTGCATCGCGTGTTCCCGGCTTCGGCGCAGGGCCTCGGCCAGACGTTGTTCTCGAGCCTGTCCTACGGCGCGGGCGGCGCGGCAGGCGCGCTTGCGGGAGGATGGGGCTGGGAGCGCGGCGGCCCGGCGCTCGCCTTCTCGCTCGCGGCGCTGGCGACGCTCATAGGCGCATATTTTGCATACCGGTTGAAGCGAGCCGGGCTATGAGCGAGGAACGTATGCGCAATCTCTTTTTTCTGAGCGCCGCTTTCGCGGCGACCGTAGTCCTTTCGGGCTGCGAAACCGTCCAGACCACCAAGGAAAGCGCGGTGGGCGTAAGCCGTCCGCAGCACATGGCGGTCTCTTCGGACCAGGTCAACGCGAGCGCGAACCAGGCGTACCACGAAGTGCTCGCGCAGGCGCAGCAGAAAGGCGCGCTCGACCGGGACGCGGCGACGATGCAGCGGGTGAAGACGATCGTGTCGCGGCTCATCCCGGCGACCGGCGTCCTGCGTCCGGATGCGCCGAAATGGAACTGGGAAGTGCATGTGCTTTCGTCCGATGAGGTGAATGCGTGGTGCATGCCGGGCGGCAAGATCGCGGTCTACACCGGGCTCATCGACAAGCTCCACCCCAGCGACGACGAGCTCTCCGCGGTGATCGGGCACGAGATCGGCCACGCCCTGCGCGAGCACAGCCGCGAGCAGATGTCCCGGCAGATGGGCGAGCAGGTCGCCCTGGGCGTCGTGGGCGCGATCTTCAACGTGCCGGACATCGCCCAGCAGCTCGCGCCGATGGTCCTCGACGTGACGGTCAACCTGCCGCACTCGCGCCAGCAGGAGACCGAAGCCGACCGCATCGGCGTCGAGCTCATGGCGCGCGCCGGCTACGATCCGCACGGCGCGATCTCGCTCTGGGAAAAGATGTCGAAGCTCGGCGGCGCAAAGCCGCCGGCGCTTCTCTCGACGCACCCTTCGGACGAGGCGCGGCTCGCCGACGTGCGCAAGGACGTCGACAAGGTGGTCCCGCTCTACCAGCAGGCCAAAAAGTAAGCTCGCTCGCGTAGCGCGATAACGCGCGGTTTTGTATGAGATAATCCTTTGTTTCCGCGGTGCGGAAACATGGGACAGACTCTCTACGACAAGCTCTGGGACAGCCACGTCGTGCACGTCGAGGACGACGGCACGGCGCTCCTCTACATCGATCGGCACCTCGTCCATGAAGTGACGAGCCCGCAGGCCTACGAAGGCCTGAAGGTCGCCGGGCGCAAGCCCTGGAGGATCGATTCGGTGGTCGCGACGGCAGACCACAACACGCCCACGACCGGCTGGGACGAGGGCATCGAAGGCATTCGCGATCCTTTCGCGAAGCTGCAGATCGTGACGCTCGACGCAAACATGCGCGAGTACGGCGCCAAGGCCTACTTCCCCTACCTCGACAAGCGCCAGGGGATCGTGCACGTGATCGGTCCCGAGCAGGGCGCGACGCTTCCCGGCATGACCGTGGTCTGCGGCGACTCGCACACCAGCACCCATGGCGCGTTCGCCTGCCTGGCGCATGGCATCGGCACGTCGGAAGTCGAGCACGTGCTCGCGACGCAATGCCTGGTCACCAAGAAGATGAAGAACATGCGGGTGAACGTGGAGGGCGCCCTGCCTTCCGGCGTGACCCCCAAGGACGTGGTGCTCGCGATCATCGGCCGCATCGGCACCGCTGGCGGCACCGGCTACGCCATCGAGTTCGCCGGCAGCGCGATCCGCGCCATGTCGATGGAAGGCCGCATGACGGTCTGCAACATGGCAATCGAAGGCGGCGCGCGTGCCGGCATGATTGCGCCCGATGAAACGACATTCGCCTATATCAAAGGCCGCCCCATGGCGCCAAAAGCAGCTGAATGGGATAAAGCTGTAGCGTTTTGGAAGACGCTGCCGTCCGACCCCGGCGCGACGTATGATAAAGAAGTCGTGCTGAAAGCAGCCGATATTATCCCGCAAGTGACT
>DATAHF010000029.1:0-8501 GCA_036263315.1 Burkholderiales bacterium
TGCACGTGATCGGTCCCGAGCAGGGCGCGACGCTTCCCGGCATGACCGTGGTCTGCGGCGACTCGCATACCAGCACCCATGGCGCGTTCGCCTGCCTCGCCCATGGCATCGGCACGTCGGAAGTCGAGCACGTGCTCGCCACGCAGTGCCTGGTCACCAAGAAGATGAAGAACATGCGCGTGAACGTGGAAGGCGCGCTGCCTTCCGGCGTCACGCCCAAGGACGTGGTGCTCGCGATCATCGGCCGCATCGGCACCGCCGGCGGCACCGGCTACGCCATCGAGTTCGCCGGCAGCGCGATGCGCGCCATGTCGATGGAAGGCCGCATGACGGTCTGCAACATGGCAATCGAGGCCGGCGCGCGCGCCGGCATGGTGGCGGCGGACGAGACGACGGTGCAGTACGTGAAGGGACGCCCGTTCGCGCCCAAGGGCGCGGAATGGGACGTGGCGGTCGCGTACTGGCGCACGCTGAAGAGCGACCCGGACGCGAAATTCGACCGCGAAGTCACGCTGGACGCGCGCGACATCAAGCCGCACGTGACCTGGGGCACCTCGCCCGAGATGGTCGTGGCCGTCGACGACGCCGTGCCCGACCCGGACAAGGAGAAGGACGCGCTGCGCCGCGACGGCATGGAGCGCGCGCTCGCCTACATGGGGCTCAAGCCGCGCACCCGGATGACCGACATCAGGCTCGACAAGGTGTTCATCGGCTCCTGCACCAACTCGCGCATCGAGGACCTGCGCGCGGCCGCGGCGATGGTGAAGGGCCGCCGCATCGCGTCCAACATCCGCGTGGCGATGGTCGTGCCGGGCTCGGGCCTGGTGAAGGCGCAGGCGGAAAAGGAGGGCCTGGACAAGGTGTTCCGCGAGGCGGGCTTCGAGTGGCGCGAGCCGGGCTGCTCCATGTGCCTGGGCATGAATCCCGACCGCCTCGAGGCGGGCGAGCGCTGCGCCTCCACGTCGAACCGCAATTTCGAGGGCCGCCAGGGCGCGGGCGGGCGCACGCACCTCGTGAGCCCGGCGATGGCTGCCGCCGCAGCGATTGCGGGCCATTTCGTCGACGTGAGGAGCTGGCGCTGATGGAAAAATTCACCGTTCTGAACGGCCTCGTGGCGCCGCTGGACCGCGCCAACGTCGACACCGACCAGGTCATCCCGAAGGAATACCTGGCGTCGATCAAGCGCACCGGCTTCGCCGAGGGCTGCTTCGCCGCCTGGCGGCGCGACCCGGAGTTCGTGCTGAACCAGCCGCGCTACAAGGGCGCGCAGATCCTGCTTGCGCGCAAGAACTTCGGCTGCGGCTCCTCGCGCGAGCATGCGCCCTGGGCGCTGCGCGACTTCGGCTTTCGCGCCGTGATCGCGCCCTCGTTCGGCGACATCTTCTTCACCAACTCGTTCAAGAACGGCTTCCTGCCGGTCGTCCTTTCCGAGTCCGAGGTCGACCAGCTGTTCTACGACGCCGCTTCGTTCCCGGGCTTCAAGCTGACGATCGACCTCGACGCGCAAACCGTGTCCACGAGCGACGGCGCCAAGCGCTTTCGCTTCGACATCGACCCGTTCCGCAAGTATTGCCTGCTGAACGGCCTCGACGAGATCGGCCTTACGCTGCGGCACGCGGACAAGATCCGCGCCTTCGAGGCGCGGCGCAAGACGCAATATCCCTGGTACTTCTGATGCGCGTCGCGGTGCTCGCCGGCGACGGCATCGGGCCGGAGATCGTCGCCCAGGCCTGCCGGGTGCTGAAGAAGCTCGAGCTCAACATCGAGCTCCACGAAGCGCCGGTCGGCGGCGCGGCGTACGAGGCGGCGGGCGATCCGCTGCCGGCCGCCACGCTCAAGGCCGCCAGCGAGGCCGACGCGATCCTGTTCGGCGCGGTGGGCGACCCGCGCTACGACAAGCTCGAGCGCGCGAAGCGGCCCGAGCAGGCGATCCTCGGCTTGCGCAAGTCGCTGGGCCTGTTCGCCAACCTGCGTCCCGCCCAGGTCCATCCGCAGCTCGCGGCCGCGTCGGCGCTCAAGCCCGAGGTGGTGTCCGGCCTCGACATCCTCATCGTGCGCGAGCTCACCGGCGACATCTACTTCGGCGAGCCCAAAGGCATCCGCAGCGTGGAGGGCGAGCGCGAAGGCTTCGACACCATGCGCTACCGCGAGAGCGAGATCCGGCGCATTGCGCGCGTCGCGTTCGAGGCCGCGAGGAAGCGCAGCAAGCGCGTCTGCTCCGTGGACAAGGCCAACGTGCTGGAGACTTCGCAGCTGTGGCGCGAGGTCGTCGCGCAGGAAGCGAAGGCGTACGGCGACGTCGAGTTGAGCCATATGTACGTGGACAACTGCGCCATGCAGCTCGTGCGCAACCCGAAGCAGTTCGACGTCATCGTGACCGGCAACCTGTTCGGCGACATCCTCTCGGACGAAGCTTCGATGCTCACCGGGTCGATCGGCATGCTGCCGTCGGCCTCGCTCGATGCGCACGGCAAGGGGCTGTACGAGCCGATCCACGGCACCGCGCCCGACATCGCCGGAAAGGACCTCGCCAATCCGCTCGCCACGATCCTTTCCGCCGCCATGATGCTGCGCTATTCGCTCAAGCAGCCCGGCGCCGCCGAGCGCATCGAGCGCGCCGTGTCGCGCGTGCTGGAATCGGGGCTGCGCACCGCCGACATCCACGGCGCGGGCACGCGCAAGGTCGGCACGCGCGAGATGGGCGATGCGGTGGTCGCGAGCCTATAAACTATGGCGATGCTTCGGGTTGGAATCGTCGGATGGCGCGGGATGGTGGGCTCGGTCCTGGTGCAGCGCATGCGCGAGGAGCGCGACTTCGACCACCTCGAGCCGCTGTTCTTCTCGACCTCGCAGGCCGGCGGCAAGGGCCCGGACATCGGCAGGGACATCGCGCCGGTCGCCGATGCCAACGACATCGCCAGGCTCAAGACGCTGCCGGTCATCGTGTCGTGCCAGGGCGGCGACTACACGAACGACGTCTTTCCCCGCCTGCGCCAGGCCGGTTGGAAGGGCTATTGGATCGACGCGGCGAGCGCGCTGCGCATGAACGACGACGCCGTGATCATCCTGGATCCGGTGAACATGCCGTTGATCAAGGATTCCCTTAAGAAAGGGACGAAAAACTACATCGGCGGCAACTGCACCGTGAGCCTCATGCTGATGGGCATGGCCGGCCTCTTCGAGCGCGACGAGATCGAGTGGCTCACCAGCATGACCTACCAGGCCGCCTCGGGCGCGGGCGCGGCCAACATGCGCGAGCTCGTGGCGCAAATGGCGAGCATCGGCGACAGCGCCAAGGCGCTGCTCGCCGATCCCTCTTCCAGCATCCTGGACATCGACCGCGCCGTGAGCGGCGCGCTGCGCTCGCCCCGGCTGCCGAAGGAGAGCTTCGGCCATGCGCTCGCGGGCAGTCTCCTGCCGTGGATCGACAAGGATCTCGGCAACGGCCAGAGCCGCGAGGAATGGAAAGGGCACGCCGAGACCAACAAGATCCTCGGCAGGAGTGCAAACGGCGGCGGCAACGCCGTGCCGGTGGACGGCGTGTGCGTGCGCATCGGCGCCATGCGCTGCCACAGCCAGGCGCTCACCATCAAGCTGCGGCGCCCCGTGCCGCTCGACGAGATCGAGGGCATGATTGCGGAAGGAAACGAGTGGGTGAAGGTGGTGCCCAACCGCAGGGAGGAGTCGCTGGCGGAGCTCACGCCTGCCGCAGTGAGCGGCAAGCTCTCCGTGCCCGTCGGCAGGCTGCGCAAGCTCCCGATGGGCGCGGACTACCTGGCGGCCTTCACCGTGGGCGACCAGCTTTTATGGGGCGCGGCGGAGCCGCTGCGCCGCATGGTGCGCATCCTTTTGGACGCTGGCGTCCCGAGTTAGGTGAGAAAACGCACGGAAATTCTTGATTTGCCAGCGTAACTGCATGGTGCTATGGTAGCCGGTCCGGCTAAGAATAAACGGGGGCGGAGAAATCGTGGGTAGATCGATCGCCAGCGCAATCATTGCAGCCGCGCTGCTTCTGGCGGCGACGCTCGGCGCGCATGCGGCCGGGCTCGGCAAGCTGACGGTTCTTTCCCCGCTTGGGCAGCCGCTCAACGCGGAGATCGAGATCGTCTCGCTGCAGTCCGGCGAAGAGGACGGGCTCACCGCGCGCCTTGCGTCCCCGGAAGCGTTCCGCCAGGCCGGCGTGGAATACAACTCGGCGCTCTCCAGCGTGCGCTTCGCCGTCCAGCGCAAGGACGGGCGTCCGATCCTGCGCCTCACCACGACGCAGCCCGTCAACGAGCCGTTCCTCGACCTGCTGGTCGAGCTGCAGTGGAGCACCGGCCGGCTGGTGCGCGCCTACAGCTTCCTGCTCGATCCTCCGGAATACAAGGGCCCCGCGATCGCCGCGGCGCCGAGCGCGCCCGCGCCCCAGCAGAAGCCCGCCGAGGCGCCCGCGCCGTCGGCGCCCGCGGTCCAGGAGCGGCCGCTCGAGCCTGCGCCTTCCGCCGCCGCCCCCGCGGCGCCTGCCGCGCCGGGCACCACGTATGAAGTGAAGAAGGGCGACACGCTTGCGCGCATCGCGCGCGAGCACCTCGCGCCCGGCGTATCGCTGAACCAGATGCTCGTGGCGATCTACCGCGCCAACGAGGATGCGTTCATCCGCAACAACGTCAACCTGGTGCGCGCCGGACGAATCCTCAACATCCCTGCCGAGGACACCTCCACCGGCGTCGATGCCGAGGAAGCGAACGAGCTGATCCGCTCGCACGCCGCGGAGTTCAGGCAATACCGTGAGCGGCTGGCGGCTGCCCCCACCAGCGCGGAAGCCGCGCCGGGCCAGCGCGCCGTGACCGGGCGCATCGAGCCGAAACCCGCCGAGCCGGCGCCTGCCGCACCCGACCAGCTGCGCCTTTCCAAGGTGGAGCCCGGCAAGGCCGGTTCCGCCGGTTCGCGCGCCGCGCGCGAGGATGACCGCGCAGCGCAGGAGCGCGCCGCCAAGGAAGCCGAATCGCGCGTGGCGGATCTTGAGAAGAACGTCGCCGACCTGCAGAAGCTGCTTGCGCTGAAGAACCAGCAGCTCGCGGAGCTCGAGCAAAAGGGCGGGGCCAAGCCCGCGCCCGAGGCGCCGAAGCCGGCAGCCGAAGCGCCGAAGCCTGCCGCGGAGGCGCCCAAGCCCGCGGCCGAGGCCCCCAAGCCGGCGGCAGAGGCGCCGAAGCCCGCAGCCGAAGCACCGAAGCCGGCCGCCGAAGCGCCCAAGCCCGCGGCGCCCAAGCCGCCCGCCAAGCCGGCCGCGAAAGCGCCCGCGAAGAAGGGGCCACCGCCGCCGGAACCGAGCATCATCGACGAGTTCCTCGGCAATCCGCTGTACCTCGGGCTGCTCGGGCTTGTGCTCGTGCTCCTGGTGGTCTACGGCTGGTGGACCTGGCGGCGCAAGAAGGCCACGCAGGCCAAATTCCACAGCAGCGTGCTTGGCGCAAGCAGCGCCGGGCCGGGAACACCTTCGGTTCTGGGCGCGCCCGCGGCGGCTGCGGCGGCGGGCGCCACAGCCCCCAGCGCCCCGCAGCAGAGCCAGCCGGCCGCACCGATGGAGGCCGAGGAGGTCGATCCCATTGCCGAGGCCGACGTGTACATGGCGTACGGCCGGGATGCGCAGGCCGAAGAGATCCTGAAGGAAGCGCTGCAGAAGGATCCGAACCGCGTTCCGGTGCACGCCAAGCTGCTCGAGATCTATGCGAACCGGCGCGACGCGAAGGCATTCGAGCAGACCGCGCTCAAGCTGAAAGGCCTGACCAACGGCACCGGGCCCGAATGGGAGAAGGCCGCGGCGCTCGGCCGCTCGGTCGATCCGCAGAACGGCGTCTATGCCGGCGCAGCCGGCGCGGCAGCTGCCGCGGCGCCCGCACCGGCGGCCGCACCCGCGGCAGCGCCGACGCTCGACTTCGACCTCGGCGGCGCCGCAGCGCAGACGGCGGCACCGGACATCACGCTCGACGGGACGCCCAAGGAAGGCGGCGCGAGCATCGACTTCGATCTGGGCGGCGCGACCACCCCGCCTGCGGCGCCCGCCCCGGCTCCGGCTCCGGCAACGGAAGACAAGAGCGACTTCACTCCGGACGGCACGATCATCATGAGCCCGCAGGACGCCGACCAGACCGCGGGAGGCGGCGGCGCAGGGCTCGATTTCGACCTCGGCCTGGGCGACACCAAGGCACCCGCCGCTGCGGCGCCGGCAGCTCCGGCGCCCGCCGCACCGGCACCCGCGGCGGAGCCGAGCGGTGGACTGGATTTCGACCTGAACCTGGACCTCGGCACCGGCGGCGGCGAGAGCACGATGCCTTCGGCCGAGAAGCCGGCGGCGCCGATGGATCTTTCCGCGATCAGCCTCGATCTCGGGACCTCCGCCGAGCCGGCAGCGCCTACCGGCGGCGGCGATCCGAAGTGGCAGGAGGTCGCCACCAAGCTCGACCTGGCGAAAGCCTACGAGGAGATGGGCGACAAGGATGGCGCCCGCGAGCTTCTCAACGAGGTGATGAAGGACGGCGACGCGGCACAGAAAGGGCAAGCCGAGCAGCTTCTAGCGAAGCTGGCGTAGCGGAAAGGCATACTAGGAGGCCGCGGCGCGCAAGCGACCGCGGCTTTTTTCTTTCATGAGAATCGCGCTTGGCATCGAGTACGACGGCAGCCGATTCCTCGGCTGGCAGACGCAGCCGGGAGGCGGCGCGGTGCAGGACGCGCTCGAGCAGGCGCTCGCCGGCATCGCCGGATCCGCGGTCGCCACCACTTGCGCCGGCCGCACCGATCGCGGGGTGCACGCGCGCGCGCAGGTAGTGCACTTCGACACCGACGCCGACCGCCCGGAAAGCGCCTGGGTGCGCGGCGTGAATGCGCTGCTCCCGGATTCGGTGGCGGTGCTGTGGGCGCGGCGGGTCGATCCGGAATTCCATGCGCGCTACAGCGCTTTTGCGCGCACCTACCGCTATGTGCTGCTCAACCGGCCGGTGCGCCCGGCGCTCGCTGCCGGCCACGTCGGCTGGTATCACGCGCCGCTCGATGTCGGCGCCATGCGGCAAGCCGCCGCGGCGCTCGTCGGGCAGCACGATTTCTCGGCGTTCCGTTCCTCGGAGTGCCAGGCGAAGTCGCCGATCCGGCAGCTTCACGAGCTGACAATCGACGCACAAGCCGGGCGCATCGACTTCGTGCTGCGCGCCAACGCGTTCCTCCACCACATGGTGCGCAACATCGTCGGCACGCTGGTGTACGTCGGCAAGGGAAAGCACCCGCCGCGCTGGGCGCGCGAGGTGCTCGAGTCGCGCAACCGCGCGGCTGCGGCGCCGACATTCGCCGCCGAGGGCCTGTACCTGCAAAGCATCGAATACGATCCGCGCTGGGAGCTGCCAAACTTTGAGAACACGAGTCAAGATCTGCGGGATTACGCGCTCGGCTGACGCGCGCGCGGCGGCCGACGCCGGCGCCGACGCGATCGGCCTGGTGTTCTATCCGCCCAGCCCGCGCTTCCTTTCCGTCGAGCGCGCGGTCGAGATCCGCGACGCGCTGCCGCCCTTCGTGCAGACGGTGGCCTTGTTCGTCAACGCGGACGCGGCGCAGGTCGCGCAGGTCATCGGCCGGGTGCATCCGGCCATGCTGCAGTTCCACGGCGAGGAGACGCCCGTGTTCTGCGCCCAGTTCGGCGTGCCGTACGTCAAGGCGTGCCGCATCCGCGCCGGCGCCGATCCGCTGGCGTACCTGCAGCCGTTCAGCGGCGCGGCGGCATGGCTCGTGGACAGCTTCGTGCCGGAATACGGCGGCGTCGGAGAAAGCTTCGACTGGTCGCTGGTCCCGGCCGCGCTGCGAGACGGCGGCGCGAAGCCCCTGATCCTCTCCGGGGGGCTGGCGCGCGCAAACGTCGCCGAGGCGGTTCGCCGCGTGCATCCGTGGGGCGTCGACGTATCGAGCGGCGTCGAGTCGGCGAAGGGCATCAAGGACGCCGCTAAAATGGCTGCTTTCATCGCAGAGGTCCGAAATGCGGATGTATGACCTGCCCGACTCGCGCGGCCACTTCGGGCCCTACGGCGGCATCTTCGTCGCCGAGACGCTGACCCAGGCGCTCGACGAGCTCCTCGCGGCCTATGAGGGCGCGCGCAAGGACCCGGCGTTCGATGCCGAGTACCGCGACGAGCTGAAGCATTACGTCGGGCGCCCAAGCCCCATTTATTTTGCGAAAAGATTGACGGAAAAATGCGGCGGCGCCCGCATCTTCATCAAGCGCGAGGACCTGAACCATACCGGTGCGCACAAGGTGAACAACACCATCGGCCAGGCGCTGCTCGCGCGGCGCATGGGCAAGCGGCGCGTCATCGCCGAGACCGGTGCCGGCATGCACGGCGTCGCGAGCGCCACAGTGGCCGCGCGCTATGGGATGGAATGCGTGGTCTACATGGGCTCGGAGGACGTGAAGCGCCAGGTGCAGAACGTCTACCGCATGAAGCTGCTCGGTGCGTCCGTCGTGCCGGTGGAGTCCGGCT
>DATAHF010000030.1:0-12807 GCA_036263315.1 Burkholderiales bacterium
ATATGCGGCTGCGCTTCGTAGCAGATGGGGCAGCCGTAGTAGAAGAACTCGATCACCTCGATGCGATCGCCGGTGGAGACCGGCCGCGCGGGGCTGAGCTCCTGGTATTCGCGTCCCGACACCGGCTGCGCGTGCGCTGCACAGCACGCGAAAAGGAACGCGAGCGCCGCGAAGGCTCTGGCGAGAAATCTTGTCGACCCGGCGTTCATGCACCCCCCTTACGGCTGGAGTCTACCGTGATAGCCTCGATTTGTGCTTCGTCCGCTCCTCGCCGCCGCCCTTTTCTGCTGCGGGTCGCTGCACGCCCAGGCGCCGGTGGACGAGGCGCAGGACTTCGGCATCGCGCCGAGCACCGAGCTCAAGCTCGTCGGCCATGCCTCGGCGACGCCGCTCGTCGTGCCGGGCGCCCGGACCATCGCCACGGCCGAGCTGCGCAGGCTGCTGCAGGCGCCCCTCGAGGAGCGTCCGCTGCTTTTCGATGTGCTGAGCGATCCGCACCCGAGCCTGCCGGGCGCGATCTGGCTTCCCGGCGGAGGCCTCGGCAGCGGTTTCGACGACGCCGTGCAGGCGCGCCTCGCCACCCTGCTGCAGTTCATCACCGCAGGGAAAGCCGACCGGCAGCTCGTCTTCTTCTGCAGCGGGCCGCGCTGCTGGCTTTCCTACAACGCGGCGTTGCGCGCGGTGCGCCTCGGCTACACGGACGTGCGCTGGTACCGCGGCGGAATCGAGGCCTGGGGCGAGAGCGGCGGTGCGCTGCGCGAGCCGCGCGTCGCGTGGCAGCGGCCGAATGAATAACTACTTCTGCTTGCGCACCAGGTCGACGAGGTAGTCGACCGTCTGCAGCAGGCCTTCGCGCGATCCGCCCTGGTCGGCGCTCACCGTGTAGCGGCCGTTGACCGCCATGGCCGGGGTGCCGTCGATCTTGTAGGCCACGGTCTGCTGCGTCGCGCGGCGCACCTTGCTTTGCACGCCGAAGGACTTGAACGTCTCCTGGAACTTCTTCGGATCGACGTTGTTCTTCTGCAGCCATTCGGAGAGCGCGGCCGTGTTGTCGGTGCGCAGCCGGTCGCGGTGGATCGCGTCGAAGAATGGGCGGTGCACGCGATCGAGGACACCGAGCGCATCGAAGGCGTAGTAGATCGCCGCGTCGTAGCCCCAGCGCTCGTTGAACACCGCGGGCACGCGCCGCAGTTGCGTGTCGGGACCGAGGTGCTTCTGCCAGCTCTCGAGGAGCGGCTCCAGGTTGTAGCAGTGCGGGCAGCCATACCAGAAGAATTCGAGGACCTCGATCTTGCCGGCCGTCTCGGTGGGCTGCGCGGGCTTGAGCTCGGTATACCGGGGTTGCCCCTGCGCGAGCGCCCCGAAGGGCGCGAGGCCCAGGGCGATGACCAAAGCTCGGCGATGCGGATTCATTGCTGCGCAGTCTCCTTTATCTTCATCATGCTCGCGTTGATTCCGTTCTGCGCGAGGGTCTGGCGCACCTTGGTGATCTCGTCCACCTTGGTGTAGGGGCCGAGCCGCACGCGGTACCAGGTGCCCTTGTCCGCGAGGTGCGTCGGCTCGACGCTCGCCTCGTAGCCCAGGATCGCCAGCCGCGCCTTCTGGTTGTCGGCCTCGGCGGGGTTCTGGAACGAGCCCGCCTGAAGGAAATAAACGTCCTTGGACGGATCCTGTTGACCTTTCGCCGCGGCCTTGGCGCGCTCCTTCAACTCCTTCTCGGACACGGGCTCTTCGTTCCCCGGCAGGATCTTGTAGAAGTCGAACTTCGGCTTGTCCGGGGCGCTCGCCTGGGGCAGGCCGGCGATCGGCGGCACCTTGCCGCCGGCGTCCTTTTCCGCGGGCTTCGGCTTGGACGCCGTGATGAACGGAATCGGCGTCTTGTTCAGGTAGAACGCGATGCCGAGCGCCACCGCGAGGCCGACCACCAGGCCGAAAAACATGCCGAGCAGGAACCCTCCGGAGGAGCTCCGCGGCGTTGCCTGCGATCGAGTTCTGGCGTTCACATCTTCTCCGGTGCGCTGACGCCCAGAAGCGACAGGCCGTTTGCAAGCGTCCGGCGCACCGCTGCGCAAAGCGCAAGCCTCGCCATCCGCACGCCCTCGTCGTCGACGAGGATACGCTCCGCATTATAGTAGCTGTGGAATTCTCCTGCGAGGCTGCGCAGGTAGAAGGCCACGCTGTGCGGCGCGAGCTCCTGCGCCGCGCTCGCCACCACCTCCGGGAATTCAGCCAGGCGCTGCGCGAGCGCCAGCTCGCGCTCGCTCTTCAGGAAGGCAAGGTCGCTCCCGGCGAGACCTGCGGGATCGCCGCCCCATTGCGCAAACACGCTGCATACGCGCGCATGCGCATATTGCACGTAGTACACCGGGTTCTCGTCGTTGCGCTGGAGCGCGAGGTCGATGTCGAACACGAACTCCGAGTCGGCCTTGCGCGAGACGAGGAAGAAGCGCACCGCGTCGCGTCCGACCCAGTCGATGAGGTCGCGCACCGTCACGTAGGAGCCGGCGCGCTTGGAGATTTTCACCTCCTCGCCGCCGCGCGTCACCTTGACGAGGCTGTGCAGCACGTAGTCGGGATAGCCCTGCGGAATTCCGATGGCGAGGGCTTGAAGCCCGGCGCGCACGCGCACCACCGTGCTGTGGTGATCGGTGCCCTGCACGTTGATCACCTTGCGAAAGCCGCGCTGCCACTTCGTGACGTGGTAGGCGACGTCGGGCACGAAATAGGTGTAGCCGCCGTCGGACTTGCGCATCACGCGGTCCTTGTCGTCCCCGTACTCGGTCGTGCGAAGCCACAGCGCGCCGTCCTTCTCGTAGCTCTTGCCGCTCGCCACGAGCTTCTTCACTACGTCGTCCACCTTGCCTTCGGCGTACAGGCTCGACTCGAGGTAGTAGACGTCGAACTTGACGCCAAAGGCCTGCAGGTCCGCATCCTGCTCCTTGCGCAGGTACGCCACGGCGAACTTGCGCATGGCCTCGAGATCCGCGGCGTTCCCGCCCTGCGCGAGGAAATCGCGCGCGATGTCCGCCACGTATTCGCCGTTGTAGGCCTCGAGCGGCCAGCCGGCGTCGCCGGGGCTCAAGCCCTTGGCGCGGGCCTGGACCGAGAGGGCGAGCTTTTCGATCTGCGCGCCCGCGTCGTTGTAATAGAACTCGCGCGTCACCGCGTGGCCCTGCGCTTCGAGGAGCGCGGCGATCGCATCGCCGAGCGCCCCCTGCCTGCCGTGACCTACGTGCAGCGGCCCGGTGGGGTTGGCGGAGACGAATTCGACCTGCACCTTCTGCGGCGTCGCGGCGCGCACGCGCCCGTAGGCCGCGCCCTGCTCGAGGATCACGCGGATCGCGTCGAGCTTCGAGCCGTGCTTCAGCCGGATGTTGATGAAGCCGGGGCCCGCGATTTCCAGCGGCTCGCAGGCGCCGCTGCGGGCGATCTCGTCCTTCGTGGCGCGCACGATCTCTTCGGCGATGTCGCGCGGCTTGCGGCCGAGGGCGCCGGCGATCTGCAGCGCGACGCTGGAGGCGAAGTCGCCATGCGCGGGATTGCGGGGACGCTCCAGGCGGCTCGTAATGCTCGCGCCGGGCGCCATCTTCCCGGCAGCCCCGTTCAGGATCGCTTCGACGGTTTCTTTGGGGTCCGGCATGGAAGGGCGCGAATTATAAGCGCCCGCGACCCTAGTCGAACTCTATGGGATCCACGTCGAGGTGCCAGCGCACGTGGCGCGGCGCAGTCGCGGCGAGGCTCTCGCTCCACGCCGCGAGGAAGCTCTGCAGCGCGCCGCGCGAAGAGGACTGCACGAGCAGCTGCGCGCGCTCGAGGCCCGCGCGGCGGGTGATGACGTGCGGCACGGGATCGTAGATGTGCACCTGGGAGGGCGCCGAGACGAGCGTGGCCGCGGCGCGCAGGAACTGCATCGCGACATCGAGCGTCTTTGCCTCGGCGCGTAGCGACGCCTCGAACACGAACGGCGGGAAGCCCGCGCTGCGGCGCTCCTCGAGCTGCGAATCGGCAAAGCCGGCGAAATCATGCCGCGCAAGCGAGGCGAAGAGCGGATGGTCCGGGTAGCGCGTCTGCACGAACACCTCGCCCGCGCGGGCATGCCGGCCGGCGCGTCCGGCCACCTGCGAAAGCACGGCGAAGAGCCGCTCCGCGGAACGGTAATCGGTCGAAAGGAGCGCCGTGTCCGCGTTCAGCACCCCGACCAGCGTGAGGGCCGGGAAGTCATGGCCCTTGGCGAGGAGCTGGGTGCCGACCAGGATGTCGCCTTCGCCCCGGCGCACGCCCTCGAGCGAGCGTGACAGCTCGGCGCGGTGCCGCGCGCTGTCGCGGTCCACGCGCACGATGCGCGCTCCCGGAAACCGCGCGGCGAGGGTTTCCTCGATGCGCTGCGTGCCCCGCCCCATGGGCTTCAGGTCGACGTTGCCGCACGTCGGGCACTTCGCGGGAATGGAATCCTCGGCGCCGCAATGGTGGCAGCGCAGGCGCCGGTCGGCCGCGTGCACGACCATCGCAGCCGTACAGCGCGCACAGCCCGCCCGCCATCCGCAGGCTTCGCAGGCGAGCACCGGCGAGTAGCCACGGCGGTTGATGAAGATCAGGCTTTGCTCGCCGCGCTGCAGGCGGTCCTGGATCGCCGAGAAGAGCGACGGTGCGAGCCCGTGCTCGGGCAGCTCGCGGCGCAAATCGATGATGCGCACCGTTGGAAGCGTCGCGCCCGGGACCGCGCGCTCCGGAAGCGGCAGGTACTCGTAGCGCGCTTGCTTGTAGTTGTGCCAGCTCTCGAGGGACGGCGTAGCGGTGCCGAGGACGACCGGGCAACCCGTGAGCTTCGCGCGGTACACGGCCGCGTCGCGACCGGAATAGCGCAAGCCCTCCTGCTGCTTGAACGAGGAGTCGTGCTCCTCGTCCACGATCACGATTCCGAGCCGCGGCAGCGGCGCGAGGACGGCGAGGCGCGTGCCGAGCACGATCTGCGCTTCACCGGTTGCCGCTTGCAGCCAGGCGCTCGTGCGCGGCACGTCCTGCATCGCGCTGTGCAGCACCGCGATGACGCTTTGCGGGAAGGCCTGTCGAAATGTCGCCTCGAGCTGCGGCGTCAGGCTGATTTCGGGGACCAGCACGAGCGCCTGCTCCCCGCGTCTCAGCACTTCGGCAATGAGGTTGAGGTAGATCTCGGTCTTGCCCGAGCCGGTCACGCCGTGAAGGAGAAAAGGCTTGAAGCTGCCCAGGGCCTGCTGAATGCGCTCGATGGCGCCGCGCTGCGCGGCCGTCGGTGCATGGTTCGGCGTGAAGGTGAGCGCCGGCTCGCCGCTTTCGCGTTTCAGGGATTTCTTGGGCAGCGGCTTCACCGAGCGCAGGCGCGGCGGAAGGGACGCGATCAGCGCCTCGCCGAACGGCCGCTGGTAGTAGCCGGCAAGGAACTCCATGAAGCGCAGCCACGGCCCGGGCAGCGCGGGCGCATCGCTGCGTACCGCTCCAATCGGACGCAGCTTGTGCGCCGGCACATCGGTCGGGGCTTTTTGCTCCACGACGATGCCGATGCGCTGGCGCGCGCCGAAAGGGACCACCACGCGGTCGCCGATCGCGACTTCGACGCCCTCGGGCACGAGGTAATCGAAGAGCGTGCGCACCGGCACGTCGAGCGCCACCCGGGCGCAGGAAATTGCCCGGCCCCCCAACGACTTACTCGCTGTGGATAATTCTGTGGGTAAGGAAGTCATCCCCGCGTAACATGCGGTCGCAAAAGGAAAATCCTCGTTCGGGCCGCCGCAAAATGGGCGTTTTTCCCTTTTGTACTCAATAACTTGGAGAGACTTCTCCTAGCGTCGCCCTCTGACGTCACGAGACCCTGCCGAGGACCGCGGTTTGTGCATAAGTCAAGCGCCGCGCGCTCACTTTTGGCGCATGCCCCTGCTGTAAGTGCGTACTTCGTCTACAAGCGCGGCAACGGAATCGATGGGCGTTTTCGGCGCAATGCCGTGCCCCAGGTTGAAGACGTGGCCAGGCTGCGGCCCAAACGCGTCTAATACGCCGCGCGCGGCGCGGCGCACGGCGGCCGCATCCGAAAAGAGCGCCACGGGATCGAGGTTTCCTTGCAAAGCGACGCGGCCGTTCGCGAGCTTGCGCGCCTGCCGGGGATCAGTCTGCCAATCCAGGCCGATCGCGTCGTAGCCGCTGCGCACGATCGCTTCCAGCCACGGCGATCCGCCCTTCGTGAAAAGCACATTGGGGACGCGGCGGCCCTCGCGTTCCTTTAAAAGGCCGGCCAGCACCTTGCGCGCGTAGGCCAGGGAAAACGCTTCGTAATCGTCAGCCGAAAGCGCTCCGCCCCAGGTGTCGAACACCATGATCGCCTGCGCGCCGGCCTCGATCTGCGCGTTGAGGTACGCGGTGACGGCCGCCGCGTTCGTCTCCAGGATGCGGTGCAGGAGCTCCGGGCGCTGGTAGCGCATCGCCTTCACCGTGCGCCAGTCGTCGCTTCCGGAGCCCTCGATCATGTAGCAGGCGAGCGTGAACGGGCTGCCCGAGAAGCCGATCAGCGGAACGCGGCCGCCGAGCGCCTTGCGGATCTCGCGCACGGCGTCGACGACGTAGCGCAGCTCGCGCGCCGGATCCGGGACGCGCAAAGCGCGTACCGCCGCCTCGTCGCGCACCGGGCGCTCGAAGCGCGGGCCTTCGCCCTCGGCGAAGAAAAGGCCGAGCCCCATCGCGTCGGGAACGGTCAGGATGTCGGAAAACAGGATCGCCGCGTCGAGCGGGAAGCGCTCGAGCGGCTGAAGCGTCACCTCGGTCGCGAGCGCAGGACTCTTCGCAAGCGCAAGGAAGCTGCCCGCCTTGGCGCGCGTGGCGTTGTATTCGGGTAGGTAGCGTCCTGCCTGACGCATGAGCCAAACCGGCGTGTAGTCGGTGGGCTCGCACAGGAGCGCGCGCAGGAGCGTGTCGTTCAGGCGAGCTTCCCGGTGATGAACTTCCATTCCGCGGCGCTGACCGGCGTGATCGAGAGCCGGTTGCCCGGGCGCAGCGTCACCATGCCCGCGAGCGCCTTGTGCTTCCTCAGCTCTTCCAGCGGAATGAGCGCGATCTTGCGCACGGCCTTGACGTCCACGTTGACCCAGCGCGGATTATCCTTTTTCGACTTGGGATCGTAGTAGTCGCTCTTCGGGTCGAACTGGCTCGCGTCCGGGTAAGGCCTGGAGGCCACCTCGGCGAGCCCCGCGATGCCGGGCTCGGGGCAGCTCGAGTGGTAGAAGAGCACGCCGTCGCCGACCTCCATTTGGTCGCGCATGAAGTTGCGCGCCTGGTAATTGCGCACGCCGCTCCACGCGGTCTTCCTTCCGGGGGCGCGCAGCACGTCGTCGAACGAGCACTCGTCCGGCTCGGACTTCATCAGCCAATACTTCATGGAACGGGATTGTAGTTCTTGGTAGAAGTGTCCCCCGCCATTGCCGGTGGGCTCGGCTCCCGAACCCTGAGCTAAGCAGGGTGGTCGCTTTCCGGTCACATCAGGTTCGTCCGGCACGCGCCGGAGCGCGAGGGACGATCACAACAGTGACGCTAAGTCCGCAACCTGAGGAAGCTATCGGTTCGGAAAAATTGAGCCCTGTCGTGCACGGCAGGGGACGCAACAGTTTTAGAACAACTTTTCCTGCTTTGCAATCGCCGCATCGATCTGCGATTCAATCGCCGAGATGCGCCGTTTGGCTTGTCCAAGATCGAATCCGCCGCCGAGGCGCACGGTAAGCAATTCATGCGCCACGTTGAGCGCCGCCATCACCGCGATGCGCTCGGCGCCCATCACTTTTCCCGCCTTGCGGATCTCGTTCATCTTGGCGTCGAGGTAAGCCACGGCCTGCATCAGGCCTTCGCGTTCCTCGTCGCTGCACGCGACACGGTAGGTGCGGCCGAGAAGGTTGACCTCGACCGTTTTGCCCGCGTCAGCCATTCATCAGCCGGGCAGGCGCGAGAGCAGGCCCTCGAGCCGCTCCTTTGCGCCGTTGATTTTTTCGTTGAGGCGCTTGGCGTCGGTGCGCGCGGCGGCGAGCTCCTGGCGCAGCGCCTGGTTCTCGGCGCGCAGGCGCTCGCACAAGGATACGAATTGCGCCACCTTGGCCTCGAGGGAGTTGAACTCAGCTTCCACGCTGGGCGCCCGCGTTCACGCGCGCACTATGTTTCAAAATTCAAGCAGCGTCAAGCAATAAGGAGTGTTTCTGCATGTGTTTCATGACCTTGCGGCGCGCACGGCGTCGAGGATGCGGCACATGCGTTCGGCGCCTTCCAGGACGCGCGGGGTCGGACGCTGGATGAGGTCGCGCGGGATGCCATAAAGCTGGCCGCGCGCCGCGGCGCGCAGCGGAAATGCCTTCCAGGCATCCAGCCACGCGGGCCGGTCGCTTTCGGCTCCGCTCGCGATGATGGCATCCGGGTCGGCCTGCAGCACCGACTCCCGGTTGATCTCGGGCGCGATCACCGGCAGCCCGGCAAAAACGTTCTCGCCGCCGCACAGCCGGATCACCTTGCTGATGAGGTGCTGGCCGTTCACGGTGATGATCGGCCGGTCCCACACCTGGTAGAAGACTCTCACGCTGGCGCGGCCCTGGTAGCGCGCCTGCAGCGTCCTCAGGCGGCCGCGGAAATCAGCTGCGGCCTTTGCGGCCGCGTTTTCTTCGCCGGTCAAGGCGCCGAGCCGTTCCAGCGTGCGCGGAATATCGTCGAGCTCGCGCGGCTCGGAGCGGAACACCGGCACGCCCAGGCTCGCGATGCGGTCCACGGCCTTTACGCTGCTCGCGTTGGGCCAGGCGACCACGAGGTCGGGACGCAGCGCCAGCACGTGCTCGAGGTCGATGCCGAAATCGCTGCCCACGCGCGGCAGGCGCCGCGCCTCGGGCGGATAGTCGCTGTACTCGACGGCGCCCACGACATGCGCGCCGGCGCCCGCCGCGTAGAGAAGCTCGGTAAGGTGCGGCGACAGGCTCACGATGCGCTGCGCGGGTCGCGCGAGGGTTACGGGGTTGCCATAGTCGTCGGTCACCGCGGGAGCGGCGAGGGCGTTGCAACAGATGGCCAGAAAAAAAAGCAGAACCTTCATCGGCGTATCATATCGACCGCTGCCAGGTGTTCGGGAAATGGGTGCGAAGCCCATACTGCCCCCGCAACGGTAAGCGAGAGACGCGCTCCACCAAGTCACTGCACGAAGCACCGTGCGGGAAGACGGAGCGCAGCAGCCCTCGCGAGTCCGGAGACCGGCCTGGAAGCTTCCTTAACCACTGACGGCGTCGGGGAAGACGCCAGGGAGGTTTCGATGCTTCGTTCCATGGCCGGCTTCCTCGCCGGCTGCTGCTTTACTTCCGCCTGCCTTGCCCAGGACGACGCCATCGTCGTCAACGCGACGCGTTTTCCGCAGGACGTGCGCCGCTTGCCCGCCAGCACCACGGTGATCACGGCGGACGACATCGCGCAGAGCGCCGCGCGCACGCTGCCCGAGCTCCTCAACGAGCAGGTCGGGGTCACGATGAAGGATTTCTACGGCAACAACGCCGCGGTGACCTCCGTCGATATGCGCGGCTACGGGGTCACGGGCCCGCAGAACACGCTCATCCTGCTCGACGGCCGCCGGCTCAACGACTTCGATCTTTCCGGGGTGCAGTGGTCCGCCATTCCACTCGTCTCCATCGACCGCATCGAAATACTGCGCGGCACCGGCGCGGTGCTGTACGGCGATACGGCGTCGGCCGGCGTGGTGAACATCGTTACCCGCTCGCCGCTCGAGCAGGGGCGCACGGCGCAAGCGTATGGCCGCGTGGCGAGCTATGGAACGTTCGAAGGCCAGCTCTACGGCAGCGCGGCGAACGAGAGGCTCGGCGTGAACGGCTCGGTCTACGGCTACACCTCGCAGGGCTATCGCGCCAACAACCGCAACCAGCAGCAGAACAACACGCTGAACCTGCGCTGGGCGCTCGGCGAGGGCGCGCTCGACCTGCGCTTCGGCAACGACCGCCAGTACCTGCGCCTGCCCGGCGGGCGCTTCATCCGGCCGTCGATCGGCCTGGACGAATATGCCGCCGATCCGCGCGGCACCGACACGCCGCTTGATTATGCGCAACGCGACGGCGCGCGTGCCGGAATCTCGCTTACGCAAAAGTTCGGCGACGTGGAATTCTCCGCGGGCCTCGATCATCGCGACAAGCTGACGCGCTCGTATTTCGACCAGAGCGGCTTTCCTGCCACGCGCGGGGACAAGGTGGACTACGACGGCTTTACGCCGCGCCTGCGGATCCCGCTGGCGCTCGCGGGCATGCAGCACCGCCTCACGGTCGGCGCGGACTGGTACACGTGGAAATACGTGTCCCGGCGCACCGACCGCCCGGAGCACGTCGGGCAGCCGACCAACATCGCGACGGTCAAGCAATCCACGCAGGGCTACTACGTGCAGGATTCCATCGATGTCACGCGGAGCACTGTGGCGACGCTCGGGTGGCGCAGCGAGCGCGCGAAATACTCCGGGAACGATGTCGCCGACCCCGCCTCGCCCGGATGCGCTTTCGGCTGCAGCGCTGCGCCCGCGCTCCAGGCGGTGCAGAACCAGCAAGCCTGGGAGCTCGGGCTTCGGCAGGCGCTCGGCGCGCAATGGGCCGTGTTCGCGCGCGCGGGGCGGAGCTTCCGCCTGGCGACGTCCGAGGAAATCTACGAGAACGATATCTTCTTCGCGCCGCAGTTCCAGCTGCTGAGGCCGCAGCATGCGCGCACGCTTGAAGCCGGCACCGAGTGGCGGCGCAACGGGAATTCCCTGCGCGCCGCGCTCTTCCGCACCGACGTCACGGACGAGATCCACCTCGATCCGTTCACCACGGGGGTGGGCAACACCAACCTGCCGCCGTCGCGCCGGCAGGGCCTCGAGCTCGACGGACGCTGGCAGGCGACGCGCTCGCTCCGGGTATCGGCGGGGTACACGTACACCGAGGCGCGATTCCGCGAGGGCGTCCTGCCCGGCGCGGGCACCGCCATCGGGACGAACCTCGCGATCGCCGGCAACACGGTGCCGCTCGTTCCGAGGCACAAGCTCAATGCGAGTGCCGCATGGGACATCGCGCCGCGCATCCAGCTCTCCGGCACGCTGACCATGCTCAGCAACCAGGTCATGGACAACGACGAGCCGAATACGCTGGGGCGCCGGATTCCCGGCTTCAGCGTCCTCGACCTGAAGCTCGCGCAGAGCGAGAAGTGGGGCCGCATCGCGCTGACCGTGAACAACGCCCTGAACGAGCACTACTACACGTACGCCGTGCGCAGCGCTATTACCGCGGACCGCTACGCCGTGTATCCGCTGCCCGGCCGCACGCTGGGCCTGAGCGTGGAGCTCAAGATCTGAAGCGCGTCCTGCTCGCCTGGTCCGGAGGCAAGGACAGCGCCTGGGCGCTGCATGTCCTGCGCATGCAACCCGACGTGCAGGTGGCGGGACTGTTCACGACGCTGGACGAGGCGTCCGAGCGCGTACCGATCCACCATGTCCGTAAAGCGCTGCTGGAGGAGCAGGCGCGCGCCGCGGGCGTTCCCCTGCATTGCATTGGCATTCCGGGCGGCTGCCCGAACGACGTGTACGAGGAACGGTTGAATGGGTTCCTGAAAACGATGAAAGACATTACGCACCTCGCGTTCGGCGATCTCTTCCTCGAGGACATCCGGCGCTACCGCGAGCGCCAGTTCGCCGCCAGCGGCCTCGGGCTGCTGTTTCCGCTTTGGGGCTCGCCCACGCCGGCGCTCGCGCGCGAAATGACGCGTGCCGGGGTGCGCGCGGTAATCACCTGCGTCGATACGAGCGTCGCGCCGCGCGAATGGGCCGGCCGCCTGTTCGACTCGGCGTTCGTGGAGGCCATTCCGCCCGGCATCGATCCCTGCGGCGAAAACGGCGAATTCCATACCTTCGTGTGCGAGGGGCCGATGCTCGCCGCGCCGCTTCGGGTGCGCCCGGGTGCCATCGCCGGCGATGGGCGGTTCATTTATTCGGACTTGGCAGTCCACTAGTACACTCGCGGGATGGTGAGGGATGCCGTCCCGCTCGGGGAATGCGGGCGCGCGCTGGTGATCAAGCTGCGGCATCACGGCGACGTGCTGCTCGCCGCGCCGGTGCTCGCGGTGCTGAAGGCCCATGCGCCCAGGCTCGAAGTCGACGCGCTGGTCTATGACGACACGGCGGAGATGCTTGCCGGCCATCCGGCGCTGAGCGAGCTGCATGTCGTCGGCAGGCGATGGCGGCGCGAGGGAGTTTTCTCCCGGCTGTCCCTCGAAAAGAAGCTTTTCGGAAAGCTGAAGAAGCGCTCCTACGACCTGATCGTGCATCTTTCCGAGCAGCCGCGCGGCGCATGGCTCGCGCGCTCTCTCGGCGCGCGCTATAGCGTGGCGCCGGCCATGAATGACCGCGGGCGCTTCTGGCGCGGCAGCTTCACGCATCTCTTCCCGCTCGCGCGGCGGCGCCACCAGGTGGAGGTGAACCTGGATGCGCTGCGCCGCATCGGGATCCAGCCCGGCCTGGACGAAAGGAAAGTGGCTTTCGTTCCGGGCGTGGAAGCGGAGAAGAAAATCGCGACGCTCGTCGGCAACGACGCTTTCGTGCACCTGCACGCGGCATCGCGCTGGCGCTTCAAGTGCCTGTCGGTGGCGCAGAACGCCGAGCTCGCCGACCGGCTGGCGGGCGCCGGGTTCAAGGTGGTGCTCACGGCGGCGCCGGACTCCGCCGAGACGCTCTTCGTCGAAGAGATCGTCAAGGCGAGCCGCTCCAAGCCCGTGAGCCTCGCCGGGCAGCTCTCCATCCGCGAG